>CAZFRR010000303.1:0-13088 GCA_964521405.1 uncultured Streptomycetaceae bacterium | reverse complement strand
ATGAGGACGCGTTTGTCGTCTACGCCTCCGCCGATCATCGGCTGGCGAGGCTTCAGCGGGTAGAGATCGCCGATCTCGCGCAGGAAGGGTGGGCGCTTGCGACACTCGACGGTGCTCTATTCAAATGGATGCATCGAATGTTTGAAGACAACGGCCTCGCTCCTCCCCATGTCACCCTGGTGGGCGGCCCGATGCAGATCAGGCTTGAGGCGATCGGGTCATCCCATTTACTGGGCATTGCTCCGAGACGGGTCGTGCGCCAGGTTGCAAACCGCCTGCGGTTGGCGGAAATTCCAGTCAAGGGGCTGGTGTGGATCCGACAGGTCGGTGTCGGCTATCGTAAAGACGCTTATCTGTCCCCCGTCGCGCGGCGGTTCATCGAGATCCTGAAAACAACGGCGAATGAAATCGCCACCGAAAAGCCGTGACTTGTTCTTGCTCCGGCCATCCATCAACTGTACGCTGGCCTTGATGACTTTTCTCGATTTCCTTTGTGTCGATCCTCACCCCCGCCCCTCTCCCAAGCTGAGAGGGGAGGCTCGAGCCTTCCCTTCTCCACTCGGGAGAAGGGGAAGGGATGAGGGATGGTGTCCTTCGTGTTTCAGCTTTTCTTGATGGAGCAACCGCATGAGCGAGCAAGCGATAAGCGTCGAAAAACTGCAGGAACTGATCTCCCGCGGGCCGTTCAACCAGTGGCTCAACTTCACCGTGCTGAAGAGCGGCCCGGACGGCATCGAGGTGAAGGCGACCTGGCGCGAGGAATGGGTGGTGAACCCCGAGCGCCGCTATACCCACGGCGGCATCCTCGCCGCGATCGTGGACACCGTCGCTGACTACGCGATTGCCGCGCAGCTCGGCCGCCCGGTGCCAACCATCGACGTGCGAGTGGACTTCCACAAGGCGGCCATGCCCGGCGATCTCACAGCAAAAGCAAAAGTCGTCCGCATGGGCAGCCAGTATTCGACTGCCGAAGCCTACGTCTATGACAAGGACGGCGCGCTGGTGGCGAGCGGGAGGGGAACTTACTTTACTGCTCCGCCGAAATAGCATTAAATGCGGACGCCATTAGCGCCGCTTTAATTGCGGCCGATCGAACGGTCGGCAACGCCGCCGTTCATCGTCCGCACGGTGTAGGATAGAGTCTGCTTGATATGAAAACCGCAAAGAAAACCACCGGATCCCGGAAAAAGCGCCTGATCGTGGCGATGACCGGAGCGACCGGCTCGATCTACGGCGTGCGCATCCTCGAGACGCTACGAGCGCTCGGCGGCTGGGAAACGCACCTCATCGTGTCCGACGCCGGCGCGTTGAACGCCTGGTACGACCACAAGCTCTCGCGCAAGGATCTCGGCAAACTCGCGGACGAAGTGCACAACGTGCGCGATGTCGGCGCCTCAATCGCCAGCGGGTCCTTCATCACCGCGGGCATGGTGATCGCGCCGTGCTCGATGAAGACGCTCGCGGCCGTCGCGCTGGGCTTCTCCGACAACCTGATCTCGCGCGCGGCCGACGTGATCCTGAAGGAGCGCCGGCGCCTGGTGCTGATGGTGCGCGAAGCCCCGCTCAATCTCGCGCACCTGCGCAACATGGTGCAGGTGACCGAAATGGGCGGCGTGATCTTCCCGCCTGTCCCCGCCTTCTACAGCCACGCCCGCAGCGTCGACGATCTCGTCAACCACTCGGTGGGGCGCGTGCTCGATCTCTTCGACGTGAAGCACGACCGCATCCAGCGCTGGAAAGGCATCAAGGGCTCGGGGAAGGATGGCGAGTAAAAGTGCCCTCATGAAGATGGAGAAACCGGATCTCAAGCGCGAGGACTTCCGCGAGTTCCTCGACCGGCTGCGCGCCGAGAAGGAGCTCGTCGACATCCGGCAGCCGGTGGACATCCGCCACATCGCCACGCTGGTGGACCAGGCTGAGACCGCGCTCCACTTCCATGACGTGATCGGCTACGACATGCCGGTCGTGTCGGGCATCATCCGCTCCAGCCGGCGCGCCGCGCTCTCGATGGGCTGCAGCGGCTTTCCCGAGATCGAGTACAAACTCCAGCAGGGCATAGACCACCCCATTCCCCCGAAGCAAGTCGAGACCGCCCGCTGCCAGGAAGTCATCGAGGCGGGCGACAAGGTGGACCTTTTCCGCTTGCCGATCCCGATGTCCTCGATCTACGACGGCGGCCCCATGATCACCGCCGGCGTGGTGATCGCGCGGGACCCCGAGCACGGCATCAACTCCGGCATGTACCGCTTCATGGTCAAGGAAAAGAACCTGACCGGCATCGACATCGTCACGCCCAACAACATGCGCCTCTTCGCGCAACGCGCCTTTGAAGCCGGCCGCCCCTGCCCGATCTCGATCTCGATCGGCACGCACCCGTTCGAGATCATGGGTTCGGGCTTTCGCGCGCCGCTCGGCGTGGACGAGATGGCGATCGCCGGCGGCATCCGCGGCGCGCCGGTCGAGCTCGCAGCCTGCGAAACCATCGACATGCCGTGCATCGCCAACGCCGAGATCGTGCTGGAAGCCGAGATCCTGCCGACCGGGTGGACCCACCCGGAGGGACGTTTCGGCGAGTTCACGCGCCTGATGGGGGGACTGCACTGGAACCCGCTGGTCAAGGTGAAGGCGATCACGCGACGCAAGAACGCGATTTACTACGCGCTGCACATGCCGTGGGAAAACACCTGGCTCGCCGCGCCGACGCGCTACACCGCGCTGCGACGCGCGTTGAAGAACGCCGGCATCCAGGTGAAGGACATCAACGTGACGCTCGGCGGCTGCGGCTTCTGGCACGCCATCGTCTCCATCAAAAAACAGGCGGGCGAAGGCAAGAACGCGATCCTCGCGGCGCTGACCGCGCAGGACCTGAAGCACGTCGTGGTGGTGGACGACGACATCGACGTCTTCGACGCGACCGACGTCGAATGGGCGATCGCCACGCGCGTGCAGGGCGACAAGGACGTGATCGTGATTCCCGGCGCGCGCGCGAAGCCGCTCGACCCGAGCCTCGCCGTCACCCCGCCCGGCGTGGTGCCGACCGGCGCCAAGGTCGGCATCGACGCGACCATCGGCGAAGGCATCCCGCGCGAGCGCTTCGAGCGCATCGCCTACGCTTACGCCGACCGCGCGAAGATCGCGGATTACGCCGGGGGAAAAGCCGACGCCGCGCCGAAGAGCCCAGGCCACGACGAGCGGATCGCCACCGAGCTTGCCGGCAAGATCCTGAAACTGATCGAGGCGCAGCCGAAGTACTACCAGGAAGTCGCCGAGCACTTCGGCGAATACGAATTCCAGGCCGTGGCGCGGGCGCTGGGCCGCCTCCACACCGAAGAGAAGCTGTGGCAGGACGCGCGCGGACGGCTGTGCGTGCGCGGTTCGGCCTTCGCAGCGAAACCGCCCGCGAAGCCCGAGTGAAAGAACCGAATGGACAGGATTTACAGGATTAACAAGATTAAGAGCGCCTAACAAAATGAATTCCCCTCCTGCCCGAGGGTGAGCCGGGGTTTCGAAAAAGGTGCCTGCGCACGTTTGAGCCGGCGAACGCCCGACGCGATGCAGCGCGGCGGGACGGGGGGGTGCCTGCGCCAGCGAGCGGGGTGGTGGGAGCAAGAGATGCCCATGTAACCACCCCGTCTGCTTCGCATCCACCCCTCCTTGAAAAGGAGGGGAGTAAAGAGAGTAGGGCCGGTCATTTGTTAGGCGCTCTAAGTCAGAACATCAAACTGATTGATCTTGGCATTGGTCTTGATGTTGTTAATCCTGTTAATCCTGTCTATTTGCTTCTGTTTTTTTAACCCACATGGCAGCAAAAACACTTCGCGTTCATATTGAGAACGCGCGCAAGCGGAACGAATTGTTCCACCTCACCCGCGCCCGCTGGGATGCCGCCTGCGCGCGGCATCGCAAGCTTGCCAAACGCCTGGAAGCAAGCATCGGCTGGGATGGCGACATCCTCGAGGCGGCACTGCAGGAAGCCGACATCGTGATCGGCGTGCCGGCCCGGCGCGAGCGGCTCGCCGGGCGCGCGCCGCAACTGCGCTGGATTCACACCACTTCCGCCGGCGTGGATGGCCTGCTGCCGCTCGACTGGCTGCCGGCTGGCGTGGTCTTCACCAACAATCACGGCGCGCACGGAGTCAAGGCCGAGCAGTTCATGTGCATGGCTTTTCACCTGCTCAACTCGCGCATGCCGGAGATCGCCGCCAACCAGCGCGCGCACCGCTGGCGGCAGCTGTTTTCCCCCGGCATCCGGGGCAAGACGGCGCTCATCGTGGGCCTGGGCGATCTCGGGCAGGGTGCCGCGCGCGCGGCGAAGCAGCTCGGGTTGAAGGTGATCGGCGTCAGCCGCACCGGAAAGAAGATCCCCTGTGCGGACGTCGTCCACAAGACCGCCGCGCTCGACCGCCTGCTGTCAAAGGCTGACTACGTGGTCCTGGCAATTCCGCTCACGCCGCAGACCCGGCACCTCTTGAACCGCGCCCGCATGGACCGGATGAAGCCGTCCGCCGGCGTGATCAACATCTCGCGCGCGCCGGTCCTGGACCATGACGCGCTGGCGGACAAGTTAACGCGCGGCGAGCTGGCCGGCGCGGTGCTGGACGTCGTGGAGCCCGAGCCCCTGCCCCCGGAGTCGCCGCTGTGGGACACGCCCAATCTCATCATCACGCCGCACATCTCCTGCGACGACGGCGAGCGTTACGTCGATCTCTCGCTCGACCTGTGGTTCGAGAATCTGGAGCGGTTCCTGAAGAAGAGGCCGCTGCATGGGCGGGTCGATCCGCGGCGCGGCTATTGAGCCACCGCTGAGCACCGCCAAGACAAAATTTAACCGCCAAGGCGCCAAGACGCCAAGACACCAAAAAAAGGCGGGAATTCAGCGCTCAAGAACCATGAACCGCAAGACGACAAGCGCGCCAAGAAGACTCATAATTTATCGTTCCTTCCGGTGGTTGATTCGTCCTTTTCTCTGTGAACTCTGTGTTCTCTGTGGCTAATATCCAGGTTCCTGCTGCTGGCGAGCTGGTGCTGGACCACGTGGCGCACTTCGTGCCGCACGTCGACGCCGCCAGCAGCGCGCTCGAGAAGCTGGGCTTCACGCTGACGCCGTTTTCCGCCCAGTCCCACCGGCTCGAGCCGGGCGGCCCGCTGGTCCCGGCTGGCACCGGCAACCGCTGCATGATGCTGCAGCACGGCTACCTGGAATTTCTCACGCCGACCGGCGACACGCCCATCGCCAACCAGTTGCGCACCGCGATCAAGCGCTATGCAGGCGCGCATCTCGTCGCCTTCGGCACGGCGGCGCCGGAAGCCGACCATGCACGAATCTCAAAATCGGGTTTCGCGCCGCTCGATCCGGTCGCCCTGCAGCGCGAGATCGACACGGAGCACGGCCAAAAGACCGCGCGCTTCACCGTGGTGCGGGTCCCGCCGGGCACGATGCCGGAAGGCCGCATCCAGTTCTGCCAGCAGCACACGCCGGAGCTCCTGTGGCAGCCGCGCTGGATGGAGCACGCCAACCGCGCGGTTGGGCTGGCGGGCGTGATACTGGGCGTGGCCGACGCGCAGGAAGCGGCGCAGCGTTTCGCGCGCTATACCGGCCTGCTGGCGCAGGTGAGCGGCAGCGTCTGGCGCATCGACACGACCCGGGGCTACCTGCTCTTCGCCGACCAGGACACCCTGCCCCGCCGCCTCGACGTCTCGCCGCCTGTCCTGCCATGGATCGCCGGCACCGTAATGAAAAGCAGCGACATCGCGGCGACCGGCGATTACCTGCGACAATCCGGCATTCCCGTGCACGTGCTCGGCAACCAGCGGCTGCTGGTGAAGCTGCCACCGGCGCTCGGTGGCATTATCGTGTTCGAGCCGAAGCATTCGGGCGTTCTCAACTTCGATTAACCTGAAAACTGCAATTCAGCCACAGAGGTCACAGAGAACACAGAGAGATTCAAGGGGTCGGTTCGGCGCGCCACACTCACCAGATGGGTGATGCTTGAAAATGTCATACGATATTGATCTTCCTCTGTGAACTCTGTGTTCTCTGTGGCAAAAATATTTTTTTCCTGAATCGATATTCAGCGTGAGCAAGCCGAAAACAAAAGCGCCCCGGCGCGGCCACGCGCCGCGCAAGCTGGTGTGCCTCGAGACCTACTGGAGCGACCACGGCGCGCGCGCATTCAGGACCGAATCCGTGCAGCCTTTCTTCCAGGGGCTTGCCACCCAGTTCGATCCCTCGCTCAAGATCGCGCACCGCTTCGTGGAGTCGCCGACGCAGCTCGTGGCGTACACGCGCCGCGCCAGCGGGCTCTTGTGGAGCGACCCGGAAGCGTTCGATACCCCGGTTTACTACCTGTCCTTTCATGGCTCCCCGGGTACGGTGCGCACCGCGCTCGCGCGGCTGGGACCCGCACGCCTGTGCAAAGCATTCGAGGCGTGGGGCGGCGCCTACGACAACCTCGTCTATTTCGCGGCCTGCAGCGTGCTGGCGGGAGCCAGCGGCAGAAGGTTCACGGATGAATTCCTGGAGCGGTCGGGCTGCCGGGCCATCGTCGGCTATACCACCGACGTGGACTGGATGGAAAGCATGCTGACCGACCTCCTCTTCCTGCGGCGCTTCTACGGCGATGCCGACCCGTGGCGGAACCTGCGCGCCATCCACGAATCGGTGCTCACGGATTTCGCGCCCGCGCACCGGCTTGGATTCACGGTCCATACGCGCGACTGACACGCGCCAGGAAACCCCAGAACATTTAGCCACAGAGAACACAGAGTTCACAGAGAAAGCAGAGAACGGGCGCGCGAGTTTGTGTGTAACCTCTGTGTTCTCTGTGATCTCTGTGGCAGATCGCACTATGCATTTTGACGAAACACACGACGTCGTCGTCGTCGGTTCCGGGCTCGCCGGCGGCATCGCGGCGATCACCGCCGCCGACGCCGGCGCGACCGTCCTGCTGATCGAGAAGTCCGAAGTGCCCGGCGGGCTCTCGATCTGCTCCTACGGCGCGGTCCGGAGTGCGCGCGACGCCGAAGACGCCTTCGCCTACCTCAAGGCGACCAACGACGGCCGCACGCCGGACGACGTGCTGGAAGCGCTGGCGCGCGGCATGTGCGAGCTCGAAGCCTACGTGCGCGAGCTCGCAAAAATAAACGGCGCTGTCATCAGCACTTCCGTTACGGAGGCAGCCAGCGGCGGTGACGATCCCGAGAAACGCCGCGTCGGCGCCAACTACCCGCTGCCGGGAAACGAGGCGTTCTATCACACCACGGTGGTGGACGTTCCCGGTTTCGATGCGAAACAACACTATCCCTGGGCAAACGGCGCGCCGGGCGGGCCCAGGCTCTACAAGATCGTGCACGATCACCTGGCGAAGCGCGGCATCGGGATCCGGCTTGCCACGCCGGCATTGCGGCTCATCGCCGATCCCGCGACGCGCGAAGTTCGCGGCATCCGGGTCGCGGCGAACGGCGCCGAACGCGCCATCGGCGCGCGGCGCGGCCTGATCCTCGCCTGCGGCGGCTTCGAGGGCAACGCGGAGATGAAGGCGCAGTTCCTCGAAGGCAAGCCGGTGTTGAACGCCGCCGCACGCACCAACACCGGCGATGGCATCCGCATGGCGCAGGACCTCGGCGCCGCGCTGTGGCACATGTGGCACATCCATGGCGCCAGCGGCTTCCGCCACACCGACCCCAGCTACCCCTATGCGATCCGGCTGAAGCGCTTCCCCGACTGGTTTCCGGGCGAGCAGCACCGCGCGCGCGTGAAGATGGCGTGGATCCTGCTCGACCAGGACGGCCGGCGCTTCATGTCGGAGTACCAGCCCTACACCCAGGACACGGGGGTGCGGCCGACCCAGCATTTCGACCCGGTAAGGCAGCGCTTCCCGCGCAACCCCGCGTTCATGATCTGCGATGAGGCGGGCCGCAAGATGTACCCGCTTGGCAAGGCGACTTCCAACGACAAGGGCATTCGCTACGACTGGAGCGAAGACAACCTCAGGGAAGTGGAGCTGGGAATTTTGAAACGCGCCGACACGATTGAGGGTCTCGCAATCCAGCTCGGGCTCGAGCCGGAAGCGGTGATGGCAAGCGTTTCGCGCTGGAACGAGCAGTGCGAAAGCGGGCGCGATGGAGATTTCAGCCGGCCCAGCGGCACCCTGACCCCCATCCGCACCCCGCCTTTCTACGGCGCGCCGGTATGGGCGACACTATCCAACACGCAGGGCGGGCCGGTGCACGACGCGCAGTCGCGCATCATCGACGTCTGGGGAAAACCGATCCCGCGCCTCTACGCCGCCGGCGAACTCGGCAGCTCCTTCGGCCATCTCTACCTCTCCGGCGGCAACATCGCCGAGTGCTTCGTTACCGGCCGCATCGCCGGAAGAAATGCAGCCGCCCTTGCGGCCTGGGACGGCGCCCGCCACAACTCCGGGCACCGCTGAGCACGCGTGCGACTCTGGACCCTTCATCCCAAGTACCTCGATCCGCAAGGTCTCGTTGCCCTGTGGCGCGAGGCGCTACTCGCCCGCGCTGTGCTGCGGGGCAAGACCCGGGGCTATCGTCATCATCCCCAGCTTCTACGCTTCCAGGATCATCCCGCGCCCCGCTCAGCGATCAACGCCTATCTCGGCAGGGTTCTCCTCGAGGCCGAGTCGCGCGGCTACGCCTTCAATCGGTCCAAGGTCGGGCCGGTCCGCGGCCCCGTCCGTATCCGCAGCACTTCCGGTCAACTTCGCTACGAGTGGCAGCATCTTCTGCGCAAGCTGAGAGCGCGAAATCCAGAACTACATCGCAGATGGCGCGGTGTAACCTCTCCCGAGCCCCATCCGCTGTTCAGCATCGTGCCCGGCCCTGTCGAGTCCTGGGAGCGCAGGCATAGCGGCGCCTGACAAACGATTCCAGCCAACGCACCCGAATCGCACGAATCAATTGATGAATGGGGTCTCCGGCCGCATTGCCGGAAGGAATGCCGCCTCGGTTCCGCCCTGGGACGGCATCCCGTAACCTGGAGACACCATGATGAATCAACTACTTACCGTGGTCCAGGACGCCTTAACCCTGCTTCCGGGTATTTTGGTTGCGTCGCTCAAAGTGCCGCGTCCGGCTTTGGGGTATCCTCGTACTACTTCTCATAGCCACACGAGGCACTGTGTCTGATCTCGATCGCCTCAAGGAACAACTTGCCTATCTCCGATTCTGGCAGGGAATAATGGTGGTAACGGACATTACTTTGGTCGGGTGGCTTGCATCAACAGTTGATACTGCGACTCCTACGCTGTTGTCCTTTGCCATCGTCGGTGTCGTCGTGCTCAGCCTGGGCATCTTCCTTCTCCATCGCCAGATCGAGCGCCGTATCGAGCAAATTGGGAGGCTATAGCCATGGATATTCTCGTCGGTATCGTCATGCTTGCCGTCGTGCTGCTCTTCGTCGGCATTGCCCTTGACGCTGCACGCCGCGCCAAATAGCGCCTTCTTTCACGTGGCCTAACGGTACAGCCTTCGCACCCGAGTTTCTTCGCGAGCGCGTAGCAGTTACCGTTTAACAAGCAGTTCCAAGATGGCGGCCGCAGGCGGCCCACCGACACCGATCCGAGCGCCTCATGCCCCGCACGACCTGCGCCTGCTTCTCCTCACGCCGTAACCCAGCGCGCCACGGACCGCATTCAAATTCCAAACCCAGTCGCACTGAATCCAGCGGTTCAGTCCAACCGGCTTCATCCGCCATGCTACCGCACGGCGGATAAAACCCTATTCGTTATGCGCCTCAGGACTGAATGAGCAAGAATCACATACTCGAAGAGATCAAGCGCACCGCCGAAGCCAATGGTGGCGTGCCATTGGGTAAGCGGAGATTTCTGACAGAGACCGGGATTCGAGAGTCCGATTGGAGCGGTCGATTTTGGACCAAATGGAGCGACGCTGTCCGCGAGGCAGGTTACGAACCGAACGCGAAACAGGCTACGTTCGATAGCAAGAAGCTCCTTGAGAAACTCGCAGGTCTTGTCCGGGAGCTTGGCCACTATCCGGTCGAAGCGGAACTGCGAATGAAAGCGCGAACCGATCCGGACTTTCCTAGCCACAATACGTTCGCTCGGTTTGGAGGGAAGGCTCAAGTGGCTTCTTCGCTTGTAAGCTGGTGCGAAGTGTCACCTGGCTGGGAAGACGTGCAGGCGATCTGTGCCCCATTGGCCGTGCCTGACTCAGTTGACGACCTCCCAGTCAAAGATGATGCGACGGTCCCAATGGGCTACGTCTATCTGTTCAAGTCCGGAAAGTACTACAAGATCGGTCGCAGCAATGCCCCGGGACGCAGGGTGTACGAACTGGCCATTCAACTTCCCGAACGAATCGTTACTGTGCACACGATAAAAACTGATGATCCGGTCGGAATCGAACAGTATTGGCATCAGCGCTTTTCGGAACGCCGAAAGAACGGTGAGTGGTTTGAGCTTCGGAGAGAAGATGTTTCCGCATTTCGACGTCGCAAGTTCATGTAGGCGGCGCATAACATGGTGCTCAAGGGGACGCTCCGCCATTCGGCGGTGCGCCCCTTAGCTCTACGTTAGACATGCACGACTGGCGTCAGGTGCTCCCTTGGACTGCGACACAGCATGACGTCGGGTTGCGCGCTCGAAGCAAACCGTTCGTCACGTCATAGACATGACCTACACTCCAGCACAACTAGCCGCATCAAAGGCGGTACAGCAAGCAGCGGCTCATGATCTGAAGCCGCAGCTCCGCTTGTTGGCGGGACCAGGCACTGGCAAGTCGTATTCGATCGGGGAGCGAGTCGCTTGGCTCATTGGCGGAGGAGCTGCACCGCCTTCCATTTGGGCGATCTCGTTCACAAATGCAGCAACCAACGACCTCCGCGAGGGAATTCTCAAGTATTGCAGCGCCGTAACAGGCGCAGATCAGATTCGCGTGGCGACGTTGCACTCGCTGGCGCTTACTCTGCTTGCCAAGGGCGGGAAGCTCAATTATTACCCGGTCCGGCCACGAGTACTCGATGAATGGGAGCAACGGTACGTCTTCGACGAGGAACTCGCGCTCGCGATTGGCACAGGCATCAGCCGATGTGGCGAGCTGAGAGCTTTTTTTGAGTCCAGGTGGAGTACGGGCGCACCTCCGCCGCCCTTCATCTCTGCACCGACAACACCGATAGCCGCAGGAGAAGTAGTCGCCTTCCAGGCGTTCTACAATCGCGTAACCCAGACATACTCGTGTCTTCTCCCGGGCGAAGCCGTCCGCAAGTGTATCGACGAAATAAAGACCGGGACGCTCGATCCAATCGCGTTAACGGGCATGGCGCATATCATTGTCGATGAGTACCAAGACCTCAACCCTGCGGACGTGGAGTTCGTGGACCTTCTCATCGGCAGCGGGATCGTCACTTTCGCTTGCGGTGATGACGACCAAAGCATCTATGCGTTCCGATACGCCTACCCCGCTGGCATCCAAAGCTTCGTAACTCGACATACGGCAGCAGGCAGCCACACTCTCCCAGTCTGTTTCCGATGTGCCTCGGTGGTGCTTGCCGTTGCGAATCGCCTCATCACAGCATTTCCGCCAAGCGCGCGTCTCCCTAAGAATCTCACATCGGCTTACGATAAAAGTGCCCCGCCGGTCGCCGGTCAAGTAGCCGCGTGGCAGTTCTCTTCCGCTCCTGAGGAAGCTAAGGCAGTCGCTGACTCAATTGCGGGACTCATAAGTGCGGGCGTGCCTCCGGAGGAGGTCCTGGTCTTGATTGGTAGCCGCGGAGCTCAGCTGAAACCGATCTTGAGTGCGCTGTCCGCTGCGAATGTGCCCGCTGACGTCCAAAGAGACGTCGAATTGTCGAAAAGCGATGGTGTGCGCTTTGTGTATGCAATCCTGCGGCAATTGCGCAACGATGAAGATTTTCTGGCTTTGAGAACGCTCCTCGGATTGCAAAAGGGGGTCGGTGTTGGCCGTTGTGACGCAATCGCGCGCGTATGCGCTGCGAATGGGTTGAGCTTCCGAGATCAGTTCACAACGTCGCGTTCAACGGCTTTCTTTGACAAAGCCCAGCTACGAGCGTTGGACGGCGTGAAGGGGGTACTCGCCGCGACGCAAGGCTGGTCTGGCAACGACGACCTTGCCTCCCGCCGCCCTGAACTTGAGGTGTTGACTGACTTGCGTCTCGCGCCAAAAGCTCAGAAGGAATGGAAGGAATTCGCTGATCTGCTACCAGCCGGGATCACGCTCGCCGAATTGACTGACGTTCTCGCAGTTCGCACGCAACGCGACACCAGGGAGCTTATGAAGGTGGTGTACGCTCGCCTCAACGTCCAATTGCCAGCGGGACTCGATCCTTCGGGGCGTATCCGGGTGATGACTCTCCATTCCTGCAAGGGGTTGAGCGCTCAAGCCGTATTCATTCCTGGTCTTGAGGAAGAGATCATCCCCGGCCCGTACCGCGCGCAATTCCCCGCGCAAGTGGAGGAGGCAGCACGACTCCTCTATGTCGGCATAACTCGTGCACGCGCCCTGTGCGTCTTGAGCTTTGCGCGCTCGCGCGTTGTAAACGGCAAGATTCAGACGCACGGCGCCTCGCGATTTCTTCCCTCGCTCGGACTCACTTTTCAAAGCCGCCCAGGCTTGACGACCACAGAGATTGGTAGGGCGATCATTGACATCAGCAACCTCTGAGGGCGGCGCGCCAATACACGAAGGTAAGGGTCGCATCTCACCGGCGGCTCCACCGCGATCGCCTCGGATCCGCGACAAAGGAAGCGCCCCGAGCATGTGCTTCGAACGATTCTCGCTGCGTGTGATGTCTAACCGCGTGTTGAACGGCAGCTTCTCGTCCGTTCGAACGCGCGGAGTTAAACCGGCGCGCAGCGTCCGACTTTAACGCTACTTGGCGGTTAATTATTATTTCTGCTTCTCTCGGCGTCTCGGCGGTTCAATTGCTGTTCTTGATATTCTTCACAGTTCCGCCTTGATCCCCGCCGCCTTGACGATCCTGGCATACGCGGGAATGTCCGCCCTGATGGTCGCCGCGAACTGCTCCGGCGTGCCCCCGATCGCCTCGTAGCCGAGCGCGTCCAGCCGCTGCGTCACGTCTGGCGATT
>CAZFRR010000302.1:0-1886 GCA_964521405.1 uncultured Streptomycetaceae bacterium | reverse complement strand
GAGAAACTCTATGGCGACGGGCGCAAGCGGGAGGAGAGCCGGCATGAATGACTGGACGCCTGTCATGATCGAGGAGCGCCTCACGGAAGCCGCCACCGTGCTGCGGCGCCTGCCGTCGGTGCGCATGCAGGGCTACTTCAGCACCTGGCCATCGATGTTCGTCGAGTTCAGCGATCTCGTGGGTCAGACACCGGAGCCGATGAGGCTGCCACCGCCATCGGCCGCCGCGATCAGTCGGATGGAAGCGACGCTGCCGTGGCTCACATGGTTGGAGCCCGATTATGCACGGCTCGTCTGGATGCGGGCCGATCGCGCGCCGTGGAAGGCGATCTGCTGGCGTTTCGGCGTCTCGCGGGCAACCGCATACCGGCGCTGGGAGTATGGACTGAGTCTGATCTCCTGGCGTCTCAATGGACGCACGATACCTGCGAAGCGGTCGCGCAGGTTTATGGTTGAGCGGTCGCGTCGCGCGTCAAGCCCATTGTGATTGGTGAGACACTTTTCAGTGAGACATCGGGCGGCGAGACACAAACGGCTTCGGAGCGTATATTTCTCGTCATGCTCGGGAGAGGCGCGCGCAAATGGCGATAATGCTTCGTCACGGCAAGCCATACCAGGTCGTGCGCCCCCCGCCATGTTTGCTCAGGTAACCCTTCTCGACCAATTGCCGAAAATGCTCCTTCAGCGTATTCCGGCTTGTGCCCGTCAGCTTGATCATTTCGCCGGTGCTGACGCGCCCGTGCTCGCGGGCATGATCCAGAATACGCAGCGACACCTCAGACAGACTTGAGATCACGAGCTTCTCGCGTTCGACCTTTTTGGCGAGCCGCTTCATCTGCTGCTGCAGCGCGCGCAGGAAGAAAATAAGCCAGGGTTGCCAATCCGGTTTCTCGGTGCGGATTGTTCCCTGCGTTTGTCGGAGCGCCCGGTAATAGCTCTCCTTGCTCTGCTCGACGACGCTTTCGAGCGAACTGTACGGCGCGTAGGCGTATCCCGCCTGTAGCAAGAGCAGCGTCGTGAGGATGCGGCTCAAGCGGCCGTTGCCGTCTTGAAACGGGTGGATTGCGAGGAACACGACAACGAACACGGCGATGGCGAGCAGCGGGTGGAGTCGGCGCTGCTCACGTGTAGCAACGAACCAGGTGACCAGCTCCGTCGTCAGTCGCGGCGTATCAAACGGCGTGGCGGTCTCGAAGACGATCCCGATCTGCGTGCCATTTTCATCGAAGGCGGCAACGCTGTTCGATGAGGTCTTGTAGTCGCCGCGATGCCAAGCATCCTTCTCGCTATGAACGAGGAGATCGCGGTGCAGCTGCTTGATGTGGTTCTCGGTGACGGCGATGTCTTCCCACGACCGGAAGATCAATTCCATCACCTCGGCGTAGCCGGCCACTTCCTGCTCGTCACGCGTGGCGAATGACTTGATCTCCAGATTGGCGAGCAGCCGCTCTACCTCGCGGTCGGAAAGTTTGCTTCCCTCGATGCGGGTGGAGGAGCCGATGCTCTCGATCGTGGCAACCCGTCGCAGCGCCGACAGGCGCTCGGGCGCGAGGGTGCCGAGGGCTCGCCAAGCGCCTTTGAACTCGTCGATCTCGGCGATCAGCGCCAGGACCTCCGGCGTGATCTGGATCGTGTCGGGGTTGATCGCTTTCTGAGCCACACCCGAATATACACCCATTTACACCCGATTTGGCAAGCCAAATATCCACCCGTTTCCACCCAAATAACCCTAACCAACTGATATTGCGGGTCCTTCCCGGCCCTAATCCCATGCGGGCGGGCTGAGCGCGAGATTTCGCCACCGACAGCCAATAAATCGAGGTTACCAGTTACCACCCCGGCCGAGGCCAAAAGCACGGTAAGCCGCCGCTTTTGACGCTGCGGGG
>CAZFRR010000301.1:0-18676 GCA_964521405.1 uncultured Streptomycetaceae bacterium | reverse complement strand
TCGCTAGTGGCCCAAGGCAGGTATATTCGGACTTGTCATGATACCTGCCGCTATACCTCGATGACCCGATTTCGTTTTCTAGTCGCATGCATGATGCTGGCGACCTGGAGTTCTGCTATGGCAATTGACGAACCTCGATACACCGTGGTCCGCGCCTACGATGCTTTCGAGGTGCGCCGGTACGAACCCTATCTAGTCGCGCAAACGACCGTCCGCGCAGCTGCCGACGAGGCTGGGAATCAAGGCTTTCGTGCCTTGGCGGGATATATTTTCGGAGGGAACAAGGGGTCGCGCAAAATCGAGATGGCCGCTCCCGTGGCTCAGACGCCCATCAAAATTGCGATGACGGCGCCGGTGACGCAAAGCGCAAGCACCGGTGCTTACGTCATCCAGTTCGCGATGCCCCGGGAATGGACGCTGGAAACCCTCCCGGAACCAGTCGATTCGAGTGTCACCCTGCGTACAATTCCGGCGCGAACTCTTGCGGTCATTAGCTACTCTGGTACTTGGTCGCAGAGCCGCTACGAAGAGCACTTGAAGAAGCTGCAGAATGCCCTCGCACAAGCTGGTTTGCATTGGCACGGAGAACCGGTGTGGGCTCGATTCGACCCGCCCTGGAAGCTGTGGCTCCTGCGCCGGAACGAGATCTGGCTGGCACTTGATTGAGTGCGTGATAAATGGAAACCGGGCCAGATCAGAGTGAACCTATTAAGACTCGGTAAGCGTTAGTTGCGAGTTGGTGCCTACGATGTCTGCTGCGACACCAATCCGCTCGATCATAGGCCCCAGAGTCACGTTTCAAATATTGTGCCCGCACGGTCTCTAGGGCGCAGCATGTGAGCTGACCGGGCATTTCAGACGTCGGGCTCACCAACCGGCGCCCAAGAATGAAATAACCTCATCCATCAATTCAGTTTTTCGCCAGTCCAAGTTCTGTCAGGATAAGCCTGAGCTGGTCATACTGGCTCTTTAGATAAGTTCGACTATCAACGCTATTCCTGTATTCATTCGCGGCGTCTTGAGACGTTATCTCCTTACCCCACTCTTCGGTTGACGTTATTTTGGAAAATACGTCGTCCCAATAGGCAATCTGTGGAGCAGTAAGGCTGCGTGGGCCGATTACAGCCCGCCAGCTTCTAAATGAAACGCTGGCACCTAGCTCACTCAAGGTTGGAACTCCTGCGAGAGGCCCCTGTGCCATCCGCCGCTGGCTTGAAATCGCAAGCACGCGAACCGTGTTTCCTCCTACATGTGCCTTAATCGATTCCGGTGTGCTTAGGTTTACATCAGCGTGTCCGCCAAGCACCGCTGTAAGCGCTTGGCCCGATGAGTTGAAAATAACCAGTTTTAACGCCTTTGGATCTATACCGGCTTCCTTCATTGCCATCGCAAAAATCAGTGGCGCAGCCCCCTCTCGACTTGTCGATGCAAGGGCAACTGACGCCGGGTCCTTTCGTATTCGCGCTATCAGATCCTTCCAATCCTTAATCGGGGAATCCGCACGCACCGTGAACACCACACTTTCCGAAAATAGGCTCGCTATCGGCATGAAATCGGAATAGCTGTACTGGCTTCTGCCTGTGATGTGGTTGGTCATGATAGTTGGCGTAATCAGTGCAATACAGTTACCGGCACTCTCACGACCCTCTAGGTAGGACCAAGCGACGTTTCCGGCGCCACCAGGTTTGTTGGTTACAAGCACCGTTTGAAGAAGTCGCCTATCCTGAAAAGTCTTTTGCAGCGTTCGTGCAAGTCGGTCTCCCGCACCACCAGGGGCGAAGGAAACAACAATCTCCACTGGTTGCTTCGGAACCCACTGTTCGGAAGGCACGGCGCCAATTGTGTTAGTGGAAACGAACAACATTAATAAAAGCGCTATAGCAAAAGCTTCTTTTCTCAACGGCGGTGCAATGTTGTTCATCGCATACTCCACGCGCAATTAGTAACTATCGTCGGCTCGCAATCCATCGTGAGCAGAATCCGTATTTCTTTGATCACCTTCCGACTCCGCAGTGGCCGTATCAACTGTCGTCAGACACCCGCCGAAACTCTAAGAGAACTTGGTTTCACTATATGGACACAAATATGCATAGGCCGCTGCATTGCCTCACATGCGTGCATACCTTCTACTGACGCCAAGAGAAATCGTCATTTCAGAGAGCTGTGAATCCAAAGTTCCTGCGCTTCTCAGTGAACACATAAGTGTATACAATACATTTCGCCTTCACGGCAAGCACCTATTTCGCAAATTCCCTCGTATTCAAACTCGGACTGCGCGATCTACCGCAGGAGTAATTATGCCCACCTACCGTCCATTAATCACCGGCACCCGCCACATGGTTTCAGCTGGGCATCACGCGGCAGCACATGCGGGATTCAGTATTCTCGAAGCCGGAGGAAATGCGATTGACGCTGGCGTCGCAGCGGGCATTGCGGTCGAAGTGCTCCAGACAGATCGCGTTAACTTCGCAGGCGTGGCGCCGATTATGATTTATCTGGCTGAACAAAAAAAGGTCATCAATATTGATGGCCTTGGAACGTGGCCGCGTGCAGTGACACCTGACTACTTCATGAAACACCACGGCGGCAAGATCCCCGCTGGCCTCCTCCGCACTGTAGTACCAGCAGCTCCCGATGCCTGGATTACTGCATTGGAGCAATTTGGAACTATGAGCTTTGGTGATGTTGCGACCGCAGCAATTCGATTCGCACGCGACGGTTTTCCCATGCATGCGTTCATGGCCGACTACATACGTAGCCACGAGAAGGATTACCGGCGCTGGCCTTCGACAGCGGCAGTGTTTCTCCCCAACGGACAGCCACCAGTAGTAGGGGAGCTTTTCGTGCAGCGTGATCTTGGTCGCACGCTTCAATACATGGCGGATCAAGAAAAAGCTGCTCACGCAAAGGGCGGCAGAGCAGCCGGCCTCAAAGCCGCTCGTGCCGCCTTCTATAGTGGCGATATTGCCGCCATCATCGTGAAATACCATAAGGAAAACGGCGGGTTGCTATCCGCTGAGGATATGTCGCAATTCCGAGTCCGGTTTGAGAAACCACTTAAGACAACTTTCGGCGGAATTGATCTCTATGCATGTGGACCGTGGTGTCAGGGGCCAATTTTGCCTCAGACGCTAAGCGTACTTTCTGGCTATGACTTAAAGGCAGTTGGTCATAACACACCTGAATACATTCATTTGGTTGTAGAGGCGCTCAAGCTTGCGTTTGCTGATCGGCATCGCTACTACGGCGATCCGAATTTCGTAAGTGTTCCAATGGACACCTTGCTCTCGCCAGGATACGCCGCAAGCCGCCGCCAACTGATCCGCACTGGCGAGGCGTGGCCAGAAATGCCGCCCGCGGGCGATGCCGGTCCCGCCCCGCAGCAAAGACTCCCGGAGCCCACACTTGGCGAACCGGCACCAGCAGCTGATACTTCCTATGCGTGTGTCATTGATCGATTCGGCAACGCGTTTTCTGCAACGCCAAGCGACGCCTCCTCCGAAACTCCGGTTATTCCAGGGACCGGACTTTGTCCATCCTCCCGTGGTTCGCAATCCTGGTGCGATCCGCGGCTGCCCGCCTCCGTGGCTCCCGGTAAGCGTCCACGACTCACACCTAACCCTGCGCTCACGTTGAAGGACGGCAAGGTTTACATGCCCTTTGGCTCGCCGGGCAATGATATTCAGCCACAAGCAATGGTTCAGTTTTTCCTAAATGTCGTTGCATTCGGCATGGATCCGCAGGCTGCGGTTGAGGCCCCCCGCTTTGCGACTTACAGCTTCCCAAGCTCATCTGAACCCCACGCTTATCACCCGGGTCGGCTCAACCTGGAAGCCAGGATTCCCAAGGACACTGGCGAGAAGCTTTCGCGCCTGGGTCACAAAATTGCTTGGTGGCCGGAGGTTGAATTCCGTGCTGGCGCGGTCTGTGCAATCCGAGCCAATCCTCAAACGGGTGTTCTGGAAGGAGCTGCAGACCCGCGTAGACCGGCCTATGCAGTTGGGTGGTAAAGATTGGCCTGCTTCGCAGTAGTTGGCAGGAGATTACGTGTCCTCGGCAGTGCCTACGGGACACCATTCGTGAAGAACTTAGTCATCGTCGCAATGATGCCGCTGATCGCGATCGCCGGGCACACCAGTGCTGCCGATGGGTTCCGTAGCAAGCCGATCCGAATCGTCTGCACCGCCCCTCCAGGCGGCGGAGTGGATTTCACCTGCCGCGCCATCGGCGAGCCGCTTGCGAGCCAATCAGTGCATCAAGATGATGGCGAGCGTCGACATAGTGCACATCCCCTATAAAGGCAGTGCGCTCGCGACAATGGAGCTGATTGGCGGCCAAGTGCATACCGGCTTTTTATGAAAACTTTGACATCACCCTTTATAAGGATCGCGATAATCGCTGGGTTCGCGAGCCTGCCTGCCACGCAAATCGCAAACGCACAAAGCTATCCAACCAAGCCCATCCGTTTGATCCTAACAGTCTCTGCTGGCGGAGGGATGGACGCCATCGCACGTGTTGTCGGCGTGAAAGCCACGCAAAGCCTCGGCCAACCCGTGGTGGTAGACGCCCGCGGTGGGGGTGCCGGCACTCTCGCGGCGGGACTGGTGTCGAGTTCGGCACCCGACGGTTATACCCTCATCATGATGAGTGCGAGCTTGGTCGCACGACAGCTGCTCTACCCCGGGAGCTTCGATATTCTGCGTGACTTCTCCCCCATAACGCAGGTGACCGCCCAGCCGTACCTCCTGGTAACTCATCCCTCAGTCCCGGTTAAGTCTCTCCAGGAATTGATGGCTTACGCAAAAACAAACCCCGGGAAGCTCAACTACGCTTCGTCTGGTCAAGGCAGCATCATCCATCTTGCAACCGAATTGCTACGCCTTGAGGCTAGAATACCTCCAATCGTTCACGTACCTTACAAAGGCATGAGTGCGGGCCTTGCGGATGTCATATCAGGCTACACTCAATTCACCCTGTCCAGTATCGTGAACAGCCAGGCGCATGTGCGCGCCGGCAGACTTCGAGGTCTTGCTGTAACCAGCCCTCAGCGGGCGAAGTCATCCCCCGATATCCCCACGATCGCGGAGTCGGGCGTGAGGGGCTACGCCGTCATCAACTGGTACGGCGTGCTCGCGCCAGCAAAAACGCCCAACGCGATCGCCGATCGACTGCACAAAGAGATCGCGAACATTCTCAATGACCCTGAACTCGTGCAGCGCATCGCCGCGGACGGCGCTGAGGCCATGGACCGCGCGCCGAAAGATTTTGCAGCTCACATCAAATCAGAAATTCAGAAGTGGTCTAAAGTTATTCAAGAATCGGGTATCAAAGGTGAATAAGTGAAAATTAGGCGATGACTGGTATCCAGCCAGCTGAGCGCATGAACACTGTACCGGCAGCATCCGAAAATGACAATTTCAGCCTGCGCCTGTGTGAGGAGATCGCACGCTGGCGCTACGAGGATTTGCCTGCTGAGGTGCTGCAGACTCTAAAGCTGCTCCTCCTTGACACACTAGGAGTGGTCGGTGGAGCCGTCAACGCGCCGGGTATTCGTGAACTCAATGGACGGCTTGGAAAATGGGAGGGCTCCGGCTCGGCAACGGGACTGATCGGGAAGCACCGTTATTCGCCCCCGACCGCAGCCCTTGCCAATGGCGCGGCAGCTCACGCCCTCGACTTTGATGACCAACATGATCCAGCACGTGCCCATGGCAGTTGCGTTATATTGCCTGCGATTCTGGCCACCGCTGAGGACATTGGCGAGATTTCCGGCCGAGATTTCCTTCTTGCGTTCGCGGTTGGCACCGAGATCGAAGCACGGCTTGGCGTCGCCTGCTATAACAGCTTGCTCAAGGGCTGGCACCCGACAATGGTCTTCGGCACGCTTGCAGCCGGCCTTGCCGCGGGCAGCCTGCTCAAACTTGATCCCGAGGGACTGCGCAATGCTTTGGGCATGGCATTTCACCAGACTGGCGGTTCCGCGCAGAGCATGCGTGACGGCGTGCTTTCTAAACGTCTCGGCCCCGGTTTCGCGGCCCGGGCAGGCGTATTGGGCGCCTTTCTCGCCGCCGATGGATTAACGGGTACCCGGCGACCGCTTGAGGGCAATGCCGGTTTGTTTTCCCTGTATGAGCGCGATGAAGTAAACGCGGGTGTTCTCACCGAGAAGCTCGGGGAGGCCTGGTACATTCCCGGTTATAGCTTTAAACCCTGGCCGGGATGCCGCTGTAACCACACCACGATAGGTCTCGGCATTGGCTTAAGTAAACAGGGCGTAAAGGCAGGTGACGTAACACAGATCGAAATCGGCCTGGGCAACCTGAATTGGCTAACGGTGGGCGCTCCCTACGACGCCGCTCGAAAGTCGGTGACCCACGCACAGTTCAATGCCGCCTACAGCTTCGCACGTGCGTTAATAGATGGCCACGTGGACTTGCGCAGTTTTCAGGTATCAATCCTAGACGATCCGGCGGTAGTCTCTCTCACAGCGAAGACGAACGTCATTGATGACCCCACAATTGATCCGGCCATGCAATCGGCGAGAATCAAAGTGACGCTGCACGACGGAAGGATCATTCAGGCTCGCAGCGACGTCATGAAAGGCAGCCCCAAAGATCCAATGAGCAAGGACGAATTGCTTGCAAAATTCCGCAGTTGCCTTGACTTTGGTATCGGCGCATCAATCGCAGAGAGCGACCGGCTGGCCAACGTTGCCCTGAATATCGAGAGCGAAAAGAACGCCGCAGCGGCAATCGTTAGCGCGTTTCCCGAACTGCGATAGGCGCTTGGCAGTTCGGCTCAGAAACGCAAGACAGCGGTCCGGTTTCGCACCACTTGAACGATGGTCATGGCGGTCTGAAGCGACGCTTTATTATTGGGTGAAACTACATTGTTTGCCATGTCGAGATTCAGCGATCCGCATGCGCCTTCTGCCTCAATATGGTGAACGCTTTTGCTGACGTCCGGGTCAACCCAAAACTGCACACGAGTTGCCTCGAACCCCACCCCTGCCAGCGCCAGCGTAGCCGTGACGTTGGCCTTATCCGTAAAGATAAGCGCCGCACGTTCGGCCGTGTCCTCGAAGAAAAGCGTTGGCTCCCGTACCGCGGCGAGATTAACCATCGTTTCAGCCGGCGTTCCGACCCAGGCTCGTGGATTCTTGCGGGTAACGTACGTCACTCGTGATAGCCCCGCGTGCCGCGCGGCGGCGATAACATCAATCGCGCCAATTGCTCCGGCGGGAATCTGCAGGCTGGCGCCAGGTGTGGCCGCGGCTGCAAGCACGCGCCGGCGGTAGCCGGCATCAGCTAGCACACCCACGGAGACCGCGACCAGGTGGATGCCGGCGTTGAGAACAGGCTCCGCGTACTCGCGAAACGCATCGTGGCTAGCGCACTCGATCACCAGATCCGGATTACACTCCAGCAATGCGGTAGCGTCGCCGACAATGGGTACATCCCCCAGCAGCGCCTGTATCCTGCCCTGCTGATGTGATCTGGCAGCGATCGCAACGAACGCCGTCCCGGCATCCCGGCTCAAGTGTTCAGCAACAACACCGCCAAGACCACCGAAACCAATCATGGCCAGCCTCACGACGAGGCCTCGTCGGTGTCCATTGCGACTGCGCGCGCTGAAATTGTCCGCTCAGACATGGACGTCACTCAATCTTCACTCCCGCAGTCTTTACAGCCGCCCCCCAGCGCGCGAACTCCACCCGCACGTACTCCGCGAATGCGGCCGGCGTCGGGTCTGTCTTCACGTCGACACCCGCGGCAGCAAATCTCTCCCGGGTTGCAGGCAGCGCGGCCCCCTTCACGATGGACGCGTGCAGCGCGTTGAGCGTCTGGGTTGGCAAGTTCGCGGGACCGACAATCGCGTACCAATTGACGACGACCAGTTCAGGCAAGCCTTGCTCCTTGACGGTAGGAACGTCCGGCATCGCGGCAACGCGTTGCTCACCCGTCAGTACCAGCGCGCGCAACCTACCGGCCTTGTGAGGCCCCAGGATGCCCGGCACGCCGCCAATGACCCCATCGATGTGCCCGCCCATCACGTCCGTCATGGCTGGGGTTGTGCCTTTGTACGGTATATGGTGAATGCTGATCTTCGCTGCGCTGTTCAGCATCTCGAGCGTCAGATGCTGCAGGCCACCGACCCCGGGGGAGCCAATCGTCAGTTTGACAGGCCGCGCCTTGGCCAGGGCAATGAGTTCCTTGAGCGAACGCGCAGGCACCGCAGGATGCACCGCAATTACAAAAGGCAGCAGTCCTACGTTGCTGATAGGCGTGAAATCTCGCAGCGTGTGGTAAGGCGCGTTCGAGTAAAGATGGACGTTGAGTACCATCGAACTGATGCTTACTAGCCCGATGGTCAGCCCATCGGGCGGCGCCTTGGCGACGAGGTCCGCCCCGAGCATGCCGTTGGCGCCGGGACGGGTGTCGATGACGACCGGTTGCCCGAGTATATCGGCCATCGGCGCCGCTATCGTGCGCGCCACGATATCGACCGCACCTCCCGGCGCGAAACCAACGACCATCCGGATGGGCTTGGTCGGGAAATTCTGGGCTGCCGCGCCGCCAGCCGTTCCGAGGAATACGGCAAATCCCATACAACACAAGATGACTTTTCTGATCAACATGGTGCCTTCGTCGTGAATTAACAATCAGTTTGCAAGAGTCGTCTGCCGCCCGGAGCGCGCATGCCGGCCGTACGCTATTCGGGACGGGCGCCGGATGCCGCCACCACCTTCGCCCACTTGGCGATCTCCGTGCGGATGTAAGCCCCGAACTGCTCCGGCGTGTCACCCACAGGGTCCAGACCCTGCGCCACCAGCTTCTCGCGCACTTCCGGCATATTCAGGATCCTGACGATCTCTGTGCTTAATTGCAGCGCGATATCCCGCGGAGTGGCCGCAGGAACCAGGACGCCGTGCCAAGTACCGGTTTCGTAACCTTTCAGGCCGCCTTCCGCGATGGTCGGTACCTGCGGCATCAGCGCCGCACGTCGCGCGCTAGTCACGCCCAGTGGCCGCAATCTTCCAGTCTTCACCATCGGCACCGCGGCCGGCACCGCTGCGAAGTACAACTCGATCTCGCCGGACAGCAACGCTGTAACCGCCGGTCCCGTTCCGCGGTAAGGCACGTGGATGATGTTCACCCCGGCCATACTCTTCAGAAGTTCACCTGACAGATGGGTGGCACTACCCGCGCCCGCCGATGCGTAATTGAGCTGCCCGGGCCGGGCCTTCGCCAGAGCAACGAGCTCCCGCGTGGATTTGGCAGGCACACTGGGATGGGCCAGGAGCACATAGGGTGTCGCAGCGAGCTGGGTCACAGGGGCGAAATCGCCGGTCAAGCTGTAATTAAGCTTGGGATAAAGACTTGCGCCAATCGCGTTCGCAACATTGACCTGGAACAGCGTATATCCGTCAGGAGCGGCTCGGGCCACGGCTTCGGCCGCCACATTACCGCCACCGCCAGGACGATTGTCGACGAGGACCTGTTGGCCCCAGCTTTCGGTGATCTTCTGCCCGACTATGCGCGCGACAATATCGGTGCTCCCGCCCGGCGGGAACGGCAGCACGAGCCGAATCGGCCGCACCGGGTACTTTTGCTGCCCGATTGCAAGACCACAATGGCCGGATACCAGCAAAGCAATGCAAACGGCCAGACGAGCGCGGATTCTCACGTTCATGTGCGTCTTCACCTTTCCTGTATACCGGGTCACTGACGATGTCCGTGCTACCGAGCCTGCGAAGCTTCCGCTCGCCGCCGCAGAAGATATTTGAAGGTCCCGCCGTCCCCGTAGTGCGCGACCTCCTGTTCGGTTTCCAAACACGCGACCACGCGGAGATCGCAAACCGCGCCGTCCCGGGACCGGACGCGGCAGGCCAGTTCTGCGCGCGGTTGATGCAGATCCGCAATACCTTCGACGTCCAGTATTTCCGCGCCTGTGAACGAATGCCGCGGGCCGCCATCCGCCCACCGAAGTGGCAGCACACCGGCCGCGACGAGGTTCGCGCGATGCAAACGCTCGAAGGACTCGGCGATGACCGCTTTCACGCCAAGCAGGCGCGGCCCCTTGGCGGACCAGTCTCGGGACGACCCCGTTCCGTACCGCCGGCCGGCAACGACGACCAGCGGCGTGCGCTGCTCGCGATAGCGTTGTGCCGCCTCGAATATCGTCATTCGCGCACCGTCCGGCTGGTACAGGGTGTGACCGCCCGGCAGGCCGGGAGTCATCGCGTTAATGAGGTGCGGACTGGAGAAGGTGCCGCGAACCATGACCTCGGCTACTAGCCTGCGGCCAGCGTATGTGCCTAGGTCACGGACGGGCACGCCGATCGACTGCAGGTAGTCAGCGGCTAGCGTGCCGGCGGGCAGCGGTCCCATCGGAGAAACGTGTTCCGTAGTCACCATGTCCCCAAACACCGCGAGTATTCGGGCTCCCCGGATGTCCTCCAGCGCCTCGTGCCCGGCGCGCATGTCATCGAAATCCGGCGGGCGGCGAATGAATGCGCTGCCGGCATTCCAGGCGAACTGCGGCCCCGTCGCGCAAGCGAGGCTCTGCCACCGAGCGCTGCCTTCGTAGAGCGTGGCGTAAGAACGGGAGAATAGCGGCGTATCGATGACAGCATCGATGACGCGCTCAATTTCCGCTGCGTCCGGCCATATTTCGCTCAAGTACACGGGACGGCCCCGCTCGTCTTTGCCGATCGGTTCCCGGGTGAGATCCTCGAGTATCGTGCCGGCCAGCGCGTAGGCGACCACCAGCGGCGGGGACGCCAGAAAGCTCGCGCTGACCAGCGGATGGATGCGACCGTCGTAGTTGCGATTGCCCGAGATCACCGCCGCGGTCGCCAGCCCGCCGTTTTTCACAGCTGAAGCAATCGGTTCTGCAAGGGGGCCCGAGAACCCGACGCAGGTCATGCAGCCGAATCCCGACACGTGGAAACCCAGCGCATCCAGACTTTGCTGCAGTCCCGCTTTCTCGAGGTAATCGGCAACCACACGGGATCCAGGCGAAAGCGAGGTCTTGACCCACGGCTTGGACTTCAACCCACGCGCCACTGCGTTCCGCGCCAAGAGGCCCGCGCCTATCATGCCTGCAGGATTGGACGTGTTGGTGCAGCTTGTCACAGCGGCGATGACGACGTCACCGTCCTTGACGGGGGCAATGCTGACACCGCCGCGCGCCCCGACCGATGCCGCGCGACGGGCGGCGGCAAACGCTTGTGGCGCCTCGCTCAGACCTACGCGGTTGTGCGGCTGGCCGGGTCCTGCCATTGATGGCTCGACCGTTGCCAGGTCCAGGTCGAACGTGTCGCTGTACTTGGGATCCGGAGTCGCCGCATCGCGCCACAACCCCTGCGCCCGCGAGTACGCCTCGACCAGCTCGACCTGGTCGGCGCCGCGCCCCGTCAAGCGTAGGTAGCGGAGGGTCTCGGCGTCGATCGGAAAAAAACTCATCGTCGTGCCGCATTCTGGCGTCATGTTCGCGACCGTCGCGCGCTCTGGCAGGCTCAGGTGATTTAGGCCCGGGCCCCAGTACTCAATGAACGTTCCGACGAGGTCGCGCCGGCGGATTATTTGCGTTAGCGTCAGCACGAGGTCAGTGGCCGTGACGCCAGGGCGCAGCCGGCCGGTGAGGCGCACTCCAACCACCGCTGGCACGCGAATCGAGACCGGCTCCCCGAGCGCAGCGCTGACACCTTCGATACCCGACACCCCCCAGCCCACAATGCCCAGGCTGTTGACCATCGACGTATGGCTGTCGATCCCAACCATCGAATCTGGCACCAACCATACGCCGTCATCCGCCTCCCGCCGTCGGACGACTTGAGCAAGATGCTCCAGATTGATCTGGTGGCAGATACCGCCGCCGGGCGGAACAACGCGCAAATGGCGAAAGGCCTGCTCCGCCCAACGAAGAAAGGCGAACCGCTCCTCGTTGCGGTCGAACTCCAGCGCTACGTTTCTCGCAAGCGCTCCCGGGCCCGCTGTATGCTCGGCGATAATTGAGTGATCGACGATGAAATCCACCGGGATCCCCAGGTCAATCTGCAGCGGATCCCCGCCCAGGCGCACTAGCGCATCGCGCATCGCCGCGAGATCGCCGAGCAGCGGCAGGCCGGCCGTGTCGTCCATCATGACACGCTCGGGCCGGAAACGGATTTCGCCCCCGCTGTGACCATCATCCAGAAAAGCGAGCAGCGTGCGGGCATCGTCCGCGCAACCCTGCCCCGTCGCTTGCTGGCGAACGACGTTTTCCAGTAGCACCTTGAGACAGAACGGCAGCTGCGAGACCGGCCTGCCCGAGACGCGTTCCACCGCGGCCAGGCTATAAAAGCGATACGTCCGGCCGCCTGCCACGAGTTCGGACCGCACTTGTCCGACATCGAGCTTCAAGAGCGCCCGCCTTGCGCAAGGCGATCACGACCTGGCATCGGAACCATCGCGCTCATACCACTTACACACGCACTACCCGGTTACGCAGGGCACCAAGGTCCTCAATGCCGGATTCCAGCAGGTCACCGGTGCGCAAATACGGCACCGCCGGCGAGCCGGTCGGCGCGTGATCGGACAACAGACCCGTTACGATGGTGTCACCGGCTTCTAGCCCATTGCGCGATAGCCTGGCGATCAACTGATCAATAGGCCAGCGCAAACTGGAGGTTGTTCCCGACTGCACGACCACCCCGTTCACGCGGGTCGTCAAACGCAGAGAGTGGATATCCGGAACTTCGCGAGCATCAACAAGGTAGGGGCCAATAATGCATCGGTGAAACGCGGTGTCCCCCGCCAAATCCTCAGCATCGGCATTGCTGGGCATGGCATTAACATCATTGGCCACCATGTAGCCGGCAACTACGCCCAGTGCATTGCGTGCCTCCAGCCCATGGCAAGTGCGGCCAATTACGATGGCAAGCCCGGTGCCATAGGTTAGGGCGTCGAGGGCGGTGGGCATGGCGATATCACGGACCGGCCCAATAACTGTCGCCGATGAGCGATCCTGAACACTTACTGGGCCCCCGCTTCCGGTGTTCCCCTTTACTACGAGAAGCCGACCTGGCTTCAGCGGGTTATGCAAACGCGCCCCGGAAAGCGGGACGAACAGCAATTCACCATCTACGCCTTTGCTGTCTGAGGCACTCGCATATCGCCTACCCAACCAGGTAGCAGCGAGCTCAAGTGCCGAACGCGCTGCCTCACCGACATGCAGAATATGCCGCACGTCCGGCGGTATGCGCAGACCGGCAATATCGCGCCCCTGTGGGTCTTTAGTCTCTTCCACCAGGTAGGTGGCATATCCCGCCCGGAGATCGCCAACGACATCCCCGGCGAGCAAAACGCCCGTGCGAGCGCGTGATACTGGCTCGTTTAGTGCATTAAATCGTAGAAGTCTCATTGGGAACCCACCGGGGAAAAGTGTTTACGCCGCGTACTTTGCCACCTTGTCCCAATCGACTTCGATGCCCAGACCCGGTGCGTCGGTAAGTTTGACCGAGGCGGGGTACGGCGGCAGCGGATCGCGGATGATGTCATCGACGGCACGAGCCAGCGGAGAAGCATGACATCCGCGCGCTGGCTCTATAGCAGCTGCAAAATGATGTGCGGCAGCAAGTCCAATTCCCGATGCCGTAGAACAGCCGGGCAATATGCTGAGGCCCGCAGCCTCGCAGACTTTCGCTAGATCCATGCATTTGCTCATTCCGCCCAGCATTGCGAGCTTGATGTGAATTCCGTCCGCGGCTCCCATGGCAGCTACGCGCAGGACATCGGCTGGCGAACCGATGCTCTCCTCCAGTGCAATTTGGACAGGCACAAGTGGACGCAACTGGCTCATGGCCAACAGTTCATGACGGCGCATCGGCTGCTCGACCCATACGACGTTGGCAGCAGCAAATAGCGGCAAGTACTTGAGCGCATCCTTAAACGAGTACGCTTCCGTACAGTCGATCTTCAATGTCACTTCTGGCCCGCACGCGCGATGAACTGCTTCAATGACGGCCAAGTCGTGCGCCGGACCAGCCGGATGGCCGCATTTGACCTCGATCTGCCGACAGCCGTCCGATATTCCTTTCAACGCGAGCTCCACGGCTGGCGCGGGCTCCATGAAGCCGATGCCGTAGCCCGGCCCCTCGACCAGCACTGGCTTGGAGTTATCGCCACCGAGATACTTCCACACGGGTATTCCCAACGCCTTCCCGATCAAATCATAGAGCGCGATGTCAATGGCGCCCTTGGCGGGCAATTGGCCGTTTACTACGGCATCCATCCGGGCCCATATGTCGCGGATACGAAATGGGTCGGCCCCAATGATGGAAGGCGCAAGATACTTACTGAGCAGAACAGCGTGCGCCTCCATAACGTTCGAATTCCATTTGGCTTCCGTTACGCACTCCCCGATGCCCTCTACGCCCTTATCAGTGCGGATGCGCACGATCACGTTGTCCAAGGCCGAGAGGGTGAGCGTCGCAATCTTGTGCACCTGACGGTAGGGAATGCGATACGGAATGATGTCGACGGCGGTGATCTTCATGACTTTGACTCCTCGATGACAAATGTCCTGTGTTCCGGCCTCGCGATCTGCGACCGTGCGCCCCGCATCCCTCTATTCGCCCGCCAGCACGCTCACCGGCACCGGCTTGAGCGGGGGCCGCACGCGAAAGGCTCCGACCGCCGTACGCTCGCAACCGGCCGCCCGCGCGGTCAGCTCCTCGACCATACCGCCACAGATTCTGCCTTGGCAGTAGCCCATTCCGCACCGCGTGACTCCCTTTACGAAATTCACGTCCGGACCCCAGCCGGTGGCGGCTTCGCGGATCTGGCCCGCCGTCACTTCCTCGCAGCGGCACACCAGCGTATCGTTCGTGATCAGGTCGTAGACGCCGGGCTTGAGCGCGAACACGTCATTGACCAGGTCGCCGAACCGGCGGCGGGATTCCCGCTCGGTGCACGCAGCGGCGACATCGGCGTCCGCCACCCTGAACCCGAGCCGGCGCGCGGCAGCAAGACCGGCAAGCCTGCCCTCGGCCAGCGCCGCGTAAGCGCCGCCGATGCCGGCAACTTCTCCCGCAACGAATACGCCCGGCACGCCGGTTTCCATGGATTCGTCGTGCTCTGGCACCCAACCGCCGCGGTGTTCTACGTAACGGTGGCGGCACCCGAGCAGCCGGGTCAACTGGACCGACGGCACGAAACCGTAGCCCACGCACAGCGTGTCGGCGCGCTCTTCCGCCTCGGTACCTGGCAGCGGCCGCCCGTTGCTGTCGCATTCCATCAGCACCACGCGCTCGAGCGACCCGGAGCCTTCGGCCCGCACGACGATACGGCCGAACCGGACCGGCACGGCAGCCTCGCTTATCAGGCGCCGGTAACGCAACGCCTCACCGACGCGATCCCAGTGCCCCCACAGTCGCGGCGCATGCCGCAGCCACTCGCGCGGCCGCGTCGCCTCGCAGATGACCGTGGGCTTTGCCCCGGCGTGGATGAGCGTTTTCGCCACCGCGAGCAGGAACGGCCCTGATCCCGCGAGCACAATGCGGCTGCCGGGCACGACGTGCTGGTTCTTCACCAGCGTCTGCGCCCCGCCGGGGGTCATCACGCCGGGCAGATCCCAGCCGGGAAAGGAGATGGCGCGCTCGTAGGCGCCGCTCGCGACGACGATCGCGCGCGCGCGGACTGTGCCGGCGACGCCTTTGCGCACGATCGAAAGCGTTCCCGGCTCGAAGCTGCCCCACACAAGGGTTTCATTAAGTAGCTCGACCTTCGCTTCCCGCACCGCCGCAAGCAGGGCATCGCCCCGCGTGTATTCCTCGTCGAGCCGTGCGCGATCTGGAACACCGAACTCGGCCGCAAGCTGCTTGTAGAACTGCCCGCCTGGCTGCGGATATTCGTCAAGCACCATGACGCGCGCGCCAGCTCCGACCGCCGCTAGCGCCGCGGAAAGCCCTGCCGGCCCCGCGCCCACGACCGCGACATCGGTAGTGAATTCGGCGATCATGACCGCGCCTCGCAGCGTCCGAACTGCGCGGGAAACACCACCTGCATGCCCTCCTCCACCCGCCTCATGCAGGCGCGCACGCCATTCTCGCCGTTGACGGTGACCACGCAGTCGTAGCACACGCCCATCGCGCAGTAGATCCCGCGCGGCTGGCCGGCTCGCCGGGTGTGCCGCAGCGTCCGCTGCCCCGCGACGAGCAGCGCCGCCGCGATTGTCTGGCCCCGGTACGCCTGCAGCGGCTTGCCGTTCACGAGCAAAGTGACGGCCTCGCCCCGAGTGATGAATTCTGGCTGTTTCATGGGGCCCCTAAGCCGGCGCCCTCCTCAGGTCGTCCAGGAAAGCAGCCAATTCATAAGGCTCGCCGTCGCGTGCGATCAACGCGGCAAGGTAGGCGCCCGTGACCGGAGCAAGCGCCATGCCGTCCCCACCGTGCCCCGTCGCCACCAAGTAGCCTTCCGGCCCGCCCGCGCGTCCGAGGATGGGCCCGGTCGGAGAGTACGGCCGCAGACCGGCCCAGGTGCGCACGGCGCACGAACGGCCCAAGCGTGGCATGGCGCGCGTGTTGACCCGACAGATGCCCGCCGTGCCGTCATGCGTCGTGCGCGTGTCGTGCCCCACGAACTCGTAGGTACTGCCGAGCAGCACGGTGCCGCTGTCCGGCCGCGGCTGGTAGGAAAAAGCCAGGTTGAGCGGATCGCGCGGAGCGCTCGCGGCCGCATGCTTGGAGACCATCTGCGCAGCGCCCGACACGCTGATTGCCGGATAGTCATCGGAGGCTTCGAGGACCACCACCTGGCCACGCCACGGTCTCACGTCGTGCTCCGCCCCCACCATCGTGCCAACTTCGGCGGCGCGCGCGCCAGCCGCGTTGACGACCCAGCGCGTCTCGATGCTGCCTTTGGTCGTTTGCACGCGATTCACCCGGCGCCCCTCAGTCTCAATCGACCGGACTTCCGTGCCGGTCATGATCACGGCGCCCCGGGCCTGGGCGGCGCGCGCGTAGCCCTGCGTGACCTTGAACGGATTGGCCTGCGCGTCAGCCGCGCAGTAGAGCCCGCCCAGCACACGCCCTTCGAGCAGATTGTTCAATTCCCGACAGCGTTCCGCCGAAACCATCTCCGCCGGCGCCCCTGCGCCGCGCTGCTCCGCGCACAGCGACTCCAGAAACGCGAACTCCGTTTCGGTCTCGGCCACGATCAGCTTACCGGTTACGTGATGCTCTAGATTGGTTCCGAGCTCGGCCGCGAGCCCGCCGTAGAGTCGCTGGCTCGCGATGCCCAGCTGCAGCGCGAGCCCCGGCTTCTTGGTGGCCAGATTGATCCCGCCCGAGTTCGCGGAAGACGCCCCGCCGCCGACGCTCGCGGAATCGAGGACGACGACCCGGGCGCCTGCCTTCACAAGATAGTAGGCAACCGAGCAGCCGATCACGCCGCCACCGACGATAACCACGTCGGCCTGACCCGCGATGCCCGTTTCCCCTATTCTGGCCATATCTGCGCCGTCACCCGACTCAGTTCGCCTTGATTCCAGCTGCGGCGACGACCTTGCGCCACATCTCCATTTCCCGCCGGATCATGTCCATGAGCTGATCCGGTGCGCCTCCGCCGGGCGCGAGTCCATTCTGCTGCAGGCGCTCTATCACCTCTTTCTGGGCCAGCACCTTTCTCACGTCACCGTTGAGGCGGTCGACCACGGTAGGCGGCGTTCCCCTAGGCGCCAGCAGCGAACTCCAATCGAGCACCTCATACCCCGGCAGCCCGGATTCCGCAACGGTCGGAATGTCGGCGGCAGCGGCGCTGCGCTGGGAGCTGGTAACGGCAAGCGCCCTAAGCCGGCCCGATTTCACGTGAGGCAGAGACGCCACTACGCTGCCGAACAGCAGTGTCACCTGCCCGGAAATGGTGTCGGTCAGTGCCGGGCCCGTGCCCTTGTACGGCACATGATTCATCCGGATGCCCGCCTGGTACATAAAGAGCTCCGTCGCCAGGTGCACCCCGCTGCCGGTGCCGGCGGACGCGAAATTGATCTCGCCGGGACGAGCCTTCGCGACCGCGATCAGTTCCTTGACCGTCCTGGCCGGGAAAGACGGATGCACGGTAACGACGAACGGCGTGCGAGCGACGAGGACTATGGGAGCGATGTCGGCGACGGGATCGAACGAGAGCTTATAAAGGCTCGGCAGCACCGGGTAGCTCGATGACACCATGGTCAGGGTGTAGCCGTCCGGCGGCGACTTCATACCGATCTCGGTGCCGACCGTACCACCCGCGCCGGGCCGGTTGTCGACCAGTATCTGTTGCCCCAGCGGTTCCGCCAGGTACTGCCCCAGCAGCCGCGTCGTGAAGTCGACGCCACCGCCGGGCGCGAACGGCACGATGATGCGCACGGGCTTGGCAGGATAGCCCTGCGCGCCGGCAGCAACCGCTGCTGCAAAGAGCAGCGTCGCCAGCATGATGCGGACTTCACTCCTCATGAATCGTCCTTCCGCTTCATCATCCAGTTCCTAAGCGCCAGGCCATCTTCGAATCAGTCCGGCTTAATGCCCGCCGTCTTGATCAGCTGCGACCAGCGTGAGGCCTCGGACTTTAGCAGTTCGACAAACTGGGCTGGGGTACTGCCAGCGGGGTCAAGCAGCACAGCAGCAAAACGGGCGCGGACATCCGGATTACGT
>CAZFRR010000300.1:0-4567 GCA_964521405.1 uncultured Streptomycetaceae bacterium | reverse complement strand
GTCCTCGCGGCGAATTCGCGCCAGGCCACGTCGCGGTCCCCGTCGCGGCATATCGCGAAGTCCGCGGGGCGGCTGCGCGCGAGGAGTTGAGAGAGGGGCAGGAACCCGGCGGACACGGCGCTCTCACGCTCCCTGCTGCGCCCGCCGCCGCACCAGGCGCTCGCCGGCGAACAGGCAGCCCATCAGCAGGTAGGCGACGAAGCCGTTGTAGAACGCCCACGTCTCCCGCGACGCCTGGAGTGCCGTGTAGGCCGCGAGCGCTCCATTGAATATGAAGAACAGGCACCACACCTCGGTGACGCGGCGCGTGTAGCGTTCGAGGGCCGGCGAGGGGCTCGCGCCTTCCAACAGGGCGAGGCGCTCGATCAGGGTCGGCGGCTGCAGGAGGGTGATGCCGAACAGAAACAGCAGGCTCAAGCTGATCGAAGCCGGATAGAGCAGCAACAGCGTCTCGTTGTTGGTGGCCACCACGCTCAAACCCAGCACCACGGGCAGGGCCAGCGCCGCCCATTGCGGGCGCGAGAGGCCGGCGAACAGGCTCATGGCATCGTGCCGGTAGCGCGCGAGCAGCATGAGGAGGAGAAGCCCGCCGAGGGTGCGCGGATCGAGGTACTGCAGACCGACGAAGATCAGCAGCGGGTAGAGCGCGTACAACAGGGTGCCGATGGCCGTGATACCGCGCATCGTGTCCGGCCGCCTAGGTTGCAAGGAGCTGGTGGACTGTCGCGACAACGTCCCCCACGGTGCGGATAGTCTTGAATTCCTGCGGCTTGATGCGCTTGCCGGTCAACTCCTGCAGCTTGATGGCGAGATCGACCGCATCGATGCTGTCGAGGTCCAGGTCTTCGAACAGGCTCGACTGGAGCGTGATCCGGGCCGGATCGACCTCGAAGTCTTCCGTCAGGATCGACTTCAGGCGCTCGAGAATTTGCGCTTCGGTCACGATGCTGTTTCCCATTGTCGACGGGTTCAGGAGCGCCCGCCCTGGCTTTCCACGAGGCTGGCGAGGCTGCTCACGGAGCGGAAATGCTCCCGCGTCCGGGAATCGTTGGCTTCGAGCTTGATGCGGTATTTCTTGCGCAAGGCCACCCCCAGTTCCAGCGCATCGATTGAGTCGAGGCCCAGCCCTTCGCCGAACAGCGGGGCCTCGTCGTCGATATCCTCAGGCGCGATATCCTCGAGGTCGAGGGCCTCGACGATGAGTTGCTTGATCTCGAGTTTCAGGTTGCTCACAGGGCGCTCAACTCCTGCCGGAAATAATACTCGAGCGCGCTGGTGAGCCGGCGCGCCGTGATGACGGGCGTCTTGCGGGTGTCCGCCAGCGCCGACGCCTGCAGCGGCGGGCGCACGACGACCCGCAGGCAGAACGGCCGCGGCGGGATCTCGAACCAGCGCGAGCCTTTCATGAGGGTCGGCGGGTCGCAGTGCAGCAGCACGGGGACGATGAGCACGTCGCTTTTCAGCGCGATGTGGGCGGCGCCGCGCAGGAACTTGAGCGGCTGGTCGGGCCGGCTGCGCGTGCCCTCGGGAAAGACGACTAGCGGGGAGCCGTCGTGGAGCGCGTGGACGCAGTCGTCGATCAGCTGCTCCGCCGTGGAATTGTTGATGTAGCCCGCGGTTCTCACGACGCCGCCGATGAAGGGATTACGCCAGAAGTCGCTTTTCACGATGCAGTTGGCGCGCGGCATCAGAGAGAGGAGCACCACGATATCGAGCAGGGTCGGATGGTTGGCCAGCACCAGCACGTGCCGCGCGTCCTGCAGCCGCTCGATGCCGGAGACTTCGAGGCGCATGGTGCCCGAATGCCTCAGCACCGCCACCATCAGGCCGAAGAACTTGTGGATGAACCATTGCGCCCACTGGTGGCGGCGCGCCGGCTCGCGCGTGAAGAGATGGAGGAGCGGGAACACCAGCACCGACAGGAGCGCGCCGCCCGCCGAGAAGCCGAAGAAGCAGAGGCCGGTGATGGCCAGGCGCCAGCAGTAGTTGAGTTTCGCCATCATCGCTTCAATGCCAGGTCCAGGTATGTTGCGAGCCGGTCCAGCGTCCTTCCCGTCCTGCCGCGAGGCTGCTCACGAAAGCCGAGGACTGCGGCTCGGGCGAAGGCGGCTCGCGCCCGCTGGCGCTTATCTCGAATTCGACACTGCGTCCGGCATCGGACGCCAGCAGCACGGCGATCGCATGGTGCGGCTCCGGTCCCGTTGCGAAGCCTCGATATTCCTGCGGCAGCGGCTCATCTGCGTAGACCATCAGCACCGGCAGCCCGGGGTCGGACTCGAACTGGCAGAAGGATTCGAGGAGAGCGTAGCCCAATGTTTCATCGCCGGCGGCGATAGCGGTGGCCGGGGCAGTATCGCCGCGCAGGATGGAGAAGATGCCCGCGGCCGTGTTGTGCACTGACAGGCTGAATGCCATCGGTGACAGCGGAACGGACTGCGCCAGCTCCCGCAACATCCCCATCGTGCGGTTCATCTCGCCATGGCGGGAGGCGAAAACGAGCCGCAATCGCGGCAAGTCCTGCGCGCACGCCTGCGCGACATGCAGCATCATCCGGGCGAGGGGGCTCAGGCGCCGCCGCAAGTTGACCTCCACGAACTGCACGTCGGGGCGCGCATCCGGTGCAAGGCTGCCCGGAGGCGGCCAGGTGTGCCACCGGGTGATGGGAAGGCTGAACGACAGTGGCTGAACGGCGCGCGGCATCAGCATACCCGGTTCAAGACAGTCCCAGGGCAAGTGCGCGGCAACATGAAGCCCTCTGTTCAAGGAATAATTATAATGAGATAAAGCCTCGAAGGTACCACCCATGCGGGAACCGGTTGCCCGAAACGTCTTATCGTTCTAGGGAGCGCCTAATTCTGGAACACTACGCCACGGCAATCAAGCCCATTGCACTGCCGCCGCGACCACCTCGCGACCGCGAAGCGTTCCATTCCCGGGGCCTTCCCAAGCTCTTCATCATGGCAATCCCGGACGAGCTGTTTCGCGCGGACGCCGACTACGCCTGGCTCAACCCGGAGGAGAAAACGGCCGTCGAAGCCATGGGCAGCCGCAAGCGCCGCGCGCAATTCTCGGCCGGGCGGTTGTTGCTGCGCCACGCCCTCAGACGAACGTTCGGGCCCGGCGCCGAAGCGTGGCATGTGCAGACCACCGGCGGCGCGCCGCGCGTGGAGGCGGTCTTCCGCGGGCAGCAGCTGGTTTGCAGCTTGAGCCATTCCGGGTCCTTGGCACTGTGCGGCGTGGCGGCTGGTGGCGAGTTGGGCGTCGATATCGAACAATGCATTCCGCGCCGCAGCGGTTGGGCCGAGTTTGCCGCGCACGCGCTGCACCCGCGTGAGCGAGAACGGCTTGCTGGCCTCGCGGAGACCGCGCGCTGGCGCGCGCTCTACCAGGCTTGGACGTTGAAGGAGGCGCTCGCCAAGGCGCTGGGCGTCGGGCTGCGATTGCCGTTTGAACGGGTCTCTTTTTCCAGGCGCTTTCGCATCGAGGCGGTGCCGGACGAATTTGGCGTGAACGGCCCGGATTGGCGCTGCTCCGCGCTCGACACAGGGGGCAGTGCGGTGGCCGCGATCGCCTGGAGGGCGGGCACATGCAACTCTGTCGTATGATGGCTGGCCATACTGGCCGAGCGAAACACCTTTCAACCGCGTGCAGGATGGAACATTGAACGCTGACAGCCTGCGGCCGCCGGTCGACTATGTCCAGGAAAGCCGGTTCGGCACCTGGTTCCTCGGCACGGATACCTGGGTGCAGCACGTGCTGCACCGCGCGCTGGATGACCTCCAGAGGATGATGGAGCCGGGGCGCACGTATCCGGACGTGCTCGACGTAGGGTGCGGCCGCGGCAAGGCGCTGCGCCTGCTGGACGAGCGCTTCAAGCCGCGCCGCATCGTCGCCCTGGATCCCGCTCCAGGGGTGCGGGAGCCGCTCCAACAAGCCGCCGCGCAATGCTGGGGCACGGTTTTGTTCCAGGTGGCCAATGCCGCGGACACGAGATTGCCGGACGCGTCATTCGACCTGGTGTTCTGCCACCAGACGTTCCATCACATCGTGGACCAGGAGCGCGCGATACGCGAGTTCCATCGCGTGCTGCGGCCGGGGGGCGTCCTGCTCTTCGCCGAATCCACGCGCTACTACATCCACTCGTGGATCATCCGGCTTCTCTTCCGGCATCCCATGAACGTGCAGAAAACCGCGGATGAATACATCGCGATGATACGCCGCGCCGGCTTCCTGCTGCCCCCCGAGCGGATCTCCTATCCCTACCTGTGGTGGAGCCGCCCCGACCTGGGGATCTTCGAGAAGCTCGGCTTCCCGCCAGCGCCCGGCCACAACGAGACGCTCGTCAATGCCGTCGCGCTGCGGGCTGGGTGAAGTCTACTCGCCCCATCCCAAAGTCAAGGTCTGAAAGTCGTGATGAGTGATGGGTGCGGGCCGAGTCTCAGCGATCGCCGTACAGCAAAGTCTCAGCGATCGCCGAACACTTAAGGTAGGGTTTTGGCTTTTTTGAGGGTTTTGTCATGGCTAAAAACTCCGTATCGAACAAGTGCGCCGCGCGATGGTGCGTGCG
>CAZFRR010000299.1:0-65333 GCA_964521405.1 uncultured Streptomycetaceae bacterium | reverse complement strand
GCTGGCGATGTGGCAGGCGCGCCATGTCCAGTCGCAACTCGCGTCGCTGTACCCGGGCGCCGGCATCGAAATCACCGGCGTGACCACCGAAGGCGACCGGCGCCTCGACATCACGCTCGCGAAAATCGGCGGCAAGGGCCTGTTCGTCAAGGAGCTGGAAGAGGCGCTGGCCGCGGGACGCGCCGACATCGCGGTGCACTCGGTGAAGGACGTGCCGATGTGGCTGCCGCCCGGCTTCATCCTGGCCGCGATCGGCGAGCGCGCGGACCCGCGCGACGCTTTCGTTTCCAGCCGCTATTCCGACCTTGCTTCGTTGCCGGCGGGCGCCCGCGTGGGCACTTCCAGCCTGCGCCGAGAATGCCAGCTGCGCGCGCGCTATCCGCGATTGAAGGTCGAGCCGCTGCGCGGCAACGTTGCAACGCGGCTGAGAAAACTCGACGACGGGCAGTACGACGCTGTGATACTGGCCGCGGCGGGATTGAAGCGACTGGGACTCGAGGACCGCATCACGCGGCTGCTTACGCCGTCGGAAAGCCTGCCGGCGCCAGGGCAGGGCGCGCTCGGCATCGAGTGCCTGGAAGCGCGCGCCGATCTGGTCGGGCAGCTTGCGCCACTCGACCATGCCGCCACGGCGCAGTGTGTTGCCGCCGAACGGGCTTTTTCGCGCGCGCTGTCGGGCAGCTGCAACGTGCCGCTTGGCGCTTACGCCGAGACGGAGGCAGGCCAGATCCGGCTGCGCGGATTCGTTGGCGCGCCCGACGGCTCGCGGCTGGTGAGCGGGGAGCTGAAAGGTTCCAGCAAGGATGCGGAAGCGCTCGGCACCGCGCTCGCGGACGAGTTGAAGGGGCAGGGCGCGGCCGACATCCTCGCGAAACTGCAGGACAACCTCTAACCGCAGAGGACGCGGAGGACGCAGAGGGCCGAATCATGAAACGAGCGGGAGATACGAGTGGCGATCTACCAACTCATAAAGGAGTGGATGTCTCTCGCCGTCCGGTATCCTGTCCCCGACAATTATTTTTCCTGGATTCCTCCGCGTCCCCTGCGTCCTCGGCGGTAAGAGGTTACTTTGAGCGAAGCGATGAATAACAAGCCGCTGGCGGGAAAGGGCATCGTGGTGACGCGTCCCGAGCACCAGGCGCAGACGCTCGCCCGCCTGATCGAAGCCGCTGGCGCGCGCCCGATCCTGTTTCCCGCGATCGGGATCGGCGATATCGAGGACCTCGGCCCGTTCACGCGGCTCGTCGACCGGCTGGAGGAGTTCGATCTTGCCATCTTCATCAGCCCCAACGCGGCCGAGCGGGCGATGCGCCTGATCAGCGCCCGCCGCAAGCTTCCGGCCGGGCTCAGGGTCGCCACGATCGGCGGCGGCGGCGTGAGGGCGCTCGAGGCCCATGGCGTCACCGGCGTCATCGCGCCGCGGGGACGCTACGACAGCGAGGCGCTGCTGGAGCTCGAGGAAGTTGCGGGCGCCCGGCGGGTGGTGATTTTCCGCGGCGAAGGCGGACGCGAGTTGCTGGGCGAGACCCTGAGCTCGCGCGGGGCGCGGGTCGAATATGCCGAGTGCTATCGCCGTTACCGGCCCGAGCTCGATCCCGCGCGGTTGCTCAAGGCCTGGGCGCGCAACGAACTCGACGCGGTGACGGCCACCAGCAGCGAAGGCCTGCGCAACCTGTTCGAAATGGTCGGGAGCGCCGGCCGCGAGCCGCTCGCGCGCACGCCGCTGTTCGTGCCGCACCCGCGGATCGCCGAGTCCGCGCGCGAACACCGGGTAGAGACCGTGGTTGTGACCGGCCCCGGCGACAACGGGCTGGTCACCGGGCTGATCGCCTATTTCAGCGCTGCGCGGTGAAACAGGTAATGGGCTATGAGTAATGGGTGATGCGCAGTAACGCTGTCTCGCGGTTTTCATCACCCATGACCCATCAGCCATTACTGCGCGACGCGCGCGGTTGCGGCTTGAGGCTGCCCGCCCCCATACTATCGCCTCGCGCGTTTCATCCTTCGTATGAGCGAATCTTCCCGGCCTGAAACACCTGCCACTGCTTCCGGCGCCGCACCGGCGCGCGCGTCCGCGGGCAAGCTTTCATGGAGCGGATCCGCGCCGGTTTTGTTGATCGCGGCGCTGGTGCTGGGCCTGGCGGCGTGGCAGTGGCACGACAGCCGCAGCGAGATCGGCGTGCTGCGCCAGGAAATCGCGAAAAAACTCGCCGACGCCGATACCCAGAACAAGGAAAGCCGCATCGTCGCCGAGCAGGTGCGGGAAGCCGTGACCGACGCGCAGGTGAAGCTCGGCGTGCTCGAGAGCCGGCTCGCCGAGTCGCAGAGCCAGCAAATTGCGCTCGAGGCGCTCTACCAGGAGCTCTCGCGCAACCGCGACGAGTGGGCCTACGCCGAGATCGAGCAATCGCTGTTCATCGCCAGCCAGCAACTCGTTCTCGCCGGCAACGTGAAAGGGGCGCTGATCGCGCTGCAGGCGGCGGATGCGCGACTGCAGCGGATGAACCGGCCGCAGCTGACGGTGTTGCGCAAGGCGATCAACCGCGACATCGAGCGGTTGAAAGCGGCTCCCAACGTGGACACGGTGGCGATCAGCGTGCGGCTCGACAGCCTCGTCACCCAGGTAGACAAGCTGCCGCTCGCGATGGAGACGCGGCCGCAACCGGCCGAGCCGGCCGCGGCGGGGAAGGAGCAGGACCGGGGCAATGGCTGGACGCAGTTCTGGCGCGACGCCTGGTCGGAGCTGAAGCAGTTGGTGCGCGTGCAGCAGGTGGACAAACCCGACGTGCCATTGCTGGCCCCGGCACAGTCCTACTTCCTGCGCGAGAACCTCAAGCTGCGCCTGATCGGCGCGCGGCTGGCGCTGCTCTCGCGCGATGCGGCGAGCTACAAGGCGGATCTCAAGGCGGCGCGCGACTGGCTCACCCGTTACTACGACACCCGCAATAACACCGTTGCCTACGCGCTGGGCGTGCTGCGCAACCTGCACGACGCCGAGGTCAGCATCGAGGCGCCGGACATCACCGCCAGCCTCGAGGCCATGCGCGCGCTGCGGGTTGCCCGCGAGCGCGGCGCTAAATGAAATGAAGTCGCTGATCTGGATCGTCGGCATCGTCGCGCTGGCGGTGGCCGTTACGCTGGCGGCGCGTTACAACAACGGCTACCTGCTGCTGGTCCTGCCGCCGTATCGCATCGAGTTCTCGCTCAACCTCCTGGTCGTGCTCGGCCTCGCGGGGTTTGCGGCCGCTTACGCCCTGGTGCGTTTCGTATCCTCGATGCTGGCCTTGCCGCGCCAGGTCCGCGAATACCGCCTGGCGCGCCGCAAGGAGAAAGCGCAGGCAACGCTCACCGAGGCGCTGCACGAGTATTTCGCCGGACGTTACCGCCGGGCGGAACAGGCGGCTGCCGCTTCGCTCGAGCTGGGCGAGCACCCCGGTCTCTCCGCCGTGCTGGCGGCGCGCGCCGCGCACGAACTGCGCGCCTTTGAACGGCGCGATGCGCATCTCGCGCGGGCCGCCGCGGCCGCCTCCGGCGACGAGGTGGTGCGCATCGTGACCGCGGCCGAGCTGCTGCTCGACGAGCGCCGCCACGGGGAAGCGCTGAATCTGCTGAAGCAGCTGCCGCGCCGGCATACCGCGGCGCTACGCCTCGAGCTGAAGGCGCAGCAGCAGGCGCGCAACTGGGAACAAGTGATCGGGTTGACCGAGGACCTGCGCAAGCGCAACGTTTTCGACGCGACCCAGGCGAATGAAGTGCGCCGCCACGCGCTCACGGAGAATCTCAAGAGAAAGGCGCTCGACACGCGCGCGCTGGAGGAAGCCTGGGACAAGGTCCCGACGCCCGACCGCAGGGATTGGCGCCTGGCCGCCGCCGCCGCGCAGTGCTTCATCGCGTTGGGCGGCTGCGACCGGGCGCACCGCATCCTCGAGGAGGCGCTGGAAGCGGCGTGGGAGAGCGATCTCGTCGCGCTCTACGCCGAATGCGAGGGCGGAGATGTCGTCAAGCGCATCGAGCGGGCCGAGTCCTGGCTGAAGCAACACCCGCATGACGCGACGTTGCTGCTGACGCTCGGCCGGCTGTGCGCCGACCGGGGGTTGTGGGGCAAGGCCCAGAGCTATCTCGAGGCGAGCCTGGCAATCGAGCCGACGCACACCGCGCATCTTGCGGCTGCCCGGCTGCAGGAGAAGCTCGGCAATGCGGGCGCCGCGAGCCGCCACTACCGGGAAAGCCTCGACCTGGCGCTGGCGCAGTTGAAGGCGGTGACCGGCGGGCGCCGCCGCACGTCGCTATAAAAACTGAACCACGGAGGACACGGAGGACACCGAGGAAAAACAACAACAAAATTTGAACCGCCAAGTACTGCTAAATCCGGACGCGCAGCGTCCGGATTTAATCAGTGGTAGTCGTCCTCACGCTGATGGCGTACCGCGAGGATCGTGACGGAGGATGGGCCGTCCACCTCGAACAGCGCGACGTAGCCGGCCGAGCCGAAGGGTATGACCAGTTCGCGTAACAGCGGATCGGACGCCGCCTTGCGGCAGGAAAAGGGGGAAAAACGCAGCAGCTCGATGCCGGCGCGTATCGCGTCCAGCGCGCTCCCGGCGGAGTCGAGGTCCTTATCGAGGAGGAAGTCGTAGAGCCTGAGGAGGTCGTGTTCCGCGTCGGGCGTGAAACGGACGCGGGAGCGTTTCATCCGGGCGTCTTGAAACGCACGGCTCTGCCGGCGCGGGCGGTCTCGAGCCGGCGCGATAGCTTGCGCAGCACGGCGTCAGCCGCGACGTAACGGCCGCTCTTCCGGGAGCGCTCCGCGCTGGCCAGGCCGCGCTCGATGAACGCCTGCTGGGCGCGCCTCGCCTCGATGTTGCGCGCCACGGATTCCAGGACGAACGCGGACAACGTTTCGCCATCGTCAAGGACGGATTCGGCGTCGCGGCGCAGCGCGGGGGTGACCCGCAGCGGGGGAAGCGTCTTGGTTTTCATGGTGGCCATCCGTGCATTGCAGTTGCGATGCATTATAGAATAAATCAGCCGCTAGCCCAAGTCCCATAAGAAAAACCGGACCGTCGTCATGGCGCCTTGGCGTCTTGGCGGCAGAAAAATCAGTGTTGAATGCTAAGTGTTAAGTGTTGAGTTCAATACCAGGCCACACCCAACTGAACACTCAACTCATAATTCAAAACTCAAAACTCAAAACTCAAAACTTAACACTGTATTGTTAGCGTCCTCTGCGGTGAGAGCTTGCGGTCTTCGATTCACGACCCACGCCGTTGCGGCGCGGCGCGCGCGGACGGGGCTAGAGGACGGCGTCAAACAGCGTGCCGACCACGGCGGTGCAGGCCATCGCGACCGCGCCCCACAGAGTGACGCGCATTGCACCGGTTAGAACGGGGGCGCCGCCCAGGCGCGCTGCGGCGCCGCCGAGTCCGGCCAGTAGAACCAGCGAGCAGCCGATCACGACGGGAGAAAGCATTCGGCCCGGGGTCACCACCGTCAGCACCAGCGGCAGGGCCGCGCCCACCGCGAACGCGGCCGCCGATGACAGCGCGGCCTGAAGCGGGCGCGCGCGCATGGTCTCGAAGATGCCCAGCTCGTCCCGCGCGTGGGCGGCGAGCGGGTCATGGGCAGTGAGTTGATCGGCCACCTGCTCGGCGAGGTGAGGGGTGAGGCCGCGGCCAACGTAGATTGCCGCCAGCTCGGCCCGTTCCTTGGCGGGCTCGGTGGCGAGCTCGAGCTTCTCGCGCGCGATGTCCGCCCGCTCCGCGTCGGCTTGAGAGCTCACCGAGACGTACTCGCCGGCCGCCATGGAAAAAGCCCCCGCCACCAGGCCGGCGGATGCGGCGAGCAGGATGTTCTCCGGGGCGGCCTGGGCCGAGGCGAAGCCGACGACCAGGCTGCTGGTGGAAATCAAGCCGTCGTTGGCTCCCAGGACGGCGGCCCGGAGCCAGCCGATGCGGTCCGTCCGGTGGTGTTCTCCGTGGCTCATAGCAAGAGCGAATTTTCAGCCCGCGGGAGCGGCGGGCGTAAAAGAGTCGGAAAAGAAATCGTCTTCCGGCAGCTTGCACTTCGAGGTGAAATCGCGGTGCGCGGAGTCCACCACGATTGGGGCGCCACAGGCATAGACCTGGTGGCCCGACAGGTCGGGAAAATCCTCCATCACCGCGCGGTGAACGAAACCGGTCCGGCCGGTCCAGTGGTCCGCGGGCGTGGCATCCGAGAGGACCGGCACGTAGCGCAGCTTTCCTTCGCGCTGCCAGCCTTCCGCGAGCTCGTTCAGGTAGAGATCGGCGCGCACCCGGCAGCCCCAGTAGAGCGTCATCGGGCGCTTCATGCCGGTGTGCAGGGCATGCTCGACCATCGCCTTGATCGGCGCGAAACCGGTGCCGCTCGCGAGCAGCACGATGGGCTTCGCGCTGTCCTCGCGCAGGAAGAAGGTGCCGAACGGCCCTTCGATGCGCAGGATGTCCTTTTCCTTCATGGCGCCGAAGACGTGCTGGCTGAACGGCCCGCCGTAGTTCCTGAGATGCAGCCGCAGGAACCCATCGTCGTGCGGCGCATTCGCCATCGAGAAGCTGCGGCGCGTGCCGTCCCGAAGGATCAGATCCACGTACTGGCCGGCGAGGAACATGAACTTGTCGTTCGCCGGCAGCTTCAGCTCGAGGAGCGTCACGTCCGGCGCGGCGCGCTCGATCTTCATCACGCGCGCGGGCATCATCTTGATCTGCATGCCCTTCACGACGGTGCCGATTTCGCGGCACTGGATCACGAGGTCGGCGCGCGGCTTCGCCTGGCAGAAGAGCGCCATGCCGGCGTTCTTCTCCGCCTCCGTCAGGGCCTGCTCCTGGTAGGTGCCGTAATCCACGGCGCCTTCCAGCAGCTTGCCCTTGCAGGTGCCGCAAGAGCCGTGGCGGCAGCCATAGGCGATGACGATGCCTTCACGCAGCGCGGCCGCAAGGACGGTCTCGCCGTCGTTGACGGTGAACGCGTGTCCGCTGGATTGGATCGTGACCTGGTGGGGCATGGATTTTTTTGTCACGCCGCTCCGGGGAAACGGCGCACTTAAGTTAAAATTCCCCTATGACACCAAGGCGGGGCTGCAGTCTATCACGGCTGCCGGGCGCTATCAGCGCGTAAGGATATCCATGGATGAATTCGTGATCGTGCTCACCCATCTGCCGGACCGCGCGGCCGCGGTGAAGCTGGCGGAGGCGCTTATCGCCCGGCGGCTTGCCGCGTGCGTGAACGTGCTCGCGGAATGCACTTCGATCTATCGCTGGAAAGGCGCGATCGAGAACACCGCGGAAGTGCCGGTGTTGATCAAGACCAGGCAGGCGCGGTATGCCGAGGTGGAAGCGGCGATCCGCAGCCTTCATCCCTACGAACTTCCCGAGATCGTTGCTGTCCCAGTGCGGCACGGTTTCGACGAATACCTGCAATGGGTGGCCGGCGAAACTACCATCGCCATCGGTTGATCAAAATCCGTAAATCGTAAATCGTGAATCGTGAATCGAAAAAACAGGGGCATTGCATGAAGCCAGTATTTAACCATTCACGAATCACGAATCACGAATCACCAATCGCACCGTAGCGGCCCCCCGATGCGTTTCGTTCTGATCTTTCTGCTCGCGCTGTCGTGGCTCGCCCATGGCGCCGAGCCGGAATTGCTCGAGCCTGAAAAAGCTTTCCGCTTCAGTGCGCGGCTGAAGGATGAGCGCTCGATCGAGGTGAACTACCAGATCGCGCCCGGCTACTATCTCTACCGCGATAAATTCCGGTTCACCCTGGCCCCCGAAGGCGCGAAGGCGGGCGCCCCCCAGCTGCCCGCGGGCAAAAAGCACCGCGATGACTTCTTCGGCGAGGTCGAGACCTATCGCGGCAACCTCAGCATCGTGCTGCCGTTCGATGGCGTGGGCGCCGGCGCGCCGTCGATCACGCTCACCGCGCTCTCGCAGGGCTGTGCCGACATCGGCGTGTGCTACGTGCCCTTCGAGCAAAAGGCCGAGTTGCGGCTGGCCGCGCTCGGCGGGGGGGCGACGCGGACCGACGCGCCGGGATCCTGGTTCGGGGCCGCCACGGGAGAGGACGACCGGGTGGCGGGGTTGTTGCAAGGCGGTTTCTGGCTCGCGATCGCGAGCTTCTTCGGCTTTGGGCTGCTGCTCTCGTTCACACCGTGCGTGCTGCCGATGGTGCCGATCCTCTCCGGCATCATCGTCGGCGCCGGGCATCCCGTCACCAAGACGAAGGGCTTCCTGCTGGCGGCTGCCTATGTGCTCGGCATGGCGATCACCTACGCGCTGGCGGGAGTCGCGGCAGGGCTGTCAGGCGCGATGCTCTCGGCGGTGCTGCAGAATCCCTGGGTGGTGGGCGGGTTTGCCGCGGTGTTCGTCGCTCTCGCCCTGTCGATGTTCGGCGCCTATGAGCTGCAACTGCCGGTGGCGCTGCAAAGCCGGATTGCGAGCGCCAGTAACCGCTTCCATGGCGGCCACGCGGCGGGCGTGTTCTCGATGGGCGTGCTCTCGGCGTTGATCCTGGGGCCGTGCGTGGCGGCGCCGCTCGCGGGGGCGCTGCTCTACATCAGCCAGAGCCGCGACGTCGTGCTGGGCGGCTCCGCGCTCTTCGCCATGGCGCTCGGCATGGGGGTGCCACTCCTCGCGATCGGCGCTTCGGCCGGGGCGCTGCTGCCGAAAGCCGGCCCCTGGATGGATACGGTCAAGCGCTTTTTCGGCGCGCTGCTGCTGGGGGTGGCGATCTATCTCGTTTCCCCGTTCACCCCCGTTTCGGTGCAGATGTTCCTGTGGGGCGCGCTGCTCACCGTGACCGCGATCTGCCTGCGGGTGATCGACCCGCTGCCGCCCGGCGCCAACGGCTTTCAGCGTATAGCCAAGGGCGTCGGCGTGATTGCCCTGATCGCCGGCATGGCTTATCTGGTCGGGGCATTCTCGGGCAGCCGCGACATTTTCCAGCCGCTGTCCGGCTTGCGTGCCACAGCCACCGAGGGCGGGGGCCCGCACGAGACGCCGTTCCAGCGGATCAATAGCCCGGCCGAACTCGACGCCCGCATCCAGGCGGCGGCAGGGCGCACGGTCATGCTGGACTTCTATGCCGACTGGTGCGTCTCGTGCAAGGAGATGGAGCGCTTTACCTTCAGCGACGAGCGCGTGAAGACCCGGTTCCGCGACATGGTGCTGCTGCAGGCCGATGTCACCGCCAATAACGCCGATCACGCGGTGCTGTTGAAGCGCTTCCGGCTGTTCGGCCCGCCTGGCATCATCTTTTTCGACCGCCAGGGCCGCGAGATCCAGGGGCTGCGCGTGATCGGCTATCAATCTGCCGAGCGATTTGTGGCGGTGCTCGACCAGGCCCTCGGCTTTCTGCGGTGAAGCGCGCGCGAGTCCTCGCGCTGTTTGCGGCGGTGGCGATCGTGTCCGCCGCGGGCGGCGGAGCCTACCAGTGGTGGTCGCGCGGCGGCACCGGTGCAACGGATCCCCAAGCGGCTGTCGACCGGGTTTATGCGGCGCGGCTGGCCGATTTGAAGGGGGTCATGCAGCCCCTGGCGCAATGGCGCGGGCAGGTGCTGGTAGTCAACTTCTGGGCCACCTGGTGCGCGCCGTGCCGCGAGGAAATCCCCGGTTTCGTTCGGCTGCAGGAGCGCTATGGCTCGCGCGGACTGGTGTTCGTCGGCATCGCAATCGACGAGCCGGACAAGGTGGCCGAGTTTGCGCGCGAGTTCCACATCAACTACCCCCTCCTGGTGGGCGGGATGGAAACCCTGGAGCTATTGCGCCAGGCCGGCAATCGCGCCGGAGTGCTGCCCTACACCCTGATCATCGACCGGGGGGGTAAGTTGGTGAGCAGGGAGCCTGGCGGGCTGAAAGAAGCGAGGTTGGAGGGGGTATTAAAGCCCCTGCTTTGATGCTAACTACTAGCATTCATGCGGTAACTTCTGTTAATTTCAGTTAAACCAAGGCCATTCATTCCAATGGCTTGACACCTGGAAAGGGGTGGTTTTGGTGGCACGTAACGATCAGTCTGGGGGTGTGGGGGAGCATCATGATTCGATGGGGGTTTCGGGTATTAACACCCCATAACTTCGCTTAATTTATAGACAACTGCATTTAATTTAGGCAAACTCCCGGCAATTGTCACCCACCGGCGCCGTAGGGCCGCTATTTCAGTCAAAGAAGCAGCGAATTCCATCAGCACTCATCATGGCCGGCGCTAAACACATCCTGGTCGTCAACGGTCCCAACCTCAATCTCCTCGGGGCCCGCGAGGCTGAACACTACGGCACGGACACGTTGAAGGTGATCAATGCCCGGCTGGACAGCCGGGCCAGGAAAGCCAAGGCGCGGCTCGTTACCTACCAGAGCAACTCCGAGGCGGCGCTGGTCGAACGCATACAGCGGGCGCGCAAGAGCGGGGTGGATTTCATCATCATCAACCCGGCCGCCTATACCCATACCAGCGTGGCGCTGCGCGATGCGCTGGCGGCGGTGGGCATCCCCTTCGTCGAGGTGCACCTGTCGAATGTCTTCTCCCGGGAAGCCTTCCGCCGGGAGTCGTATTTCACCGACATCGCGGTCGGGATCATCAGCGGGCTCGGCTCGAAGGGCTACGAACTCGCGCTGGAGTTTGCCCTGCAGCATGTCCCCGGGAAAAAGAGGTAGGTCATGGATATGCGCAAGCTGAAGTCGCTGATCGACCTGGTGCAGCAATCGGGAATCGCGGAGCTCGAGATCAGCGAGGGCGAGGAGCGGGTGCGCATCAGCCGCGGGACATCCGGGGCGCAACCGGCGGCGCCGTTACAGGTCTACACGCTGCCGCAGGCCGCGGCGCCGGCTGCTGCAGCCGCCGGCGCGCCAGGCGCCGCCCCGGCCGAGGGCGGGGCGGCGGCCCCTGAAGGCCACGTCATCCGCTCGCCGATGGTCGGCACTTTCTACCTCTGCTCCGCCCCCGGCGCAAAGTCGTTCGTCGAGGTCGGGCAGGCGGTCAAGGCCGGCGAAACGCTGTGCATCATCGAGGCCATGAAGATGTTGAACGAGATCGATGCCGACCAGGACGGCACGGTGAAGGCCATCCTGGTCGAGAACGGACAGCCGGTGGAGTACGGCGAGCCGCTCTTCATACTCGGCTAGCCTCGGAAAAGCGTGAGTCGTGAATCGTGATTCGAAGAATCGGGCGGGCGGCGCGCGTTCGGTGGTCTGCGACTCACGAATCACAAATCACGAATCACGCATCTGACCCGTGTTTGAAAAGATCCTTATAGCCAACCGCGGCGAAGTCGCGCTGCGCATCCAGCGCGCCTGCCGCGAGCTCGGCATCAAGACGGTGGTGGTGCACTCGGAAGCGGACCGCGAGGCCAAGTACGTCAAGCTCGCCGACGAGTCCGTGTGCATCGGGCCGGCGCCATCCGCCGCGAGCTATCTCAATATTCCCGCCATCATCAGCGCCGCCGAGGTGACGGACGCCGAGGCGGTCCACCCCGGTTGGGGCTTTCTCGCGGAAAACGCCGATTTCGCCGAGCGCGTGGTGCAGAGCGGGTTCGTGTTCATCGGCCCCAGGGCCGACACCATCCGGCTGCTCGGCGACAAGGTGAACGCCAAGGCCGCGATGAAAAAGGCCGGGATACCGGTGGTGCCGGGCGCGGACGGGCCGATGCCGACGGAATCGAACGACATCATCAAGATCGCGCGCTCGATCGGTTACCCGGTGATCATCAAGGCGGTGGGCGGCGGCGGCGGGCGCGGCATGCGCGTGGTGCACACGGAAGCGGCGCTGCTGACGGCGGTGCAGACCACGCGGGCGGAGGCGCAGGCCGCTTTCGGCAACTCCTCGGTTTACATCGAGAAATACCTGGAAAACCCGCGCCACATCGAGTTCCAGGTGCTCGCCGACCGCTTTCGCAATGCGATTCATTTGGGCGAGCGCGACTGCTCGATGCAGCGGCGCCACCAGAAGGTGATCGAGGAAGCCCCCGCGATGCACCTCAACGCGCGCGGCCGCACCCGCATTGCCGAGCGCTGCGCGGAGGCCTGCCACAAGCTCGGCTACGAAGGGGCCGCCACTTTCGAGTTCCTGTACGAGAACAACGAGTTCTATTTCATCGAGATCAACACCCGCCTGCAGGTCGAGCATCCGGTGACGGAGATGATCACGGGCATCGATATCGTGCAGCAGCAGATCCGCATCGCGGCGGGCGAGCGGTTGCGCATCCGGCAGCGCGACGTGCAGTTCCGCGGGCACGCCATCGAATGCCGCATCAATGCGGAGGACCCGTACAATTTCACGCCATCGCCCGGGCGCATCACGTCCTACCACATGCCCGGCGGCCCCGGCATCCGGGTGGACTCGCACGCCTATAACGGGTATTTCGTGCCGCCGCATTACGATTCCCTGATCGGCAAGATCATTGCCTACGGCGACACCCGCGAGCAAGCGATCGCGCGGATGAGCATCGCGCTCTCCGAGACCGCAATCGAGGGCATCAAGACCAATATCCCGCTGCACCAGGAGTTGCTGCTGGATGCGGCCTTCCTGCGCGGGGGCACCAGCATCCACTATCTCGAGCAACGACTCGCCAAGCTGGCGAGAGAGGAGTGAGAACGAAACGATGCGCGATACGAGATACGAGATACGAGATGCGAGATGCGAGATGCGGGATAGGGGAACATGGAACCGCGGTGTCAGCTGAAACCTGAATCGAGAATCTCTAATCCCGTATCCCGCATCTGGCAGTCATGTCCTGGCTTTCGGTTTCCTTCGAAGTGCCCGCAGCCGATGTCGAAGCGGTCTCCGACGCTCTGATCGAGGCCGGCGCGGCGAGCGTTGAAGTGGCGGATGCCGACGCCGGCTCCGCCGCCGAGCAGCCGGTGTTTGCCGAGCCTGGCGCCGGGACGCCGCGCGGCTGGCGGCGCAGCCGCGTTGCCGCGCTCGTCGCGGAGGGCGCGGACGCGCAAGCGCTCGTCGCGGCCGCCTGCGCCCGGGCCGGCATCGAGCCACCGCCGCACCGCACGGATCGCGTGGCCGAGCAGGACTGGGTGCGCGCGAGCCGCGACCAGTTCGCGCCGATCCGGATTTCGCCGCGATTGTGGATCGTGCCGAGCTGGCACGAGCCGCCCGACCCCGGCGCGATCAACCTCCTGCTCGACCCGGGACTCGCCTTCGGCACCGGCAGCCATCCCACCACGCGCCTGTGCCTCGCCTGGCTGGAGAGCGCGATCCGCGGCGGAGAATCGGTGCTCGATTACGGCTGCGGCTCCGGCATACTGGCCATTGCCGCGATGAAGCTCGGGGCGGCGCGCGCCGACGGCGTGGATATCGACGACCAGGCGCTAGTTGCGGCGCGCGCGAATGCCATTCACAATCAGGTGCAGGTGTTTTTTCACAGCGCTGCCGGCGCGATACGGCAGCCCGCGCAAATCGTGGTCGCCAACATCCTCGCTCACCCGCTCATCGTGCTCGCGCCCCTCATCGCCCGGTTGACCGCGCGCAACGGGCGGTTGGCGCTGGCCGGCCTGCTCGCGGAACAGGCGGATGAAGTGTGCGCCGCGTACCGGCCGTGGTTTGATTTCGAGGCGCCCGTTCACGAGGAAGGCTGGATGCTCTTGAGCGGCACCCGCCTCCACCCATGAGCCTGGTAACACAATGCCCCTCCTGCGGCACGACGTTCCGTGTCTCGCAGCAGCAGTTGCAGGCCCAAAACGGGCGGGTGCGCTGCGGCACCTGCATGACGGTGTTCGACGGATTGAATGCGCTCGTCACGCTGCCCGCGCCCGAGACGCCGCCGCAGGCGGCGGGCACAAGCGATAGCGGTGGGTTCAAGCTCCAGCCAGTGACGCCGGCGACGGTTGCTGCGGCGCCTGCCGCGCCGCGCTTGCCGGAAGTGACTTACGAAGAGCGGGACTACGGCCCGGCGCCGGAACAACTCTCGCTCGACGACCAGTTCTATCCGGAGGAGACCCGGCGCAGCGCCCGGGCATGGGCGGCGGGCGTGGTCCTGCTGGCGCTTGCGCTCGGCGGACAGGCCGCTTATTTCCACCGGTCGGATCTCTCCGCGCAGTATCCGGGGTTGAAGCCTTACCTGCTCCAGTTCTGCGATCTGCTGCGCTGCACTGTTACTCCGCCGCAGCGCCCCAAGCAGATCGCCATCGAAGCTTCCGACCTGCAAGCGACCGACACGGCGCGCCCGGGGATAATCCAGTTGACGGCCACGCTGCGTAACCATGCCGGATACGAAGTGGGTTTCCCGGCGCTCGACCTCGCGCTCACCAATACCAAGGAGCACACGCTGTCGCGGCGCATTTTCACGCCGAAGGAATACCTCGAGCGCGGCCGGGACGCAGCCACCGGCATACCGGCCAACGCGGAGATCACCGTGCGGCTCGATCTCGACACCGGTGAACTCAACCCGGCGGGATTCCGGCTCGATCTCCTGCCGGCGCCGGCTCCTTGAAGGAGGGGTGACTCGTTATTCGTTTCTCGTCACTCGACTTTCAGGCAGGTAACGAGCAACGAGAAACGAGAAACGAAACCGACCATGGCCATTCCCGAAACACTTCGATACACCGCTTCCCATCAGTGGGTGAGGATGGAGCCGGACGGCACTGCGACGGTGGGCATCACGGATTACGCGCAGGAGCAGCTGGGCGACGTGGTGTTCGTGCAGCATCCCGAGATCGGCCGCAAGGTGAAGCAGGGGGAAACCTGCGCCGTGGTGGAATCGGTCAAGGCGGCGTCCGACATCCCAGCGCCGGTCTCCGGCGAGATCGTCGGGGTCAACCCGCTCGTGGCCGATGCGCCCGAGAAGCTGAACCAGGAGCCCTACGCGGCGTGGTTGTTCCGCTTGAGGCCGGGCAACGCCGCTGAGCTGGCGGGACTGCTCGACGCCGTGGCGTACCGAAAAACAGCGATGAGCGACAAGTGATGAGCGATGATCCGGCGCCGGTCACGAGAGCCGGTGAAAGCCCGCACAAAGGCAAGACCGGCCTGAAGCGGGTCTGGAACGCGCTCGGCTACTCGCTCGACGGCTTCGCCGCCGCGTTCCGGCACGAGGACGCATTCCGCCAGGAAACGTTTCTCGCCGTGATCCTGATTCCCGCTGCGTTTTTCATGCCGGCGAGCGGCGCCGGCAAGGCGCTGATGATCGCAGCGGTACTGCTGGTGCTGATCGTGGAGCTCCTCAACTCGGCGGTGGAGGCGGCGGTCGACCGCATCTCGCTGGAGAACCACCTGCTCGCCAAGCGTGCCAAGGATATCGGCAGCGCCGCGGTGTTCATCTCCCTCGTCAACGTCCCGGCCGTCTGGCTGCTCGTGCTCTTCGGCTGAAGCCGTCAGCCGGGGACGATTCACGATTCACGGTTTCTTCAGGCTGTCGCGGATCTCGCGCAGCAGCACGATCTCTTCCGGGGTCGCGGGCGGCTCGGCCGGTTTCTGCTCCTCCTGGCGCTTCAACCGGTTGATGGCGCGGATCAGCAGGAATACCGCGAAGGCAACGATAAGGAACGAGATCAGGGTGTTGATGAACGCGCCGTAGTTGAAGGTCACGGCGCCCGCTTTCTGCGCGACCTCCACGGAGAGATAGGGACCGGCCTGGGCGCCCTGCTTGAGGACGACGAACAGATTGGCGAAGTCCACTTTCCCGAGCAACAGCCCGATCGGCGGCATGATCAGGTCTTTCACCAGCGAGTCCACGATCTTGCCGAAGGCGGCGCCGATGATGATGCCGACCGCCATGTCCACCACGTTGCCGCGCACCGCGAATTCCTTGAACTCTTTCAGCATGGGATTCTCCTCAAGTCAATGTCCGATCGAATGATGCTCCCACGGGAAGCCTGGCGCCACAAGGGACCGCCACTGCCGCAAGCAGCTATAATTTCAACCCCATTTCCTTCCGGCGGCAACCTCCCATGCGCACGCTGATCTGCGGCTCGATCGCCTACGACACCATCATGGTGTTCCGCGACCGCTTCAAGAACCACATCCTGCCCGACCAGCTGCACATCCTGAACGTCGCCTTCCTGGTGCCGGACCTGCGCCGCGAGTTCGGCGGCTGCGCCGGCAATATCGCCTACAACCTGGGCCTGCTGGGGGGAGAGCCGCTCATCATGGCCACCGTCGGCGACGATTACCAGCCGTACGACGCGCGGCTGAAGGCGCTCGAGTTGCCGCAACACCATATCCGCCGCATCCCGAACACCTTCACCGCGCAGGCCTTCATCACCACCGATCTCGACGACAACCAGATCACGGCGTTTCACCCGGGGGCGATGAATTACTCGCACGAGAACCATGTTGGGGAGGCGAACGGGGTCAGGCTCGGCATCATCTCACCCGACGGGCGTGACGGCATGCTGCAGCACGCGAGCGAATTTCACGCCGCCGGCGTGCCTTTCGTTTTCGATCCCGGCCAGGGGCTGCCGATGTTCGGCGGCGAGGAACTGAACGGCTTCGTCAACCTGGCGAGCTACGTGACGGTGAATGACTATGAAGGGCAGATGCTGCAGGAGCGCACCGGCACAAAACTCGAGGAGCTGGCGAAGAACGTGAAAGCGCTGGTGGTGACCCTGGGGGCGCGCGGCTCGCTCATCATGGCGAACGGCCGCAGCATCGAGATTCCTTCCGTCGAGCCGGAACGGGTGGCGGACCCGACCGGTTGCGGCGACGCCTACCGCGCGGGCTTGCTCTACGGCATTGCCGCCGGGCTCGATTGGCCGGTAACCGGGCGCCTGGCCTCGCTGCTCGGCTCGATCAAGATCGCGAGCCGCGGCGGCCAGAACCATCGCTTCACCCGCGACGAAGTCGCAAGCCGCTACCAGGAAGCCTTTGGCTCCCGGCCGTGGTGAGCCAAGGCGTGAAGATTCGTGAATCGTGAATCGTGAATCGAGATGCGGGATGCGCGATATCCCGTATCCCGTTCGCCGGCGCGTCACTCGCTGACGCGCCGGCTCATTCTTCGAAAGCCGCGCCTTTCAGCTCCGGGCAATCCTGCTGAAACAGCCGGCCGTCCTCGAGCCTCAGCGTGCTCAACGCGCGCCCCCACACGCACCCGGTGTCGAGGCACACCACGTCTTCGCGGACGAGCAGGCCGAGCGCGGCCCAGTGGCCGAAGAGGATGCGGCTGCCGCGGCTGGCGCGGCCGGGCGCGTCGTACCACGGCAGGTAACCGGCGGGGAGATTGGCGAGCCCCGTCTTGTGGCTGAATTCCATCGCGCCCCCGGGAGTCACGAGACGCATGCGCGACATGGCGTTGACGATGACGCGGAGCCGGTCGTAGCCGGCAAGATCGTCGCGCCAGGCGAGGGGCTCGTTGCCGTACATTCTCTTCAGGAATTCGCGGTGCTCCGGTCCCTGCAGCGCGGTTTCCACCTCGCGCGCGAGCGCGAGCGCCTGGGCGAGGCTCCACTGCGGGAGCAGCCCGGCGTGCACCATCGCGTGGCCGCCGCCGGCATGCATCATTTTCTGGTGGCGCAGCCAGTGAATGAGCTCATCGCGGTCGGGAGCGGACAGGAGTTCGTCGAAAGTGTCGCCGCGATGGGGCTTCTTGACGCCATCGGCGACGACCAGCAGCGCGAGATCGTGGTTGCCGAGCACGGTGACCTGGCGCTCGCCCAGGCTTTTCGCGAAGCGCACGGTCTGCGCCGACTGCGGGCCGCGATTGACGAGGTCGCCGACGAACCACAGCAGGTCGCGCCGCTCGTCGTATCCCGCGCGCTCGAGCAGCCGCATCAACTGGTCGTAGCAGCCCTGGACGTCGCCGATTGCGTAGGTTGCCATGGCTCGAGTGAATGGTGAATAGTGAATGGTGAATGGAACAAGCCGAAGCCCGCAAACAAAAAGGGCGCAGCACGCGCTGCGCCCTTACTTATCACCCATCACTCATCACCCATCACGCCTCACTTAACAAGGCCAACCAGGTAATCCACCGCCGCCTTGACGTCGGCGTCGGCGAGCGAGAGGTTGCCGCCCTTGGGCGTTTTGATCAGCGAGGCAGGTTCTTCAGGATGGTTTTCGGCCATGATGCGCGCTCCTTGAAGCGCGCATTATAGCGGAACTAAATAGTGGATAAAACATTGATTCCGGAGAGATAGTACGATTATCCCTGTGCTAGAATCCGCTCCGCACGCGCCCGTAGCTCAGAGGATAGAGTATTGGCCTCCGAAGCCAAGGGTCGTGGGTTCGAATCCCGCCGGGCGCGCCAACTTTATCTCCATGCCCAACCATAAACCGTACGACGCGCTCATCGTTGGCGGCGGTCACAACGGGCTGACCTGCGCTTGCTATCTGGCCGGCGCGGGATACAAGGTAAGGGTGCTCGAGCGCCGACCGGTGGTCGGCGGTGCGGCGGTCACGGAAGAATTCCTGCCGGGTTTCCGCAACTCCGCCGCCGCTTACACGGTGAGCCTGCTGCACCCCAAGGTGGTCAGCGACCTGCGGCTCGCCGAGCACGGTCTCAAAATCGTCGAGCGGCCGATGGCCAATTTCCTGCCGCTGCCCGACAACGGCCATTTCAAGATCGAGAACTCGCTCGGCCAGACGCAGACCGAGCTCATGCGGTTCTCGGCGCGTGACGCCCAGCGGCTGCCCGAGTACTACGCCATGCTGGAGCGCGCCGGCGACGTAGTGCGCGAGATGCTCCTCGAGACCCCGCCCAACGTCGGCGGCGGCGCGCGCGACACCTTTGCCGCGCTGCGCACCGCCTTTCGCCTGCGCAAGGCCGGCATGGCTGCACGCCGGGATCTATTCGATCTCATGACCAAGAGCGCCGGCGACCTGCTCGACACCTGGTTCGAGTCCGCGCCGATCAAGGCGGCCTTCGGCTTCGACGCGGTGGTCGGCAACTATGCAACCCCGTATGCGCCGGGCTCGGCCTATGTCTTGCTGCACCACGTGATCGGGGAAGTGAACGGTCGCCGCGGCGCATGGGGCCACGCGATCGGCGGCATGGGCGCCATCACGCAGGCGATGGCGCAGGAAGCGGAGCAGCGCGGCGTCGAGATTACCGTCGATTGCGAAGTGAGCAAGGTCTGCGTGGACGACCGCGGCGCGCAGGGCGTGCAGCTGGCGGACGGCAGCATGGTGGACGCGCGCTTCGTGGTGGCCGGCGTCGATCCCAGGCGGCTCTTCCTGAAGCTCGTCGACGAGAGCGCGCTCGACGCCGATTTCGTGCAACGCATCCGCGGCTACAAGTGCGGGTCGGCGACCTTCCGCATGAACGTCGCGCTCTCGGAACTGCCGGACTTCAACTGCCTGCCCGGCCGGCAACTGCAGGCGCACCACCAGTCGGGCATCATCATCGGCCCCTCGCTCTCCTACATGGAGCAGGCTTACTTCGACGCGCGCACCCTGGGCTGCTCGCGCGCGCCGATCGTGGAAATGCTGATCCCGTCCACCGTGGACCCGACGCTCGCGCCGCCCGGAAGACACGTCGCGAGCCTCTTCTGCCAGCATTTCGCCTACGATCTCCCCAACGGGCTCGACTGGGACACGATCCGCGAGCCCGCGGCGGACCTGGTGATCGACACGGTTACGCGCTACGCCCCCAATTTCAAGAGCTCGGTGCTCGGGCGCAGCATCCTGTCGCCGCTCGATCTCGAGCGCGAATTCGGGCTGACGGGCGGCGACATCTTTCACGGCGCGCTGACGCTCGACCAGGTCTGGAGCGCGCGCCCGGTGCTGGGGCACGCCGATTACCGCACGCCGATCGCCGGGCTCTATCTGTGCGGCGCGGGCACGCATCCGGGCGGCGGCGTGTCGGGGCTGCCCGGGCACAACGCCGCGCGGGAAATCCTGCGCGACCTGAGGAAACGCGGCGGCAAGTCATGATCGACCGGCCGAGTGCCGCAGGGCGCTATTGTTAGAATGGCATTTCGTATGGACACCGCGTTTCCTGACAGAAAAGACGCTGATCGGATAGTTGCAGGATTACAACTCGCGCTGCTGAAATGCCGATCGTGACCCGGCTTGCCGTCCTGTTGTGTTTGGCGGTTGCGATCGCGAGTTGTGGGGAGAAGGTGCCCCGCCTGTCGCCGGTCGGGCCGGGCGGGGTCATCGTCGCCTTCGGCGACAGCCTGACCTATGGCACCGGCGCGTCCGAGCACGAGAGCTATCCCGCGGTGCTGGCGCAGCTCGTCAACCGCAAGGTCATACGCGCGGGCGTGCCGGGCGAGGTGACCAGCGGCGGCCTGGCCCGCCTGGAGAGCGTGATCGAGGAACACAAGCCCGCGCTCATGATCGTGTGCCTGGGCGGCAACGATATGCTGCGCAAGCTGGGTGACGCGGAGATCAAGCGAAACCTGCGGGGCATCCTCCAGGCCATCAAAAACCGGGGCATTTCGGTCATGCTGGTGGGCGTGCCCAAGCCCGCGCTCATCACCAGCGCGCCCGAGTTCTACGCGGAGCTCGCGAAGGAGTTCGGCATCCCCTACGAGGGCAAGATCGTGACCGACGTGCTCTACCGCCCCGACCAGAAATCCGACTCCATCCATCCCAACGCGATCGGCTATCGCCGGATGGCGGAGGCGATCGCGAATCTGCTGCGCAAGACGGGCGCGATATGAGCGCTGCGCGCCTGACGCCCGTCCAGTTGACGCTCTTGATGTGCGTAGCGGAGACGCTGTGCATGACCGGCTTCGCCACCTACACCACGCTTCTGCCCGCGCTGCAGAAGGAGTGGGGGCTGTCCAATTCCGAGGCGGGCCTGATCAGCGGCATCTTCTACGCGGGCTATGTCGCGGCGACTCCCATCCTCACCAGCCTCACCGACCGGGTGGACGCGCGGCGGGTCTATGCCTTCGCCTGCGCCCTGTCGATCGCGGGCGCGGCGGGCTTCATGCTGTTCGCGCAGGGGCTGTGGAGCGCGCTCTTCTTCCAGTTCCTGATCGGGGCCGGGCTCGGCGGATCCTACATGCCGGGCCTCAAGATGCTGGCCGACCAGCTCGAAGGCCCGGTGCAGTCGCGCGCGGTCGGCTTCTACACCGCGAGTTTCGGCATCGGCTCGACCTTCTCCATCCTGATCTGCGGCTGGATCGGCGCGGCGCATGGCTGGGCGGCGGCGTTTGCCTACGGCGCGGCCGGCCCGGCGATCGCGGCGCTCGTGGTGAATCTCGTCATGCCGCGCGGGCGCACGCGCGCGGCGAGCGCGCCGGCGACCGCGCTGCTCGATTTCCGGCCGGTGGTGAAAAACCGGAAGACGCTGCCCTACATCCTCGGCTATTCGGTGCATAACTACGAGCTCTTCGGACAGCGCTCGTGGATGGTGGCGTTCCTCGTTTTCACCGCCACGCTGCAGCCGGCGGATGCGCCGATGCTGATCGGCGCGGCAACGCTCGCCGCGGCCATCAATATGCTGGGGCCAGTCATGAGCGTATCGGGCAACGAGCTCGCCATCCGTTTCGGCCGCACGCGCGTGATCTTCACTTTCATGACCGCCTCGGGTCTCCTCGCCTGCGTGCTGGGCTACACCGCGCCGCTGCCGTGGTTGCTGGTGTTCTTCATCATGTGCCTGCATTACGGCCTCATGCTGGGGGACTCCGCCGCGCTCACTTCCGGCGCGATCGCCTCCGCGCCGCTTGAGACGCGCGGCGCGACGATGGCGGTCTATTCCTTCGTGGGGTTCAGCTCGGCCTGCCTGGCGCCGCTGGTGTTCGGCGTGGTGCTCGACTTGGCGGGCGGCAACCGCAGCCCGGTCGCGTGGGGGCTCGCGTTCGCCAGCATCGGCATCTTCGGTGTGCTGGCGCCGGTGGCGCGCATGATTTACGCGCGGCGCGGTTGATCGGCCGGCATCGGGCAGTTTGCACCGCAGCAAGGGCTTGTTGCCTGCCGCTTGAGGCTATCCCGGCGCCCGTCATTGGCGCGCTTTGATTATCTCAGGTGAGAGGGTTACATTTACCCGTCGGCTGCCGCGCCGACCGACAGGAGGAAATCATGGGCAAGTTCGTCATATCCCCGCATTTCAGGCTGCAGGAGTGGGTTGCCGAGGAAAAGGGTTATTTCAAGGCAGAGGGCCTCGATTACGAGTTCCGTTCCAATTGGGCTGGTGACGATCTCGGCAAGACGCATGCGACGCCCGACAAGGTCGGCGCCTTCCAGGACATCGAGAAAGGGCGCCCGTCCAACGTGAGTTGTGCCTGCCACTGGACCGTCAACGTCGCCGCTTCGGCGGGCCACGGCAAGCTCTATGCCGACTGCTACTCGGTCGCGCCCTCGGGAATATTCGTGCCGCCGGATTCCGGCGTGCGCACGCCGCAGGACCTGAAAGGCGTGCCGATCTCGGTCGGCTACCAGTCCGGCAGCCATTATTCCACCATCCAGGCGCTCGAGCCGTACCTGAAGCCCGACGAGATCCAGCTCTCGTTTGCCGATGGTATCCTGTTCGGCCGCATGGAAAAAATGGTCGATGGCAAGTTGCCGGCGGTGGCGTTGTTCAGCGGCCCGTACTATTTCGTCGAGCAACTGGGCTTCCGCAAGATCATAGACACCACCTTCATGATTGCCGCGCTGATCAACGGCGATCCCGATCCCGAGGACGTGAAGAAATACTACCGGGCGCTGCGCAGCGCCCAGCGCGACATCGATCTGCGGCCCGAGCGCTACACGCATTACTATCGCCGGGAATTTCCGCGGCGTTTCCTCGAGCAGATGGACACGCGTCGCTGGGGGCCGGGCGAGCGCCTGGTGTTCGAGCCTTATACTCGCGAAGTGTTCGAAGACTCGCAGCGCTGGATCGCCGAGCACGGGATCTTCGAGGAAGGCAAGATGGGTTCGGGCCGTTACGAAGAGTCGGTCGTCTCGCTGGCGGCGTAGCGGCGTCCTGACGCGCGCCCCGGTGCGATACCGCGAGGCCGGGTCCTACGGGCCAGCTTTCGCGACGCTATTCGATCTTGATGCCGGCTTCCTTGACGACCTTGTGCCAGCGCGCAATTTCGCTCGCCACGTAGCGCGCGAGATCCTGCGGCGAGCCGGTCTCGATCTTGAGCCCCTGGGACTGCAGGCGCTCGCTCACGTCCGGCGTGCTCATCACCTTGACGGTCTCGGCGTGGATCTTGCGGAGCGCCACAGGAGGCGTGCCGGCGGGCGCGAACAACGCAAACCAGGGGGAAACATTAAAGCCGGCAAGCCCCTGTTCGGCGAGGGTCGGGATTTCCGGCGCGAGCGGCGCGCGCTGCGGCACGCTTACGCCGAGCGCCTTGACCCTGCCCGACTTTACGTGCGGGAGCGCCGAGAAGATCGTGTCGAACACAATCTGGGTCTCGCCCGAGATCACTGCTTGCAGTGCGGGCGCAGGGCCTTTGTACGGGACGTGCCCGATCCCGGCGCGAGTCATCGCGTTGAACACCGCCACTCCCATGTGACCGGAGGTGCCGTTGCCGGGCGACGATGCGTTGAGCACGCCCGGCTTGGCCTTTGCCAGCGCGATAAACTCCTGTACGTTGGTAGCCGGCACCGAAGGATGGACGAGCATCAGGTTTGGCACCGTCACCAGCATCGAGACCGGGGCGAAGTGCTTGACCGGATCGTAGGGCATCTTGGGGTACAGGCTGGGATTGATCCCGTGCGTGTTGATGTTGCCGAGCAGCAGCGTGTGGCCATCGGGCGTGGCTTTGGCGACCAGGTCTGCTGCGATCATGCCGGCTCCGCCGGGACGGTTCTCGGGAATCACGGTCTGTCCCCAGGCTTCGTTGAATTTTTGCGCGAGCAGCCTTCCCATCGCGTCGGTGACGCCGCCCGGGGCCAACGGAATCACAATCCGCACCGGGCGCATCGGATAGGATTGGGCGTGCGCGTTGTTCATGGCGGTTAGTGCGCCCAGCAAGAAGACTGGCAACAGAGACAATAGACTCATGATTTCTCCTTGTTGGCGGACACGACGCCCTGCATTCGAAACCAGGGCAAACCCTTCCGGCCTCCAGCACGTCCATTCATTTTATACCGCAAGTGTCATAATCGAGTGACTGCCGTTAAACCTTCACGCGTCATCATACCCATGAAATATCAACTCGACCGCTCCCGCCCCATTCCCGATACCACCGTCTTCGACGGTCGACTGTCACGGCGCGGCTACCGGCTGAACAAGCTGTGTGGCACGCTTTGCACGCCGGAGAACCGGGCCGCGTTCAAGGACGACGAGGAAGCCTATATGGCGAAATTCGGCCTGAAAGACGAGGAGAAGGCGCTGGTCCGTAGCCGCGACTTCGCCGGCCTGATCCATTCCGGACTCAACATCTATTTCATGCTCAAATTGGGCTCCTGCACCGGTGTGAGCCTCTACCGCATGGGCGCGCAGATGCGCGGCGAGAGTTACGAGCAGTTCCTCGGGACACGCAATTTCAAGGACGCGGTCTGATATGGCGCGCATCGTGGCGGGCATCGGCCTTTCGCATGTGCCCTCGGCCGGCGTGGCGTACGACCGCGGGCGGCAGCAAGACCCGGCGTGGAAGCCGCTGTTCGACGCTTACGTCCCGGTGCGCGAGTGGCTCGGGCGCCTCAAGCCCGACGTCGCAATCGTGGTGTACAACGACCACGGCGCCGATTTCCTGTTCGACAAGTACCCGACCTTCGCCATCGGCGCGGCCGATTGCTACGGCATCGCCGACGAGGGCTTCGGCACGCGTCCGCTGCCTGAGGTGCCGGGCGACGCGGAATTTTCCTGGCACCTGTGCGAATCGCTGGTCTACGACGAGTTCGATCTCACCGTGTGCCAGGAGATGAGCGTCGAGCACGGCTTCCTGGTGCCGATGAACCTGTGCTTCCCGCATGACCCGCGGGGCTGGCCGGTTGCCACGGTGCCGCTCCAGGTCAACGTGATCCAGCATCCGCTGCCCACCGGACTGCGTTGCCTCAAGCTCGGGCGTGCCATCCGGCGCGCAGTTGAATCCTGTGAGCGCGACTTGAAAGTGGTGGTCATGGGCACCGGCGGCATGTCGCATCAACTGCAGGGCAAGCGCTTCGGTCACATGAACGAAGCCTTCGACCGGGATTTCCTGGAGCGCATCGAGCGCGACCCTGAGGGCCTTGCGGCGATGACACACCATGAGCTGATGGAGCAGGCGGGCGCGGAGGCGGTCGAGCTCATCATGTGGCTGGTGATGCGCGGCGCGATGCCGGAAGGCGCGCGGCACGTGCACCGCCACTACTATGCGCCGATGACGACCGGCATGGGACTCATCACCTTCGAGGGCGCATGACGATCAAAGGCAAGGTCGCGATCGTCACCGGCGCCGGGAGCGGGATAGGGAAGGTGCTCGCAACCCGTCTCGCCCGCGACGGCGCCGCCGTGGTTGTCGCCGACCTGCGCAATTTCAAAGAGGCTGCGGCTGAGATCGCGCAGCAGACCGGCGCGCGCACGCTGGGGCTGCAGGTGGACGTGGCTTCCGAGGACGACGCGGCGCGGATGGCGGAAGAGACGGTGAAGGCGTTCGGCCGCATCGACATACTGGTCAACAATGCGGCCCTCTTTTCCATGCTCGAGCCGCGCCCGTTCGAGCGCATCGACGCTGCGGAATGGCGCAGGGTCATGGATGTGAACACCCTCGGAGTTTTCCTGTGCTGCCGCGCCTGCGCGCCGCACATGCGTGCCGTGGGCGGGGGGCGCATTATCAACCTCGCATCCGGCGCGTCGTTGAAGGGCGTGCCGCTGCTGCTGCACTACGTTTCGAGCAAGGGCGCGGTGATCGCGCTAACGCGCGCGCTCGCGCGCGAAGTCGGAAGCGACGGCATCACGGTCAATGCGCTCGCCCCCGGGTTCACGCTGTCCGAGGGCGTGCTGAAAAGCGCCGCGCACGTGAAGCATGGCGAGGGGATTCACGCCACGCGCGCCATCTCGCGCGAGGAGCACCCGGAGGATCTGGTCGGGGCAGCGAGCTTCCTGGCGAGCGAGGACGCAGCCTTCATCACCGGGCAGACGCTGGTGGTGGACGGCGGCTCCGCGATGGTTTGAACAACAAGACAATGAAACCGCAGATAGATACACGCGGATAAAATCAAAGCCGGCAAGCGTTAGCCATAGGTCGAATCACGGATCACGACTCACGCCTCATGGACTTGTCAGAAGGCATCCACAGGCTCGGCTTCCGGCGCTGGTACGAGCGGCAGCTGATCGAAGCCCACCTCTACCTGATCAGCGGCTTCCTGTGCCTGATCATGGTGATCGCCAGCCTCGAGGGGTTCAACGTGCGGATGCCGGTGTGGGAGACGTGCGTGCGGTTCGTCGCGATGCTCGCGGGCAGCGTCGTCTGCCTGTGGGCGTGGCGCCGTTTCCTGATGATGCTGGGCGTCGCGGAGTACGCGTCCGAGCGCTCCGTGTGCGGGAAATGCACCGTCTATGGCGGGCTCGACCTGAGCAGCGTGGGCGTGAGCCGCGCGCAAAGGCGGGGCGAAGACGGGGAGGATGTCCTGCCGGCGGTCGGCGTGCGTTGCCGCAAGTGCGGCCACGAGTGGACCATCGAGTGACGGGGCGCGTCGAGGGGCGGAAGAGGGGCCCCGAACGTTGTCTGTTCGGGGATCTGACCCCCGGTGACGCGCAGGGCGGCCGACATGATGGAGTTGGAATCTTGCGATGAGATATCAGAGGCCGCCGTTGAGTGATACAGTGATTCAGCGACGAACAGCGGATCAGAAGTTTGTACGATTCTGAATTGTTGATCCTGAGATTCTTTTCAGGAAAGCGCCATCAGCGTTTGCCTGTATAGAACGCCGGCCAGCGCTCGAGCACGGCGGGTGAGTCGTCGCGGTAGACGTGACAGGAATTCAACTGGTAGGGCTTCTTCGTTAGCGGTTTGCCGGCATTGTGGGCAAGCCGCGCGCGGTTGGTGGCCTGGAACGCGGTGGTGCCGAGAGGCCCCATTAACTCCACCAGGTGCGTGCAGCCTTTCACCCCGCCGACGCGCTCGGCGATGCCCTTCCTCCAGCCGGGACCGATGGTAAGGCCAGCGAGCGCCTTGAAGTTGGGGGTGATATTGCCGCAATTCGAGTAGGGGCCCTGGTCGGTCACCGCCTCGACGGCGTGGACTTTCAGGTCGAGGTCGATGGTGAGGCGTATCCACATGTCGTGCACCGGCTCGCCGGCTTCTCGCTCGCGCCCGCCGTGGTGACGCGTGTGGCGCACGGTCTTGGTGTCGGTCAAGCGCGCCTCGATGTCCCACAATCCGTCCTCGCGCTCGTAGCCCTTGCATTCGATGGCGCGCGTGTGGATCAGCTTGCGCGGGGCGGGGTCGGGTAGCGGCATCTTGAGGCTCCGGTTCTCGAAATTACCAAAGATGATAGACGATGGACGTGAGTCGGCCAACACCAGGTGCTCAAGCGACCGCGCCGGCGATGGCGTCGGCGAGCGGACGCACGTCAGGCAGGCTGTCGATATCCAGTATTGCATCGGCGAGCTGCGCGGCCTTTTCATCGCTCAGCTTCGCGTAGCGGAGGTTCGCCTTGAATTTCGCGAGCAGCTCGTCGTCGCTGAGCGGATTGTCGGGATGGCCCTTTGCGCTCGTCTGCTCGACCACGCGCGTGCCGAACGCGCCGTGCGCGCGGATCTTGCAGCCGCCGATATCACGCTGGCCGGCTGCGGGATCGGGCGCGGCGCTGATTTTGCCGATCCACTCGCGAAGCTTGGGCGGCGGCGGGATATCTTCGGCGAGCTGCCGCGGCGTCACTTCGCCGTAGGCCAGCACGCTCGCCACGCACCAATAGACGCTGAACTGGGCATTGACGCGCGTTTGCGGCATGCGCTTCTCGGAGACGTCGCGGCCTACGACGTCGTGCGCCTGCGGGCCCATTGCCAGCTCGACGCGCTCTATTTTTTCGGCCTCGCGGCCAAGTTGCGCGCGGAGGTCGAGCGCCGCGCTGATCGCAGGGTGAGTGAGACGGCAGGTCGGATACGGCTTGATCGACAGGCGGTCGAACTCCCATTCCATGCCGAGTCCGCGTGTCGCGCGCGCGGGGTCGAAACGATCGTGCAAGTAAACTCGGCTCAAGCCATCTTCCCCAGTGAGCGGATGCTTCACACCGGGCAGCCCGCCGCTCGCCATCAGGGCGGCGGTGATCGCATTCGCCGCGGCAAAGCCGGGCTGGACGTGCTTGGTGGGCGCGCCTTCACGCGTCGACTGATGGTTGCCGCTCGCAAGACAGTAAACGATGCCGAGCGCGTTTCGCAGCACGTCTGCTCGCGGATCGACGAGCCGCGCGGCGGCGAGCGTCGCGCCGAAATGACCGAAGAGCGAGGTGTAGATCCAGCCACCCTCAACGAGATTGAGCTTGGTAGCGACCCCCAGCCGGCACGTCAGCTCAATGCCGAGCAGCACGGCTTCGCAGAATTCCTTTCCGCTCGCCTCGCCGCGCAGTCCCGACGCGGCGAATGCGGCCGGTATGGCCGCCGAGCCGGCGTGAAGGACGGCTTCATCATGCGTATCGTCGAACTCCAGCACATGGCCGAAGTAGCCATTGCAGAGCGCCGCCGTCGGCGCGGGCACGAGTGGTCCGCCGATCACGCGCGCATCGGGCCGGCCGCCCATGTCAATCAGGACCTTGAGCCATCGCGGGAGCCCCGCCGCCGCGCGGCCGGCGATGGCGGCGCCCAGGTAATCGAGCAGCTCGCGCCTGACGCTTGCGCGCGTGGCCTGCGGCACCCGCTCCCAGCGCAGCGACTGCGACAACTCGATGAACGCGTCGAGCGTCTGCTCGGGCGCCGCGGGTTTGGCGGGGGCTGTGTCCATGCGTTTCTCCGTCAGTGCTGTGGACGAATGCTACTCGGCGCGTATGCCTGCCTGCTTCGCGACACGGCTCCACTTCGCAAGGTCGTTCACGATGAGCTTGCCGAACGCTTCGGGCGTGCTGACGACAGGCTCGGCCGCTTCGGCCGAGAGGCGCTTGGCCATCTCGGGCTCGTTCACGATGGTGTTGATCTCGGTGTTGAGCCGCGTAACGACCGCGCCAGGAACACCTGCGGGCCCCAGTAAGCCCCACCAAACCGAGCCGTCGTAGCCCGGCACGCCGCTTTCGGACACGGTCGGAACATCCGGCAGGAGCGGAGAACGCTTGGCCGACCCGACGCCGAGTGCCTTGAGCTTGCCCGAGCGGATGTGGGGCATCGCCTGGATCAGCGTGCCGAACACCACCTCCACCTGTCCGGTCATCACATCGAGCATCGAGGGGCCGCCGCCCTTGTAGGGAATGTGCGCCATCTTGACTCCGGCCAGCATGTTGAATTGCTCGCCGCCGAAATGATTGAACCCGCCTATGCCGGACGATGCGTAGCGGATCAGCCCCGGTTTCGCTTTCGCCAGCGCGACCAGTTCCTTCGCGGTCTTGGCGGGGAAGGTGGGATGCGTGGCAATAACATTACCCCCCGATGCAATTTGCGCGATGGGGATCAGCGACTTCAGGGGGTCGTACGGGAGTTTGTGTACTGCGGGATTCATCGTGTAGGTCGTCGACACGATGAGCAGGGTATGCCCGTCGGCGGGGGAACGCGTGACGAACTCGGTGCCGATGATGCCGTCGGCGCCCGGCCGGTTGTCGGGAATGGTGGTCTGGCCCAGGCGCTCCGTCATCTTCTGCGCGATGAAGCGGCCCAGGATGTCGTTGCTGCCGCCGGGCGGGAACGGGATGATGAGCCGGATCGGCCGCGTCGGATACTTGGATACGTCCACGGCCTGGGCCAGTGCGCTGTTCACGTGCGCGCCCAATGCCAGCAACGCCGCGCCTGCGGCGAGCGTGATTGCGAATGGGGTGGTTTTCATGGTCCTTCTCCTCTGGGATCTTCCTTCAGGGAGCACGCAGTTTAGGCGGTATATGAGTTAGCTGTCAAATCATTTAAATCATTTGACATAGTGGGATCGGCCCCTGTAGCATCCCGCTCATGCCTGCTCGATCCGGCCCCAGCAGCGCCCTCGATTTCTCCCGTCACGTCCGGGCGGACGACGTGGTGACGTGGCCGCAGGGCACGGGCGAGCCGCTGGGGCTCACGCGCCGCCTCGTCGAGCAGCGTCACGCGCTGCCGCCGCTCGAATTGTTCGTCGGCATGATGACGAGCCAGACGCTCAAGCCCGAGCACGCTGACCGCTTTCGTTTCCGCGCGCTGAACGGCGCCGGCACGACGCGGCTGTTGACCGCCGCGAACCTGGCCGACATCGTTCCCGCGTATGTGTCGGCCGTGCCGGCGCTCATCCGCTCGCGCGCGATTCGCGTCGACGTCGTGCTGCTCCGCGTGCGGCCGCATCCCAAGCCCGGTTTCTTCACCGTGGGGGTCATGGCGGATTTCATCCCTGCCCTGGTGCACGCGGCGCGCTGTGTGATCGCGGAGATCGACGAGCGCTTGCCGGTGACAGCGCAGGATGCGCTGGTCGCCGAGGCGGACATCGATGTGCTGGCCGAGTGCGACGCCGATGAGATTCTCCTGCCGGATCCCGAGCCGGATGAGATCGATCGACGCGTCGCGGCGCAAGTGGCGGCGCTCATTCCGGACGGCGCGACGATCCAGGTTGGCGTGGGCGGTTTGCCCGTCGCGGTTTGCCGCGCGCTGGAGAATCATCGCGATCTGGGCGTGCACAGCGGCGTCGTTTCCGACGTAATCGTGCATCTGGTGGAGAAGGGCGTAGTGACCAATGCGCGAAAGGGCATCGACGTGGGACGCATCGTGACCGGCGGCCTCTTCGGCAGTCGGCGGCTGATGGCCTTCGCCGACGGCAACGACGCGCTCGAGATGCGCTCCTCGGAGTACACGCACAATCAGCAGGTACTCGCGCGCGTGCAGAACCTTTACGCGATCAACTCGGGCATCGAGGTGGATCTTACCGGCAACGTGAACTCCGAGGTCGCGGCCGGCCGGTATCTCGGCGCCATCGGCGGACAGCCGGACTTCGTACGCGGCGCGTTCGCGTCGCCCGGCGGCCGCGCGATCATAGCGCTGCCGTCGACGACGCCCGATGGCAGGCGCTCGCGGATCGTCGCGTCGCTCGAAGGCCGGCCGGTTACGACTACGCGCGCGGACGTCGACCTCGTCGTCACGGAGTACGGCGTCGCCGATTTGCGCGGACGCTCATTTGGCGAGCGCGCGGAACGCCTCCGCGCCATCGCGCATCCCGATTTCCGGGGAGACCTCGTGCCATCCATCTCGAAAGCAGCGTAAATGCAGCCAGACATGCAAGCCCATGCGGCCGATACCGGCATCGTCATCGAGCAAAGCGGGCAGGGCATCGTCCAGATCCGCCTGAATCGTCCGGAGCGCCTCAACGCGCTTGGCGTGGACATGGTCGATACGCTCACGCGTGCGATCGCGGACGCCGTCTCGCAACGCGCGCGCGTGCTGATCGTGCGCGGCACGGGCCGCGCGTTCTGTGCGGGCGCCGATCTCAAGGAGCGCCGCGGGATGGATGAAGCCGCGCGCATCAAGCACAACCGGGCCATCAATGCGGCGGTGGATGCGCTGGGTGCGGCACCCATGCCGACCATCGCCGTAATCAATGGCCTTGCGCTGGGGGGCGGATGCGAGCTGGCGCTAGCTTGCGACCTGCGCTACGCCGCGGAAGATGCGCAGATCGGGCTCACCGAAGCGCGGATCGGCGCGATCCCCGGCGCGGGAGGAACGCAGCGCATGCCGCGCGTGATTGGCGCCTCGCGTGCGCTCGAACTCATCCTTACCGGCGAGCCGATCACGGGCAAACGCGCCGAGGAGATCGGTCTCGTGAACGGGGCCGTTGCCGCGGACCAGCTGGACGCGCTCGTCATGAGCATTGCAACGGTGCTGGCGTCGCGCTCGCCTACCGGCGCTCAGACGATAAAGCGCCTCGTTTACGGTGGCCTCGAAAAGACGCTCGCTGACGGGCTCACACAGGAAGGCCTCGCCCTGCGCGAGATCCTCGTTTCATCCGACTATGCGGAAGGCCTCGCCGCGTTCGCCGAGAAGCGGCAGCCGCGCTTTGGTGGAGGCACCAACACGTGATCACCGCAGTCAACACCCATCGCAGCAAAGCGGAGCACGTCGCGCACCTCCTGCTCGAGCGCATCATCGCCGCGAAGTTGAAGCCCGGCAGCAGCTTCGCGACCGAAGCCGAGCTCCTGTCGCAGTTCAACGTCAGCCGGCCTACGCTGCGCGAGAGCCTGCGCATCCTGGAGTCGCAGGGCGCGCTCAACGTGAGACCGGGGCCCGGCGGCGGAATCATCGTCGGCAGTCCGAGCACCGACCTGCTCGCACACGGTCTTTCCGTCTTTCTTCGCATGCACGATGTGCCATTCATTACGGTGTTGAAGGCGCGCGAGGTCATCGAGCCGGCGCTGGCTTACGAGGCGGCAGTGAACGGAACCGATGAGGATTTCGCCGAGCTCGAAGCCTCGATCACGCGCATGAAGGCGCTCGATGCCCCGCGTGACCAGGAGGCGTTTCTCGAAGAGAACCGCATCTTCCACAGCGTCATCGCGCGCGCGAGCGGCAACAAAGTGCTGGAGGTTTTCTGGCACACGATCAGCATCGTCGCAACCGGCGAGCACCACGGCATCAGCTATTCCGTCGGCAACCAGAAGCACGTGATCAAGGCGCATCAGAGCATCCTCGATGCGTGCAGGAAGCGCGATGGCAATGCCGCTTCGGCCGCGATGGATAGTCACGTAACCGGCCTCGAAAATCTCGTTCGCGAGCGCTATCAGCATCTTTTGAAAACGGCGACCAGCGTGGTCGCACGGCCTGGCCGTTCAATTGCATAAACCCGCAGAGGAGAAGTCATGGATTTTCATCTGAATGAAGAGCAGCGCAGCATGGTTAACACCGTGCGCCAGCTCACGCAGGAAAAATTCAAGCCGAACGCGCTCAAGTACATGGACGGCACCTTTCCCTGGGACAACATCCGCGATCTCGCCAAGATCGGCGTGCTGGGGATGGCGGTGCCGGAGGAGTACGGGGGGCTCGGCCTTCCGGTGCTGGACACCGCGCTCGTGATCGAAGAGATCGCCAAAGGCTGTTATGTGACGGCGATGGCCGTGATGGGCGAAGTGGGTGTGCAGTGCAAAATCATCGACAACTTCGCGCCCGCTAGCATCAAGCGGCGGCTACTGCCCGGCGTGTGCACGTCAGAAGTTATCCTCGCGGTGTGCATGACCGAGCCGCACGCGGGCACCGACGTCGCAAATTACCGCACCAACGTCGACATCGTGGGCGACAAGCTCGTGCTGAATGGCGTGAAGACCCTGATCAGCCGCGTCGACGAGGCGCAGGCATTCGTCGTATTCAGCCGTGTCAACAAGCAGCCGGGTCGCGAGGGCATCGGCTGCGTGCTGATCGAGCGCGGCACGCCGGGATTCACCTGCACCGCGCGCTATCACACGATGGGTGGCGAGAACCTCGCCGAGATCCAGTTTCAGAACTGTGAGTTGCCGCTGGAAAACCTGATCATTCGCGAGGACGGTTTCCGAAAGCTCCTCTCCGCGTTCAATACGCAGCGCTGTCTCAATCCCAGCGTGTCGCTGGGCCTCGCCGAAGGTGCGTTCGAAGAGGCGGTGAAGTACGCGCGGGAGCGTACCGCGTTCGGCCAGGCGATCGGCGAGTTTCAGGCGATCCGCCACAAGCTGGCGGAGATGTACCGCGACATCGAAGCGAGCCGCTCGATCCTGTATCGCGCGTGCGCGACGGCGAATCCGTTCCCGGACCCTTACATGGCGGCGATCGCGAAGATCACCGTGAACGAAATGTCGCTGCGCGTGACCAGCGATGCGATCCAGGTACACGGCGGCTACGGTTTCACCGACGAGTTTCTGGTGTCGCGTTTCTACCGCGGCGCGCGCTACGGTTCGCTGGGCGGCGGCACGACGGAGACGCTGAAAGAGCTGGTCGGCAAGAAGATCCTCGCGGACATGGGGCCCGACGGCTGCCTCGGCCTGAGCAAGTTCTGAGCGTAGTGATATGACCTGCGACGCTCACCCCTCACCCCCGCCCCTCTCCCGAGCGGAGAGGGGAGATTCGACGCGTAAATGCCTGGTCAGGCATTTGCGCAAGACTGTGTAGGAGGGGCAGTGCGTTCCCTCCTGTTCGTGCCCGGCGACGACGAACGCAAGATCGCCAAGGGGCTCGCCTCCGCCGCCGACGCGCTGATCCTCGATCTCGAGGACGCCGTGGCGCCGGCCCGCAAGGCCGCCGCGCGCGAAATCTGCGCAAAGGCCATCGCGGCGTCAAAGAGCACCAAGCGGTTGTTCGTGCGCGTCAACGCGCTCGATACCGGTGACACGTTGTCTGATCTCACGGCCATCGTGCCCGCGGGCCCGTACGGCGTCGTGCTGCCGAAGTGCCACGGCGGCGGGGACGCGGGGGTCGTGAGTCGCTACCTCACGAAACTCGAGGCGAAAGACGGTATCCCGCAGGGGCTGATTCGCATCCTGCCCATCGCCACGGAAAACGGCGCGTCGATGTTCGGGCTCGGGACCTATGCCGACCCGCCGTTGCCGCGGCTCTGTGGGCTGATGTGGGGCGGCGAGGACCTTGCGGCGGACATCGGCGCGATTCGCAACCGCGGCGCGGACGGTCTCTATACCGCCCCGTTCCAGTTGGCCCGCTCCCTGTGCCTCTTCGGCGCGGCTGCCGCGTCGGTCATCGCGATCGACGCGGTCTTCACGGATTTCCGCGACATCGACGGCGTGAGGAAGGAAGCGGAGGAGGGACTGCGCGACGGCTTTTTTGCCAAGGCGGCGATACACCCGGACCAGGTCGCGCCGATCAACGCCGCGTTTACGCCGTCGGCGGCGGACATCGATTGGGCGAAGCGCGTCGTGGCTGCGTTCGACGCAGCTACGGGCACCGGCGTCTCCTCGATCGACGGCAAGATGCTCGACCGTCCGCATTACCGGAGCGCGAAGCGCGTGCTGGAGCGCGCTGCCGCTTCCTCGTGATTCCGCAAATGGAGCCAGTATGAAGAAGCGTTCCACAAAATCGCCGCGCGCCGCAGTCAAGAAACGCGCCCCGGGCTACCCGCTCGCCGGCGTGACCGTCATCGATCTCTCCCATGTCTATAACGGGCCCTATGCGACCTTTCTCATGGCCATGGCCGGCGCGGAGGTTATCAAGGTCGAACCGCACCAGGGCGAGCACCTGCGCAGCCGCGGCGACATGGGCGGGGCCGCATTGCCGTTCGCGATGCTGAACTCCAACAAGAAACCGGTCACGCTGAATCTCAAGACCGAGAAGGGCAAAAACCTGCTCCGCGAGATGGCGGCCCGCGCTGACATCCTCGTCGAGAACTTCGCGCCGGGCGTCATGGACCGGCTGGGAGTCGGAGCCGCGGCTCTCCACAAGATCAATCCGCGGCTGATCTATGGGTCCAGTTCGGGCTACGGGAAGGACGGCCCGTACCGCGACTATCCCGCCATGGACCTCGTCATGCAGGCGATGTGCGGCGTCATCAATTCGACCGGTTTCCCGGACCAGCCGCCAGTCAAGTGCGGCGCGGCCCTGTGCGATTTCAGCGCGGGTATTCATCTTTATGCCGCGATCATGACCGCGCTCTACGAGCGCGAGCGTACCGGCAAGGGCCGCGTCGTGGAGGTCTCCATGCAGGACGCGACTTATGCCTCGCTCGCGTCGAACTACGGCATGGTGCACGCGCGCGGCGCAGATGCCCCGGCCCGGACCGGCAACCGGCACGGCGGCCTTGGCATTTCTCCCTACAACGTTTATCCGACGAAGGACGGCTATATCGTGTTGAACGCGCCGGGCGACCATCATTTCCGCGCGATTCTCGATGTCATCGGCCGGCCTGACCTCAAGCACGATCCGCGTTTCCTCACCCGTTCGACGCGCGTCGAGAATTTCGCCGCGGTGGATGATCTGATCGAGGGCTGGACGAAGACGGTCACCAAGGACGATGCGGCGCAGCGCATGCTGGCAGCAAAGGTGCCCTGCGCGCCGGTGCGCGATCTCCTCGAGGTCATGCACGACGAGAACATGCATGCGCGCGGCAGCCTGCAATGGATCGACCATCCCGAGCTGGGCCGCGTCGTGCTGCCGCATTCACCCCTCGTCTTCGAGGGCACCGAGCGCCGGCCGATCGAGCCCAGCGTGCCGCTGGGCGCAAGCAACGACGCCGTCTTCGGCAAGTGGCTGGGCCATTCGAAGAAGGAGTTGGCGGCTTACAAGGCGGAAGGCGTTATCTGAAGAGGGCGCAGCTTGGTCCTGCCGAAGGTCGTCTCAAGCGGCCGCTTTCGCCGCGATGGCTTTCGCCGCCCGCGAGTGCGTGGGCCGGCCGAGCTGTCCGCAGATGTACTCGCCCGCGGCGATGAGCTTGCGGATGTCCACCCCGGTCTCGATGCCGAGGCCGTCGAGCAGGTAGAGCACATCTTCGGTGGCGACGTTGCCGGTCGCGCCCTTCGCATAGGGACAGCCGCCGAGGCCCGCGACCGACGAGTCGAAGGTCGGCACGCCGCATTCGAGGGCGGCATAGACATTGGTGACCGCCTGGCCGTAAGTGTCGTGGAAATGCCCCGCGAGCCGCTCAACCGGGAGGTGCTTCATCACCGCTTCGAAGACGGCGCGGGTCTTGCCCGCCGTGCCGGTGCCGATGGTGTCGCAGAGGGTGATCTCGTAGCAGCCCATGGCGTCGAGCTCGCGCGCAACGCGCACCACGGCCTCGGGCTTGACCGCGCCTTCATAAGGGCAGCCGAGGCAGACCGAGATGTCGCCGCGCACCCTGAGCCCTTGCGCGAGCGCCGCCTTCGCGACCTCGGCGAAGCGCGCGAGACCCTCGGCGATCGAGCAGTTGGTGTTCTTCTGCGAGAACGCCTCGGTCGCAGCGCCGAACACGACGACTTCCTCCGCCTTCGCGGCGAGCGCGGCGTCGAGACCCTTCTTGTTCGGCACCAGCACCGGGTAGGACACGCCCGGCTTGCGGCGGATCGCGGCCATGACCTGCGCGTTGTCCGCCATCTGCGGCACCCACTTGGGCGAGACGAAGGCGGTCGCCTCGATCGCCTTGAGTCCCGCGTCCTGCAGCCGGTGGATCAACTCGACCTTGACCTCGGTCGAAACCGGAGCGGCCTCGTTCTGCAGCCCGTCCCGCGGGCCGACCTCCACCAACTTCACTCGTTCAGGCAATTTCATCTAACCGCCAGGAGATCAAAAAACCCAATTGAACCGCCAAGACGCCAAGACGCCAAAGGAACAAATATCAATAAGAGAACCTTTCCAATTCATCGTGTTTGTCGCCGATCTTTTCTTGATTATTGACCGATGTTTCCGGCCTAGATATTTTTTCGATTTAATCTTGTTTTTCGTGGCGTCTTGGCGTCATGGCGGTTCAATTCTGGTTCTTACTCTTCTTGGTGTTCTGGCGGTTCGTTTTTGTAGTTTTATCGGAAGCGGGGGTGGACCACGCAGTCTTGCGCTTCTCGAGGAAGGCGGACAGCCCTTCCTGCGCTTCCGCGGTCGTGCGGATGTCGGCGATGCGCTCCGAGAGCGTCTCCATGAGCGCCTCGTCGATGCGGGCGGCGGCGACCCGGGGGATCAGCTGCTTGATCGCCACCACCGCGTCGGGCCCGCTCGAATAGAGGTGCGCCAGCATGCGGCCGACGACGGCGTTCAGTTCCGGCTCCTCGCAGATGTCGTGGACCAGCCCGATGCGGAAAGCCTCGGCGGAATCAAATTCCTCGCCCGAAAGCATGTAGCGGTGCGAGTGGCGCCGTCCGATCGCCCCGATCACGAACGGGCTGATCATGGCCGGCACGATGCCGAGCTTCACTTCCGAGAGGCGGAAGGTCGCGCCGCGCTCGGCGATGGCGATGTCGCAGGCCGAAACGAGGCCCACGCCGCCGCCGCGCGCCGCGCCGCGCACGCAGGCGATGGTCGGCTTCCTGAGTTCATAGAGCGTGCGCAGCATCATGGAGGTGGCGCGGGCGTTTTCCAGGTTCTGCGCCCGCGAGAACCTGGCGGTCTTCTTCATGTGCTCGATGTCCGCGCCGGCGCAGAAGTTGCGGCCCGTGCCGGTGATCACCACCGCGCGCACCTTGCCGTTCGTTTCGAGCTTTTTCAGCGTAGTGGTGAGGGCGTTCACCATCTCCGGGTCGAACGCGTTGTGCACTTCAGGCCGGTTCAGCACCACCGTCGCGTTGCCATCGGCATCGATCTGGGAAAGAATTTTCTGGCTCATGGTGTTTCCGGGATTGGGCAGGCGCACATTATAGCCGCGGAAGGAGAGTTTGCAGTTTGCAGTGGGCAATTTGCAGTTACTGCCAACTGACAGCTGCCAACTGCCAACTTCTCCTGTTACATCCTGAAGACTCCAAAGGTAGTCTTCGGGATGGGCGCATTGAGGCTTACGGCGAGGCCGAGCGCCAGCATGTGCCGCATCTCCTTCGGGTCGATGATGCCGTCGTCCCAGAGCCGCGCCGTCGCGTAGTAGGCGCTCGACTGGCGCTCATATTGTCCGATGATGGGCGCCTTGAACGCTTCTTCTTCTTTCTTGCTCCAATCCTTGCCGGTTTTTTCCAGCGCTTCGCGCTTGACCTGCGCCAGCACGTTTGCAGCCTGCTCGCCGCCCATCACGGAGATGCGGGCGTTGGGCCATGTCCACAGGAAGCGGGGGGAATAGGCGCGGCCGCACATGCCGTAGTTGCCGGCGCCGAAGCTGCCGCCGATGATGACCGTAAGCTTCGGCACGCGGGCGCACGCGACCGCGGTCACCAGCTTGGCACCGTCCTTGGCGATGCCGCCATGCTCGGCCTGCTTACCCACCATGAAACCGGTGATGTTCTGCAGGAACACGAGCGGGATGCCGCGCTGGCAGCAGAGCTCCACGAAATGCGCGCCCTTCCGCGCCGACTCCGAGAACAGGATGCCGTTGTTCGCGAGGATGCCGACCCGGCGGCCCTGGATTTGCGCGAAGCCGGTGACCAGCGTCGCGCCGTAACGCGCCTTGAATTCGTCGAACTCGCTGGCGTCCACCAGGCGCGCGAGGATTTCGCGCACGTCGAACGGCGTGCGCGGGCTGACGGGGATCACGCCGTAGAGCTCCTCGGGGTCGTAGAGCGGAGCACGCACGGCTTGCGGCGCGGCCGGGGCGCTGGCACCGCTATTCAGGTTGGCGATCGCGCGGCGCGCCAGCTCCAGCGCGTGACGGTCGTCGTCGGCCTGGTAGTCGGCGACGCCTGAGATACGGGTGTGCACGTCGGCGCCGCCCAACTCTTCCGCCGTCACCACCTCGCCAGTAGCGGCTTTCACCAGCGGCGGGCCGGCAAGAAAGATGGTGCCCTGGTTCTTGACGATGATGGCCTCGTCCGACATCGCCGGAACGTAGGCCCCGCCCGCGGTGCACGAGCCCATCACGACCGCGATCTGCGCGATGCCGGCGGCCGACAGGTTGGCCTGGTTGTAGAAGATGCGGCCGAAGTGATCGCGATCGGGGAACACCTCGTCCTGGCTCGGCAGGTGCGCGCCTCCGGAATCCACGAGGTAGACACAGGGCAGACGGTTCTCCAGTGCGATCTCCTGCGCTCGCAGGTGTTTTTTCACCGTGAGGGGGTAATAGGTGCCGCCTTTCACCGTGGCGTCGTTGGCGACGATGACGCATTCCCGGCCGCTCACCCGGCCGATGCCGGTGATGAGGCCGGCGGCGGGCACCGGCTCGCCGTAAACCTCCCACGCCGCGAGCGGCGAGAGCTCGAGGAAAGCCGCGCCGGGGTCGAGCAGTCCTGCCACGCGCTCGCGCGCGAGCAGCTTGCCCCGGCCCTGGTGTTTCTTCTTCGCAGTGTCGCCGCCGCCGGCCCGCGCCAGCGCGAGCCGCTCATTCAATTCATCGACCTGGGCGCGCATGGCATCCGCCGCGGCCTTGAATTCCGCGCCGGACGTTTTCAACTTGGACTTAATGACCGCCATTTTTTTAAACCTGAGAAAAAAATAGACAGGATTAACAAGATTTACAGGATTAACAGGATTAGAACATTCAGAAAGCAGGTGACAATGGTTTCAATTGGGTTCTAATCTTGTAAATCATGTTAATCCTGTCCATTTGATTTTGACCTGCACTTAAAGTCGCGCGAGCTCGGCTTCGTAGGCGGCAAGCGTTGCCTGGTCGAAGCAGGCAAAGATGATTTTCCCGGGTAAGGGATGCCCCGCGACAAATCCCGCGCACTCGCGCGCCGCGACCGTCACGGCCCGTTCGAGCGGATAGCCGTAGACGCCGCAGCTGATCGCGGGAAACGCGATGGTCTGGAGCTGGTGACGGGCCGCGAGCTTCAGGCTCTCTCGATAACAGGAAGCGAGCAGGTCCGGCTCGCCGCGGCTGCCGCCGCTCCACACCGGCCCGACCGTGTGGATGACATGCTTCGCCGGCAATTGGTAGCCTTGGGTGATCTTCGCTTGCCCCGTCGGGCAGCCGTTGAGCGCGCGGCACTCGTCCAGCAGCTGTGGCCCTGCTGCGCGGTGAATGGCACCGTCCACCCCGCCGCCACCGAGCAGCGTCGTGTTCGTGGCGTTGACGATGGCGTCCACCGCAAGCGTCACAATGTTGACCTGCTGCGCCTGTAATCTTTCGCGCATACGCACTCCCACGTTCCGAGTTCCGAGTTCCGAGTTCAAAGTTCAAGGTTCAAAGTCGGAACCCCTCGAATTGCAGCCCGCTCCAACCTTGCACCCGGAACCCGGAACCCGGAACCCGGAACCCGGAACCCGGAACCCGGAACCCGGAACCATCCCTGTCTCACCAGGGGCCTTGCAGCCATTTTTCGACTTGATCGAGGCGATCGGAACCCCAGAAGGGCTCGCCGTCCACCACGATGTAGGGCGAGCCGAACACGCCGCGCTCGATGGCGGCGTCCACCTCGGTCTTCAGGCGCTCCTTCACCGCGGGATCGTTGAGCGCCTGCATGAGTTCACCCTTGTCCACGCCCAGCTTGGCGGCGACGTTGCCGGTCACCTCCGGGTTGGAGATGTCGCGGTCTTCCACGAAGTAGGCGTGATACAGCGCCTGCGCCAGTTTCTTCGCCAGCGCCGGGTCCTTGTCCCCCACCCAGTAAAAGGCGCGGGCAGGCGCGGTGGTGCCGATCGGGAACTTCGTGGGTAGCTTGTACGGCACCTGGTAGAGCCGCGCGCTGCGCGCGAGATCGTGCGCAGAATAACTGCTCTTGAGCGGTATGGTGGGCAACGGCTGGCCACCGGTCACCTTGAACACCGCGCCCAGCAGAATGGGGCGCCAGGTGACAGCGCGCCCGTATTTCGCCGCCAGCTCGTCGATTTTCACGCTGGCGAAGTAGCCGTACGGGGAGGAGAAGTCGAAATAGAAATCGATCGGATTCTTCATGCGTGGTCCCCAGGTCGCTTTATCGCGATACGCGATGCGGGATACGGGATACGGGATACGTGATCAAGCATTCGCTCCTTGTGTTCCATCTCGCATCTCGAATCCCGCATCTCGCATCATCAGTCTAAGCGCTCGAGCGCAATGGCGGTGGCCTCACCGCCGCCGATGCAGAGCGCAGCGATGCCGCGCTTGAGGCCGTGCTTATCCAGTGCGGCGAGCAGCGTCACCATGATGCGCGCGCCGGAAGCGCCGAGCGGGTGGCCCAGCGCGCAGGCCCCGCCATGCACGTTGACTTTGTCGTGCGGCAGATCGAGGTCATGCATCGCCGCCATCGCCACCACGGCAAACGCCTCGTTGATCTCGAACAAGTCCGTTGTTTTCGCGGCCCAGCCGGTTTTCTCGCAGAGCTTGCGGATGGCGTCGACCGGGGCGGTGGTGAACCACTGCGGCTCCTGCGAGTGCGTGCTGTAACCGGCAATCTTCGCCAACGGGTGTATGCCGCGCTTCTCCGCCTCGGAGAGCCGCATCAGCACCATTGCCGCCGCGCCATCCGAGATCGAGCTCGAGTTGGCCGGGGTGACGGTGCCATCCTTCCGGAACGCGGGCTTCAACTGCGGGATCTTGTCAGGATTGGCCTTGAGCGGCTGCTCGTCGGTCTTCACCAGGGCGCCGGTTTTCCCGCCCGCCGTCACGGCTACGATCTCCTGCTCGAAGCTGCCGTCACGGATCGCCGCTTGAGCGCGCTGCAGCGAGGTGATGGCGTAACGGTCCTGGGCTTCTCGCGAAAAGCGGTACTTGTCGGCGCAATCCTCGGCGTAGGTGCCCATCAGCCGGCCGCGGTCGTAGGCGTCCTCCAGCCCGTCGAGGAACATATGGTCCTTCACCTCGCCGTGCCCCAGGCGCAGGCCGGCCCGCGCCTTGGGCAGGAGATAGGGGGCGTTCGACATGCTCTCCATGCCGCCCGCGACCATGATGGAGTGGGCCCCCACTTTGATGATGTCGTGAGCCAGCATCGCCGCCTTCATGCCCGAGCCGCAGACCTTGTTGATGGTGGTGCAGCCGGTCGAGGGCGGCAGGCCCGCACCGAGTGCGGCCTGGCGCGCGGGAGCCTGGCCCTGCCCGGCGGGCAGCACGTTGCCCATGATGACCTCCTGCACGTCCTGCGGTGCGACCCCGGCGCGCTCGACTGCCGCGCGGATGGCGGCCGCGCCCAGTTCGGGGGCAGAGAGCGATTTAAGGTCGCCCATGAACGCGCCCATCGGCGTGCGGGCCGCACCGACAATGACTATGGGGTCATCCTTCATGTTCGCTTCCTGAATATATCCTTGGCGTCTTGGCGGCTTGGCGGTTCATGTTTTCAGCCGCGCAGCGCGGCGAGCCGGTCGAGGCATTCGAGCGTCTCGGCTTCCAGCGCGGCGACCAGATCGGCCGCCGGCAACGCGCGGGAAAGCGACGCAGCCTGGCCAGCATACATCGCGACGAAGTCCGGATTGTTCGCTTTCGCCGCCGCCGCCCGCAATTTGATGGTGAGAACATTCTGCGCCGGGAAGGGAAGCTGCGGCGCCCCGCGTTCGTGCATCTCGCGCACGAAGCGGTTGGCGATCGCCCGGGCGGGCTTGCCGGAGAACTTCTCGGTGACAAGAGTCGCGTCCTCTTTCGAGTTGAGGACGCCTTCCTTGTGCGTGCGCGGCGCACCACTCTCGGGACAGGGAATGAACGCAGTGCCGAGCCATGCTGCCTGCGCTCCGAGGGCAAGCACCGCGGCGATGCCCGCACCATCCATAATGCCGCCCGCGGCTGCGACGGGAATTTTCACGTTGCGCACGATCATGCGCACCAAAGCGAGGGTGCCGGTCATTGAATCGTAAGGGTTGCGCAGGTAACTGCCGCGGTGGCCACCCGCTTCGGCTCCCTGCGCGACGATAAAATCTACCCCCAACGCTTCCAGGTTCCGCGCTTCGGCGATGCAGTTCGCGCTGCCCCCGACTTTCACGCCCAGCGCCTGGATTCGGCGCATACGCTCCTGCGGCATGTCTCCAAGATGAAAAGTGAATACGGCGGGACGGATTTCCTCGACGGCGCGTAACTGCGCTTCCAGGTCCGGAGCGTACGGCTGGCGGACAGGCTCAGGCGGCGGCAATCCGAGTTCCTTGTAATAGCGGGCGACCGCATCCAATGCCCCGCGCTGTGCCGCAGCATCAACTGCACCGGGTTGCTTCGAGACGAACAGGTTCACGTTGAAGGGCAGGTGAGTGTGTGCTCGCACCGCTTCGGCGTCCCGCTGCATGGCCTCCGGTTGGGTATAGGCGGAGCCAAAGGACCCGAGCGCCCCGGCTTTACTGACCGCCGCAACCAGTTCGGGGGAGGAAGTACTCGGCATGGGGGCTTGGATGATTGGCAGGCGGATGCCCAACCGATCGCAGAGCGGGGTATGCAATTTGGCCATAATCCGTTTGTTTTCAGTGTTAGTTAGTGGTCACTTCAGGATTCCGTGTACCCATGCCCGGAATCCTGAAGGAGAAGAAAAGACAGACAGGACGCGTTTCGAGCCTTTTCCCTTTAATGAAATCGGCGCGATGTCGCATTAACGTGTCTCTTCGTAAAGGTCCCGGCCTATGAGCCACCGTCGAATCTCGGATGTGCCCGCTTGGCCATTGGGTCTCGGCCGCCGCTTGAAGCGGCTTAACATGCACAAGTCGCATGTTAGCCTCGCCCAAATCGCGGCGGGCTTTTCTGGATTTGCTAGCGTGTTTCATCGAACAATTCGCGACCTATCAACCAACGCCGAATCTCCGATGTGCCCGCCCCGATTTCATAAAGCTTGGCATCGCGCAGCAGCCGGCCGGTGGGCGAGTCGTTAATGTAGCCCATGCCGCCCAGGCACTGGATGGCTTCGAGCGCCATCGCCGTCGCCTTCTCGGAGGCGAACAGGATCGCTCCGGCGGCGTCCTTGCGCGTGACTTCGCCGCGGTCGCAGGCGCGGGCCACTGCATAGACGTAGGCACGGCAGGCGTTCAGCGTGACGTACATGTCGGCGAGCTCGCCCTGGATCAATTGGAACTCCCCGACCGGCTGGCCGAACTGCTGGCGCTGGTGCACGTACGGGATCACGGCATCGAGGCACGCCTGCATGATGCCAAGCGGTCCGGCCGCAAGCACCGCGCGTTCGTAATCGAGCCCGCTCATCAGCACCTCGACTCCCTTGCCGGCCGTGCCCAAAACGTTTTCTTCCGGCACCTCGCAATCATTGAACACGAGCTCGCAGGTGTCGGAGCCGCGCATGCCGAGCTTGTCGAGCTTTGGCGAGGTCGAGTATCCCTTGAATTGCTTTTCGACAAGAAATGCAGTGATGCCGCGCGCGCCGGCGGACGGATCGGTCTTGGCGTAAACGACGAGAACGTCGGCGTCGGGCCCGTTGGTGATCCACATCTTGGTGCCGTTCAACACGTAACGGTCGCCGCGCCGATCCGCGCGCAACCGCATGCCGACCACATCGGACCCGGCGCCGGGCTCGCTCATCGCCAGCGCGCCGACGTGCGCGCCGGACACGAGCCGCGGCAGATAGCGCCGTTTCTGCGCGACGCTGCCGTTGCGGCGGATCTGGTTCGCGCACAGGTTGGAATGCGCGCCGTAGGACAGGCCGACCGAGGCGGAGGCGCGGCTCACTTCCTCCATCGCAACGACGTGCGCGAGATAGCCCATGCCGGTGCCGCCGTATTCCTCCTCGACGGTGATGCCGAGCAGCCCGAGCTCGCCCAGCCTGGGCCACAAGTCGCGCGGGAATGCGTTGGAGCGATCGATTTCGGCGGCGCGGGGAGCAATCTCCCGGGCGGCAAAGTTGGCCACGGAATCGCGCAGGATGTCGAGGGTTTCGCCCAGATCGAAGTTGAGGCTCCGGTGCATGACGTTATCCCCCGTCATGTCCCAGGTGCAGGGCGCCGGAACCGATGAGCTTACTGCGGCTGAGGAAGGTCGGAACAACTCCTCGCCCGTCACTCCGGCAGTAGCCGGAATCCGGTGATAAGCTCAGTGGCTGAAATCGCATGCGATATCTATAACTATAAGATTACATTACATTTAATAGATAACGTTTACGTTAACGTAAATATCAATTTCGACACGGCCTTTTGCTTCAGGCAGCCTCCTTGTTGTCCTCACCCTCAGGCTTGGTTTTCAACAGCCGGCGGCACTGGTTGGCGAAGAAGTTGATTTCGTTGAGCATGACCTCGATGTCTTCACGCTGCTGCTCGAGATGGATTCGCCGGCGATCCAGTCTGGCCAGGAATTCCTCGAGCTGCTTCTTCTCGTCGCGGGAGACGTCGTACAACTCGAACAGCTCGCGGATCTCGGCAATGGAAAAACCCAGGCGCTTGCCGCGGAGCGCCAGCTTCAACCGCACCCGGTCACGGCCGCTGAAGACCCGGGCGGTGCCCTCGCGGCTGGGGCTCAGCAGGCCCTGGTCTTCGTAGAAGCGGATGGTGCGGGTGGTGATGCCGAACTCCTTGGCGAGTTCGGAAATCGTATAGGTTGAACTCATTGTGCTGCGCAGCAAGGCCATGTAAAATAAGTGCGGGTTAGCCTACTCTCAGTTTACGTTAACGTCAAGATCACCATGGCGCACCAAGAAAGACAGCAAGTGACTGATAAACAACCAGAACAGCAGGCGTACGATCCGCTACATCTGGCACAGCTATACACCGATATCGCGCAAAAAAGCGGCCGGCTAATCACGCAATTTCTGGGGCGCAGCCAGAACGGCGGGATGACCGGATTGAAGGACGAGCTTGGCCTGGCACAGGCATTTTTCCAGGCCTGGTCGAAGGTGCTGTCGGACCCGTTCAAGCTGGCCGAAACCCAGATGAAGTTCTGGCAGGACTACGCCTCGCTGTGGCAGAACTCGATGCTGAAGCTCATGGGGCAGGACACGAAAGCCGTGGCCGAGCCGCACCAGGGCGACCGCCGTTTCAGGCACGAGGACTGGCAGCAGAATTTTCTCTATGACTACATCAAGCAGTCCTACCTGATCGCCGCCCGCCACCTGCACCAGACGGTGGGCAAGGTCGAGGGTCTCGACGAGCAGACCACGAAGAAGGTGGATTTCTACACGCGGCAGTACATCGACGCGCTCTCGCCCAGCAATTTCGTGCTCACCAATCCGGAAGTGCTGCGCGAAACGGTGGCGACCGGCGGGCAGAACCTGGTGAAGGGATTGAACAACCTGCTCGAGGACGTGTCGCGCGGCGGCGGCGACCAGGTACGCCTGCGCATGACCGACGAGAAGGCGTTCAAGCTCAGCGTGAACATTGCCACCACGCCGGGAAGCGTCGTATACCAGAACGAGCTCATGCAGCTGATCCAGTACCGCCCGGCTGACGCGACGGTCTACCGGCGGCCGCTCCTGATCATTCCGCCGTGGATCAACAAGTACTACATCCTCGACCTGCGGGAGAACAACTCCTTCATCAAGTGGGCGGTCGGGCAGGGGCACACCGTGTTCGTCATCTCCTGGGTCAACCCCGACGAGAAGCTGGCCCACAAGCGCTTCGACGATTACCTGACCGAGGGCACGCTCGCCGCGCTGGACGCGATCGAGAAGGCGACGGGAGAGAAGGAGGTGAACGCGGTCGGCTTCTGTCTTGGCGGAACGCTGCTCGCCTGCACCCTGGGTTATCTCGCGGCGAAGCAGGACGGCCGCATTGTGTCGGGCACATTCCTCGCGTCCATGATCGACTTCGCGGAAGCCGGGGAGCTCGAGGTGTTCATCGACGAGCAGCAGGTGACGGCACTCGAGAAACGCATGCAGGAGCGCGGCTATCTCGAAGGCTCCGAGATGGCGACCACGTTCAACATGCTGCGCGCGAACGATCTCATCTGGTCGTTCGTCGTCAACAACTATCTCCTCGGGCGTGACCCGTTCCCGTTCGACCTCCTCTACTGGAACTCGGATTCCACGCGCATGCCGGCGACGATGCACAGCTACTATCTTCGAAAGATGTACATCGAGAACCTGCTGGCGCAGCCAGGCGGCATCGAGCTTGCCGGCATGCCGATCGACCTCGCCCGGGTGAAGACGCCGCTCTACTTCATTTCCACGATGGAAGATCACATCGCGCCGTGGCGCTCGACTTATACGGGGGCGAAACTCTTCACCGGCCCCGTGCGTTTTGTGCTCGGCGGTTCCGGCCATATCGCCGGTATCGTCAACCCGCCGGCGGCGAACAAGTACGGCTACTGGACCAACCCCAAGCTGCCGGGCGAGCCGGAGCAGTGGTTAAAAGGCGCATCGCAGCACCCGGGCTCGTGGTGGACCGACTGGGCCGGCTGGATCGCGCAGCACGGCGGCAACAAGGTGCCGCCGCGGATCCCCGGCAAGGGCAAGCTGAAAGCCATCGAGGACGCCCCGGGCGCCTACGTTAGAATGCGCGCAGACAAGCACTGATCCTGCGCGCTACAGGGCGTGCAGCGGGGGGAAAGCGATGAAAAGTAAGTGCCCACTTACCGCAGCCGTGGCCATGGCCGCTCTATCCGGCAGCCTGATGGCGCAGGGTTATCCGACCAAGCCGATCCGGGTCATCGTGCCGCTGGTGCCGGGAGGCAACCTGGACATCGTCGCGCGCGCGGTCTCGCAGCGGCTGGCCGAGAACCTCGGCCAGCAGTTCATCGTCGAGAACCGCCCCGGCGCGAGCAGCCTGGTGGGCACCCAGCTCGCCGCCAAATCCGCGCCCGACGGCTACACGCTGCTCGCCATCGCCAACACGTTTACCGCGGTGCCCTCGGTCGTCGCGAACCCCGGCTACGACCCGGTCAAGGATTTTGCCGGCGTCAGCATGACCTGCAAGGTTGCCCAGGTGCTGGTGGTGACCCCGACGCTGCCGGCGAAGTCGGTGAGGGAACTGATCGCGCTGGCCAAGGCTCGCCCGGGCGAGCTTTCCTATGGTTCGTCGGGCAACGGTTCCACCGGCCACTTCGCGGCCGAACTGTTCAACCAGCAAGCCGGCCTCAAAATGCTGCACGTTCCCTACAAGGGCAACGCACAGGCGCTGGTCGACATCATCGCGGGGCAGGTGATGATGATGTACGACCAGGTCAGCACTTCCGCGCCGCTGGTCGGCGCGGGCAAGCTGCGGGCGCTCGCGGTCACCAGCCGCGACCGCTCTCCGCTTTTTCCCGGCATTCCCACCATCGATGAGGCCGGGGTGAAGGGTTACGAGGCGATCACGTTCAACGGGCTGCTCGCTCCCGCGGGGACGCCGCGCGAGGCGCTGGCGCGCGTGCAGGGCGAGCTGGCGAAGGTTGTCGCGGTGCCGGCGCTGCGCAACACTTTTCTCGAGCGCGGCGTGGAGCTCATCGCGAGCAGCTCGCCCGACGAATTCACCGCCTACGTCCGCAATGAAGTGGCGGTCAACGCCAAGCTTGCGCGCAACGCCGGCATCAAAGCGCAGTAGCCGTGGCGGGTAACCGGCTTACGATTCACGATTCACGATTCACGATTCACGTCCCATCCGGCCGACCATGCAAATAGCCGGCCGCACCTTCCTCGTCACCGGCGGCGCTTCGGGACTGGGGGCGGCGACCGCCCGCCAGCTCGCGGCGGCGGGCGGCAACGCCGTGATCTGCGACGTCAACGCCGGCGCAGGCGCGAAACTTGCCGCCGAGCTTGGCGCGCGCGGCCTGTTCGCCGCCGCCGATGTCACCGACGAGCCGCAGGTGGCGCAAGCCATCGCCGTGGCGCGCGGCAGGTTCGGCGCGCTGCACGGGGCGGTGAACTGCGCCGGCATCGCGCCCGCCGAGCGCATTCTGGGAAAAAGCGGGCCGCACCCTCTCGATACTTTTCGCCGCGCGATCGAGATCAATCTCATCGGCACCTTCAACGTGCTGCGGCTGGCGGCGCAGGCGATGGAGAGCAATGCGCCCGACGCCGGTGGCGAGCGCGGCATCATCGTCAACACCGCTTCCGTTGCCGCCTTCGACGGCCAGATCGGGCAGGCGGCCTACAGCGCGTCCAAGGCGGGCGTGGCGGGGCTGACCCTGCCCGCGGCGCGCGAGCTGGCGCGCTTCGGCATCCGCGTGATGACCATCGCGCCCGGCATCTTCGAGACGCCGATGGTCGCGGCGTTCACCCCTGAGCTCAAGCGCTCGCTCGCCGCGCAGGTGCCGTTCCCGCCGCGGCTCGGTAGGCCCGACGAGTACGCGGCGCTAGTGGAGCACATCATCGTCAACACGATGCTGAACGGGGAAGTGATCCGGCTCGACGGCGCGGTGCGGATGTCGGCAAAGTAAGAATTAACCGCCAAGACGCCAAGACGCCAAGAAAAGCAGAAACAGAATGCGTGACAACATCATTTTCCACAATTAAGGTTCTAATGGATTTCAAGAACATACTGCTCGAGCAACCCGAGGCGGGGATCTACCTGCTGACGGTCAATCGCCCGAAAGCGTTGAACGCGCTGAACGCCGCGACGCTGGACGAAATCGCGGCCGCGATCGCGAAGGTCGCGGCGGACGACAAGGCGCGTGTTCTGCTCGTCACCGGCGCGGGGGAGAAGGCGTTCGTCGCGGGCGCCGACATCGCGGAGATGCAGAACGCGGCAATCGAGCAGGCGCGCGAGATTTCCGAGCGGGGCATGCAGGTCATGTTTGCGCTGGAAGCGCTGCCGATACCGGTGATCGCGCTGGTGAATGGGTATGCCCTCGGCGGCGGCTGCGAGCTGGCGCTCGCCTGCGATTGGATACTGGCTGCCGAGAACGCCGTGTTCGGCCAGCCGGAGGTGAACCTCGGCATTCCGCCCGGCTTCGGCGGCACGCAACGCCTGCCGCGCAGAATCGGCCCGGCGCGAGCGCTCGAGCTCCTCACCACCGCGCGCCAGGTGAAGGCGGCGGAGGCGCTCGCCATCGGGCTCGCCAATCACGTTTACCCGGCATCCGAGTTGAAGACGAAGGGACTCGAGGCGGCGCGGACGATCGTCGCCAAGGGGCCGGCCGCCGTGCGGCTCGTAAAACAGGCGGTGCAGCGCGGCGGTCAGCTCGACCTCTACACCGCCTGCGCCCTTGAGACCGATCTCTTCGCACAGGCTTTCGGCACGCAGGACCGCAAGGAAGGCATGAACGCCTTTCTGGAGAAGCGCCCCGCGACATTCCGGGGCCGCTGATGGCGACCGCCTGTCATGCCCGGCGACGGCCTGCGGCGCTAATAACGTATATTTCTCAAGGAATTGCCGCGCAGGTTGGCATTTCTCCGATGCTATAATGCCTTCCCCCGCCGCAACCGGGGCGCGTGTTCTTTGAAACGGTGGTCGCCATGGATCTGAACGACATCCAACCCGACGTTGACCCGCAGGAGACCCGGGAGTGGCTCGAAGCGCTCAATTCGGTGCTCGAGCGCGAAGGCCCCGCGCGTGCCAACTTTCTACTCGAAAGGCTCGTCGAGATGGCGCGCGGCCATGGCGCCTACATTCCGTACAACGCTAACACGGCGTACCTGAACACCATCCCGCTGTCCCAGGAAGAGCGCTCACCGGGGGACCCCGAGCTGGAGAACAAGATCCGCTCGCTGGTGCGCTGGAACGCCATGGCGATGGTATTGAAGGCCAACAAGGAATCCTCCGAGCTGGGCGGCCATATCGCGAGCTTCGCCTCCGCCGCCACGCTCTACGACGTCGGCTTCAATCATTTCTTCCGCGCCTGGAACGACAGCTTTGGCGGCGACCTGGTCTATTTCCAGGGCCACTCCGCCCCGGGCATCTACGCGCGCGCCTACCTCGAGGGCCGCATCAGCGACGAGCAGCTCCGGCATTTTCGCCAGGAGGTCGGCGGCAAGGGGCTTTCTTCCTATCCCCATCCCTGGCTCATGCCGGATTTCTGGCAGTTCCCGACGGTATCCATGGGACTGGGACCGATCATGGCGATCTACCAGGCGCGGTTCATGCGCTACCTGCAGGGCCGCAGCCTGGCCAACACCGAGGGCCGCAAGGTGTGGTGTTACTGCGGCGACGGCGAGATGGACGAGCCGGAGTCTCTCGGCGCGATCTCGCTCGCGGGGCGCGAGCGGCTCGACAACCTGGTCTTCGTCATCAACTGCAACCTGCAGCGGCTCGACGGGCCGGTGCGCGGCAATGGCAAAATCATCCAGGAGCTGGAATCCGCATTCCGCGGCTCCGGCTGGAACGTGATCAAGGTGATCTGGGGCTCGTACTGGGATCCGCTGCTCCTGCGCGACAAGAACGGGCTCCTCCTGCGGCGCATGGAAGAATGCGTGGACGGCGAATACCAGGCTTTCAAGTCGCACGACGGCGCCTACGTGCGCAAGCATTTCTTCGGCAAGTACCCCGAGCTGCTGGAAATGGTTTCCAACATGTCGGACGACGATATCTGGCGGCTGAACCGCGGCGGCCACGACCCGCACAAGCTCTACGCCGCCTACGCCGCGGCGATGAAGCACAAGGGCCAGCCCACGGTGATCCTTGCCAAGACCGTGAAGGGTTATGGCATGGGCGAAGCGGGCGAGGGCCAGAACATCACCCACCAGCAGAAGAAAATGGGCACGGCCTCGGTCAAGGCGTTCCGCGACCGCTTCGACGTCCCGATTCCGGACGACAAGCTCGAGGAAATGCCGTTCTACCGGCCGTCTGAAGACAGCCCCGAGATGAAGTATCTCCGGGAGCGCGTCCAGGCGATGGGCGGCAGCGTGCCGGCGCGGCGGCGGACGAGCGTGTCTCTCGACGTGCCGCCCCTGACGGCGTTCGAGGCGCTGCTGAAGGGAACGGAGGGCCGCGAGATTTCCACCACGATGGCGTTCGTGCGCATCCTCAACACGCTGGTGCGCGACAAGCGCATCGGCAAGCTCGTGGTGCCGATCGTGCCGGACGAATCGCGCACCTTCGGCATGGAGGGCATGTTTCGCCAGCTCGGCATCTACTCCTCGGTGGGGCAGCTCTACACGCCGCAGGATGCGGACCAGCTGATGTACTACAAGGAGGACAAGAGCGGCCAGATCCTGCAGGAGGGCATCAACGAGGCGGGCGCATTTTCCTCCTGGATCGCGGCGGCGACCTCCTACAGCACGCACAACCAGCCGATGATCCCGTTCTATATCTTCTATTCGATGTTCGGGTTCCAGCGTATCGGCGACCTCGCCTGGGCGGCTGGCGACATGCGCGCGCGCGGCTTCCTGCTGGGCGGCACCGCCGGCCGCACCACGCTGAACGGCGAGGGACTGCAGCACGAGGACGGCCACAGCCACCTGCTGGCCTCAACCATCCCGAACTGCGTGTCGTACGACCCGACTTTCTCCTACGAGCTGGCGGTGATCATCCAGGACGGGATGCGCCGCATGGTTCAGGACCAAGAAGATGTCTATTACTACATCACGGTGATGAACGAGAACTACGCGCATCCCGCGATGCCGGAAGGGGCTGAGGCCGGCATACTGCGCGGCATGCACTTGATCTCGAAGAGTAAGGCGGCCAAGGGCAAGCTGAAAGTGCAGTTGATGGGCTGCGGCACCATCCTGCGCGAAGTCATCGCCGGGGCCGAGCTGCTCGAGAAGGACTTCGGCGTCTCCGCCGACATCTGGAGCGTGACCAGCTTCAACGAGCTGCGGCGCGACGGCATCGAGACCGCGCGCTGGAACCTGCTGCATCCCGAGGCCGAACCGCGAAGGGCCTACGTCGAGCAGTGCCTGAGGGACCATGCCGGCCCGGTCATCGCGGCGACCGATTACATGAAGGTATTCGCCGACCAGATCCGCGCCTACCTGCCGCAGCCGGCGCACTACAGCGTGCTCGGCACCGACGGTTTCGGGCGTTCCGACACGCGGCGGGCGCTGCGCGGCCACTTCGAAGTGGACCGGCGCTACGTCGCGGTTGCAGCGTTGAAGGCGCTTGCCGACCAGGAAGCGCTGCCGCAGAAAAAGGTCGCCGAAGCGATCATGAAGTATGGCGTGGATCCGGAAAAGCCGAATCCCGCCAAGGTCTAGAGGAAGTGACTCGTTTCTCGTTCCTCGTGACTGTTAACATCGACCGCCTCCGGCGGCGCCGGTGAGGGCGTCCGTGCACGAGAAACGGAAAACGAGTAACGAGTCACCCCGTTTCGCATGAGCAACATCATTGAAGTCAAGGTCCCCGACATCGGGGATTTCAAGAACATCCCGGTGATCGAGGTGCTGGTCAAGCCGGGCGACAGCGTCAGCCGGGAAACCCCGCTCGTCACGCTCGAGTCGGACAAGGCGACGATGGAAGTGCCTTCGCCCGCCGCCGGCACGGTGAAGGAAATCAAGCTCAAGGTCGGCGACAAGGTTTCCGAGGGCGCGCTCGTGCTCACGATCGAGTCTTCCGGCGACGGGGCTGCCGCCGCAAAACCGGTGGCGGAGAAAGCCGCGCCGGCTTCCGCGCCGCGCGCGGCGCCTGCACCCGCACCGGTGCCCGCTTCTCAACCCGCCCCGCCACGGCCTGCCGCCGCGTCAACGGTTTCCGCCGCAGTCGATGAGGCGGCTTTTGCGCGCGCGCATGCGAGCCCCTCGGCGCGGCGTTTTGCGCGCGAGCTGGGCGTGGATTTAACGCGCGTGAAGGGCACCGGACCCAAGGAGCGCGTGCTCAAGGAGGATATCCAGAACTATGTGAAGGGCGAGCTCTCGCGCCCGCGCGGTGCGGGTGGGGGTGCGGGGCTCAACCTGCTGCCGCTACCGGTGGTGGATTTCGCGAAATTCGGGGCGGTCACCAGCCAGCCGCTCGCGCGCATCAGAAAGCTCTCGGGCGCGAACCTGCACCGCAACTGGGTCACCATTCCGCACGTCACGCAGAACGACCAGGCCGACATCACCGAGCTCGAGGAATTCCGCAAGGTCCAGACGGCGGAAGCTAAGAAACAGGGGATACGCTTCACCATACTTTGTTTTCTGCTGAAAGCCGTGGTGGTGGCGCTGAGGCAGCACCCGGAATTCAATGCCTCGCTGTCCGCGGACGGGGAAAGCCTGGTTCTCAAACAGTATTTCAATATCGGCGTGGCGGTGGACACGCCGAACGGGCTGGTGGTGCCGGTGATCCGCGACGTGGACAAGAAGGGCCTGATGGAGCTGGCGAAGGAGCTGGGCGAGGTCAGCGCTCGCATGCGGGCCGGGAAGATCTCGCCGCACGACCTGCAGGGCGGCTGCTTTTCGATTTCGAGCCTGGGCGGGCTCGGCGGCGCGCACTTCACGCCCATCATCAACGCGCCGGAGGTGGCGATACTCGGCGTCGGCAAATCCGCCATGCAGCCGGTCTGGAACGGGAAGACGTTCGAGCCGCGGCTCATGTTGCCGCTGTCGGTATCCTACGACCACCGCGTGATCGACGGCGCGCAGGGCGCGCGCTTCGTCTCGTTTCTCAGCACGGTCCTCACCGATATCCGCCGCCTGGTCCTATGATCAGTGCTGAGTGCAAAGTGAACGTCAAGTACATTTTTCAGTGGGTCGGCGGCCGGGTCTCGTTTCGCACTTGCTTAACTCAGCACTCAGCACTCAGCACTCAGAACTGAATGGCAACCGCGCCCATCGGCGTCATCGGCGGCACCTTCGACCCCATCCACTACGGCCACCTGCGCCTGGCCGAGGAGTTGGGAGAAACGTTGAAGCTCGCCGAAGTGCGCCTCGTCCCGAGCGGCACGCCGCCGCATCGCAGCGCGCCGCAGGCCGGGGCCGAGCAGCGCCTGGCGATGGTGCGGCTGGCGGTGGCCGGCAACGCGCGATTCAGGGTGGATGAGCGCGAGATGCGCCGCGCAGGTCCTGGTTATACCCTGGACACGCTCGCCGAATTGCGCGCGGAAGCCGGCGGGTCACGTCCGCTCGTGCTGCTCCTCGGAGCGGACGCGTTTCTCGAGTTCGCGACGTGGCACCGCTGGCACGAAATCTTCAAGCTGGCGCACGTCGCCGTCGCCCACCGTCCCGGCTTTCCGGTGGAACACTGGTCCGAACGCATGCCGCAGCCGCTCGCGCGCGAGTACTCGGCGCGCCTCATGCAGCAGCCGCTGGCGACGCATCTTTCGCCTGCCGGGGGCATCGCCGTGGTCCCGTTCACCGCGCTCGATATTTCGGCGACGGCCATTCGCGGCATGCTGCGGGCGGGCGCAAGCCCCCGCTATTTGCTGCCCGCCGAGGTTCTCGACTATATTCAATCGCACCAGCTGTACGCAAAGGATTAATGAGACTCGACAAGCTCACCAAGGCCGCGGTCGCGGCGCTGGACGACATCAAGGGGCGCGACATCGCGGTGCTCGACGTGAGGAAGATGTCCTCGCTGTTCGACAAGATCATCGTTGTGAGCGCCGATTCGGCCCGCCAGGGCAAGGCGCTTTCCAGGCATCTCCAGGAGAAAATGAAGGCGCTCGGAGTGCGCGTTCACAGCGTGGAGGGCGAGCGGACAGGTGAGTGGATACTGGTGGACCTCGGTTTCCTGGTCGTCCACATCATGCAAGCCGCCACCCGCAGGCATTACAACCTGGAAGAGCTGTGGGCCCCGCCGCTACGTGCCCGCCGCCGTCGTGTGGCCAGCACCTCTTGAGGCACCGGCAAAATGAAATTTCGGGTGGTCGCAGTCGGTCACCGCATGCCGGACTGGGTGGACGCCGGTTTTACCGAGTATGCCGGCCGGATGCCGCGCGAGGCGCGCGTCGAACTGGTGGCGCTGAAGCCGGCGGCGCGCGGCGGCCCGGTCAAGCGCGTGCTCGAGATGGAGGGGGAGCGGATTTTGGCTGCGCTGCCCGCGGGCTGCGTCAAGGTCGTGCTCGATGAGCGCGGCACCCTGGTGAGCACGATGGAGCTCGCGCGGCGCATCACGCGCTGGCGGGAGTCGGGGCGGGACGTGGCCTTCATCGTGGGCGGCGCGGACGGGCTGGACCCCGCCGTGAAGCAAGCGGCGGACTGGGTATGGTCGCTATCCCAGCTGACGCTCCCCCATGGGCTCGCGCGCGTGGTGCTGGCCGAGCAGCTTTATCGCGCGCACTCGTTGTTGCACAATCACCCCTATCATAGGGAGTGAGAATCAGGATTGAGCCATGAGGATTGAGCATTGAGCGTTATTCCAATACCGTTGGTATTCAAACCCTAGTTCTCAATCCTCAATCCTCGATCCTAGAATGAGCATCAGCGACAAGCGCATCTACCTCGCCTCGCGCAGCCCGCGGCGGCGCGATCTGTTGAAGCAGATCGGCGTGCCGTTCGAGCTGCTGCTGCTGCGCGAGGACCTGCGGCGCGGGGCGGACGTCGACGAGACGCCGCTCCCGGACGAATCGCCCGGGGCTTACGTTCTGCGAATTGCCAGGGAGAAAGCCGCCATGGCGGTGCGCCAGATTGCATACCGCGGCCTGCCGCAGAAGCCGGCGCTTGCCGCGGATACCATCGTCGTGTTCGACGGTCAGATCGTCGGCAAGCCGGACGACGCGGAGCACGCGGCGCGCATCCTGCGCGCGCTTTCCGGCCGCGAGCACCAGGTGCTGACAGCGGTGGCGGTCGCGCTGAAGGAGCAAATCGAGTCGCAGATTTCGGTCTCCAGCGTGTGGTTCCGGGAGCTCTCTGAAACCGATATCCGGCGCTATTGCGCGAGCGGCGAGCCGCTCGACAAGGCCGGCGCTTACGCCATCCAGGGGCGGGCGGGCGCTTTTGCGACGCGAATCTCCGGCAGCTACTCCGGCATCATGGGTTTGCCGCTGGCGGAAACCATCGAGCTCCTGCAGAAATTCAACATTCCCGTGTGGTAGGCCTCCTCCCATGGCCGTTACCGAGGAAATCCTGGTAAACGTCACCCCGCAGGAGACGCGGGTGGCCGTGATCGAGCAGGGCGTCACGCAGGAGGTGCATATCGAGCGCACCGCCTCGCGCGGCCTGGTCGGCAACATCGCCATGGGGCGCGTGGTCCGAGTGCTGCCGGGCATGCAGTCGGCGTTCATCGATATCGGGGGCGAGCGGGCGGCGTTCCTGCACGTCGCCGACATGCGCGGCCACCGCCACAACGGCGGCCAGAACGGGGAGCCGGTGACGCCGATCGAGAGGCTGCTCGGCGAGGGCCAGAACCTGATGGTCCAGGTGGTGAAGGACCCGATCGGAACCAAGGGCGCGCGTCTCTCGACCCAGATCTCGATCGCCGGTCGCTTCCTCGTCTACCTGCCGCAGGACTCGCACATCGGCATCTCGCAGCGCATCGAGGACGAGGAGGAGCGGGCGCACCTGCGGGAGAAGCTGCGGGGGCTGCTGCCGCCGGAGGAGAAGGGCGGCTTCATCATCCGCACCGTGGCGGAAACCGCCTCCGACCGGGAGCTGAAGTCCGATATCGACTACCTGCGCCGGCTGTGGTCGGGCATCCGTGACAAGGCCGCTGTCGCCGCGCCGTTGACCCCCCTCTACCAGGACCTGGGCCTCACTCTGAGGGTGCTGCGCGACTTCGTGCACGAGGATACTGCGCGCATCCTGGTGGATTCGCGAGAGGCCTCTCAGAAGATGCTCGAGTTCGGGCAGGACTTCACGCCCAACGTGGCCGAGCGGTTGGAGCATTACAGCAGCGAGCGCCCGCTGTTCGACCTCTACGGCGTCGAGGACGAGATCGAGAAAGCGTTGGGGCGGCGCGTGGAGCTGAAATCGGGCGGCTACCTCATCATCGACCAGACCGAGGCGCTCACCACGGTCGATGTCAACACCGGCGGCTTCGTCGGCGGGCGCAGCTTCGACGACACGATCTTCAAGACCAACCTGGAAGCCGCGCAGATCATCGCCCGCCAGCTGCGATTGAGGAACATCGGCGGCATCATCATCGTCGACTTCATCGACATGGACACCGAGGAGCACAAGAACGCGGTGCTGAACGAATTCCGCAAGTCGCTGGCGCGCGACCGCACGCACATGTCCGTGAACGGCTTTACCCAGTTGGGCCTGGTGGAGATGACGCGCAAGCGCACCCGCGAGTCGCTCGCCCAGGTGTTGTGCGAGCCGTGCCCCGCGTGCGACGGGCGCGCGCGGCTGAAGACCGCGCAGACCGTGTGCTACACGATCCTGCGGGAGCTGACGCTCGAGGCGCGGCAGTTCAGCGCGCGCGAGTTCCGCATCCTCGCCTCGCAGCCGGTGATCGACCTCTTCCTCGACGAGGAATCGCAGGCGCTCGCCCTGCTCTCGGATTTCATCGGCAAGCCGGTGTCGCTGCAGGTCGAGACCGCTTACAACCAGGAGCAGTACGACATTATCTTGATGTAATACGAGACACGAGACACGAGATACGGGATGCGAGATACGAGATACGGGATAAGAGATAGGTGACAAGTAGCTCTGTGTTTACTTCATATTCCCGATAATCGTAGCGAGTTCCGGGCTGCCGCTCACTTCAACGACCTTTCGTCTGCCGGTAGCTCCATGGCGGATAGCGATGGCGGATTTGGGAACCCCCAGTGTCTCGCTCAGAAAACCGATCAGCGCTGTATTGGCCTTGTTGTCCGCCGCCGGCGCGGCAATTTTCATCTTCAGCGCGCCACCGTGAAGCCCGACAATCTCATTGCGGCGCGCGCCGGGCTGCACGTGCAGCGTAAACGTAAGCCGCCGCTCAGCGGTGTTATACCTGCACCAGGTTGATTCACGACTCAAGAATCCCGTATCCCGTATCCCGTATCCCGTATCTCGTATCTCGTATCCCGTATCCCTGGCGTCAAAGCAGCCGCGCGAGAGAGGTCTCCGCCCAGGCGACAGGGAGCATCAGCAGGAGCTGGATGACCACCAGCAGGAGCAGCGGCGACAGGTCGACGTTGCCGATTGGCGGAATCCGCTTCTGGAACCCCCGCAGTAACGGCCGCGTCATGCTGTTCGCGAGCGGCATCAGCGGGCTGTACGGGCCCACCCAGGACAGCACCACCTGCAGTATCACCGCCGCCATCACGATGTAGAGCCCGATCCTGATGATCGCGACGAGCGCGAGCAGAACCAGGGCGGCAAGCGCCAGCCCTGCGTCCGGCACGGCCTGGTAGCCGCGCAGCTGGAGCACAACGAAGAGCTCAACCAGCTGGATCAGCCAGGCCAGCGCAAACGAGGCGAGATCGAGACCCCACAGGCCGGGAATGAGGCGGCGGGCCGGCCGCACCATGAAGTCCGTCAGCGCCTGCAGGAAATCCGACAGCGGGTTGCGGTACGGCGCGCGCGCCCACTGCAGGTAGAAACGCAGCAGCAGTGCCACGACGAACAGCCCGAAGGCGGTCTCGATGAGGAAGATCAGCGCGCCGGAGAGCAATGCCCGGGCCCTCTCACCGCGGAGGCGCTGAGACGCGGAGAAATTCCAGGATTCGGGCCATCATGTACTTGATCTTGTTTTCTCTGCGGCTCGGCGTCTCTGCGGTAAATCAGTCTTTCCCCAGCTCGTCGCCCAGCTCGCGCGAGCGGCTGGCCGCGGCGCGCACCGCGCGCAGGATCGCTTCCTTTACCCGGTCGTCTTCCAGGGATTTCAATGCGCGCTCGGTGGTGCCGCCTTTCGAGGTGACGCGGGCACGCAGCGTCTGCGGCGGCTCGCTCGATTGCGCCGCAAGCTTGACCGCGCCGTGGAAGGTTTCGATCGCGAGCCGGTGCGCCGCGTCGTCAGCCAGCCCCAGTTCGCGCGCGGCGCACGCCAGCGCCTCGATGAAGTAGAAGACGTAGGCGGGGCCGCTGCCGGAGACGGCGGTCACGACGTCGATATCCTCCTCGCGCTTGAGCCACACGGTTTTTCCCACGGCGCCCAGGACCTTCTCGGCCACAGCGCGACCGTCAGCGCCAACCGCCGCCGGCGCGTAGAGGCCGGAAATGCCGGCGTGCACCAGCGCCGGGGTGTTGGGCATGACGCGGACGATGCGCCGGTAGCCGCCCAGCCAGCGCGAAAGGTCCTTCACCCGGATACCGGCCGCGATGGTGATGACGAGCTGCGAGGCGAGATAGGGCTTCAACGCGGCCGCGGCCTCGCGCACCTGCTGCGGCTTGACCGCGAGCACGACGCAATCGCATTTCGCGGCCCTGGCATCGAGCGCGGCCCGGGCCTTCACTTTGAATTCACGCGCCAGCCCCTCGCGGGCCGCCGGCGCGATTTCCACCACCTGGATCGCCTTGCGCGGCCAGCGCTTGCGGATGAGCCCGCCGATAATGGCGCCCGCCATGTTGCCGCCGCCGATGAACGTTATCTTCACGTTTAAGGAGTGACTCGTTTTTCGTTGCTCGTGACTCGTCCCGGTATCGTTCTTATCTTAACAGGCCGCTCGCTATAAGCATGCTGCAACGTCCCTTGCAGGTCACGAGAAACGAATAACGAGAAACGAGTCACTTCTTTCGGAAACCGAAAATCGCCGTGCCGACGCGCACCATCGTCGCCCCCTCCGCGATTGCCGCCTCGAGGTCGTCCGACATGCCCATCGAAAGCGTGTCGAGCGCATAACCGCGGGCAGCGAGCCGGTCCTTCCGTTGGCGCAACAGGGCGAACCGCCGGTGCTGAAGTGTCGCGTCCGGCGCCGGTTCCGGTATCGCCATCAGCCCGCGCAGCCTCAATCGCGGCAACCGGGCTATCGCAGCGGCGAGCTCCTCCTCGTCTCCCGGTCCGACCCCGCTCTTGCTGGCCTCGCCGCTGACGTTGACCTGGATGAGAACATTGAGCGGCGGCAGTCCCGCGGGCCGCGCGGCGTTCAGGCGCTGCGCGATTTTTTCGCGCTCGATACTGTGAACCCACTGGAAATGCTGCGCGATCGGGCCGGTCTTGTTGCTCTGGATGGGGCCCAGGAAGTGCCACTCCAATGTCAAAGCGGCAAGTTTCGTTATCTTTTCCACAGCCTCCTGGACGAAATTTTCGCCGAACGCTCTCTGGCCTGCGGCATGCGCCTGCACGATATGCTCGGCCGGGAAGGTCTTGCTCACCGCCACCAGCCGAACGTCGCCGGTGCGCCGACCCGCGGCCAGCGCAGCCCGCGCAATTCGGTCACGGACAGCTTGCATGTTGGAGGCGATTGTGGTCATAATTTCCGCATCGCGCGGGGTGGGTGAACAGCGTAAAATCAGAACCTTAACGCACTTACCTGCCGCATAACCCGATCACGGAGCATTATAAATGGACATCTCCGAGTTGCTGGCATTCGTTGTCAAGAACAAAGCCTCCGACCTCCACCTCTCGTCAGGCCTGCCCCCGATGATCCGCGTGCACGGTGACATTCGCCGCATCAACCTGCCGGCGATGGAGCACAAGGACGTGCACGCAATGGTCTACGACATCATGAACGACGGCCAGCGCAAGTTCTACGAGGAAAACCTCGAGTGTGATTTCTCGTTTGCGATCCCCAATCTTGCGCGCTTCCGGGTGAACGCTTTCGTGCAGCAACGCGGCGCCGCCGCGGTGATGCGGACCATCCCCTCCAAGATCCTGTCGCTGGAGGACCTCAAGGCGCCCAAGATCTTCGCCGAACTCGCCGACCAGCCGCGCGGCGTGGTGCTGGTGACCGGCCCGACCGGCTCCGGCAAGTCGACGACGCTGGCGGCCATGGTCAACCACAAGAACGAAAGCGAGCACGGCCACATCCTGACGGTGGAGGACCCGATCGAGTTCGTGCACGAGTCCAAGAAGTGCCTGATCAACCAGCGCGAGGTGGGCCCCCACACGCTGTCTTTCGCCAATGCGTTGCGCAGCGCCTTGCGGGAGGACCCGGATGTCATCCTGGTGGGCGAGATGCGCGACCTGGAAACGATCCGGCTCGCCATGACCGCGGCCGAGACCGGCCATCTGGTTTTCGGCACGCTGCACACCAGCTCCGCGGCCAAGACCATCGACCGGATCATCGACGTCTTCCCGGCCGAGGAAAAGGAAATGATGCGAGCGATGCTGTCCGAATCGCTGCGCGCGGTGATTTCACAGGCGCTGTTGAAGACCAAGGACGGCAGCGGGCGGGTGGCGGCGCATGAGATCATGGTCGGCACGCCGGCGATCCGGAACCTGATACGAGAAGCCAAGGTCGCGCAGATGTATTCCGCGATCCAGACCGGGCAGAATTACGGGATGCAGACGCTCGACCAGAACCTGACGGACCTGGTCAGGCGCAACGTCATCTCGGTGGAAGAGGCGCGGAACAAGGCGGCGAACAAGGATAACTTCAAATAATCCGGCAGCAGCCAGGCTGGGGATACCGAGCAGGAGCAGCGTATGGAAAGAGACCAGGCAGTCAAGTTCATGCACGATCTGTTGCGGGCGATGGTGGCGAAGAAGGGATCCGACCTCTTCATCACCACCGGCTTCCCGCCCGCGATCAAGCTCGACGGCAGGATGACGCCGGTCGCGAGCCAGCAGCTCACCATGCAGCACACCTCGGAGCTGACCCGCGCCATGATGAACGACAAGCAGGCGCAGGAGTTCGAGGCCACCAAGGAGTGCAATTTCGCGATCAACCCCGGGGGCATCGGTCGCTTCCGGGTGAACGCCTTCATGCAGCAGGGCCGCATCGGCATGGTGCTGCGGACCATCACCACCACGATCCCGAAGTTCGAGGACCTCAACCTGCCCCCGATCATGAAGGACGTGGTGATGACCAAGCGCGGCCTCATCATCCTGGTGGGCGGCACCGGCTCGGGCAAGTCCACCTCGCTCGCGGCAATGATCGGCTACCGCAACGAGAACAGCTACGGCCACATCATCACCATCGAAGACCCGGTGGAGTACGTGCACGAGCACAAGAACTGCGTCATCACCCAGCGCGAGGTGGGCGTGGACACCGACTCGTGGCACGCGGCGCTGAAGAACACGCTGCGCCAGGCGCCGGACGTGATCCTGATCGGCGAAATCCGCGACCGCGAAACCATGGATTACGCCATCGCCTTCGCGGAAACCGGCCACCTGTGCATGGCGACACTGCACGCCAACAGCGCCAACCAGGCGCTCGACCGCATCATCAACTTCTTCCCCGAGGAACGCAGGCACCAGTTGCTGATGGATCTCTCGCTCAACATCCGGGCGCTGGTGTCGCAGCGGCTCATCCCGAGAAAGGAGAGCAAGGGGCGGGTGGCTGCGGTCGAGATCATGCTGAACTCGCCGCTGATCTCCGACCTCATCTTCAAGGGCGACGTGCACGAGATCAAGGAGATCATGAAAAAGTCGCGCGAACTCGGCATGCAAACCTTCGACCAGCACCTGTTCGAGCTCTACGAGGGCGGGCAGATCAGCTACGAGGACGCGCTGAGGAACGCCGACTCGGTCAATGAACTGCGCCTGATGATCAAGCTCCAGGGCAAGGAAGCCAAGGAGAAGGACCTCTCGACGGGCATCGAGCATCTCAACATCGTCTGACACCGGACACTTCGTGCCGGGTCAGATGCGCCGAATCGAACGGTCAGAATAGACTGCCGTTCATTCGGCGCGACTCACAGAAGGGCGTCGGTGGCGATACCGGCGCCCTTATTCTTTCATGACCGTCCCTTTCGATCTCCCGCTGTTCGCCATTGCTGCGGCAGTGGTGTTCTGCTCCTACGTCGTCTTCGGCATCTCGGCGTTCGGCGCGGCGCTTTTTACCGTGCCGATCCTGTCGCACTTCCTGCCGCTCGATTTCGTGCTGCCGATGTGCGTGCTGCTCGACGTGTCTGCGGCACTGTCGCTGGGCGTGCGCTTCTCGCGCGAAGCCGACAGGTCCGAGCTCGCGTGGATGGTGCCGTTCTCGCTGGCAGGCGCAGTCGCGGGGGTGACGCTGCTGGTGGCGCTGCCCCAGCAGGCGACAATCGCGGGAATCGGCGCATTCCTGGTCGCCTACGGCATTTATTCTCTGCGCCAGGGCGAGGCGACGCGATTCGTGAGCCAGGCCTGGGCGCCGGTCGCCGGTTTCGTCGGCGGTGCGTTCGGCACGCTGTTCGGCGTCGGCGCGCCGCCCTACGCGATCTACCTCGCGCACCGCATGCGCGAGAAGCGCTCGCTGCGCGCGACGCTCTCCAACATGGTGATCTTCTCGGTCTCGATCCGCGCGCTGGTGTTTACTGCGGGCGGGCTCATGCTGGCCGACCGGCTGATCGGCTTCGCCATGCTCGTCCCGTTCTGCCTCGCGGGGCTGTGGCTGGGCAACCGCCTCCAGGCGCGCATCTCGCGCGCCAGCCTGCTGCGCGTCATCAGCGTACTGCTGCTGCTGATCGGCGCCTCGCTGCTCGCGCGCGCGCTGACGGGAGGTTAAAACCAGAATCAGCCACAAGGACACAGAGGTCACAGAGAAGAGCGAAATCGAACTCGCTCCAGGTATTGTGCTTAACCCTCTGTGTTCTCTGTGATCTCTGTGGCTAATATTTCTGGTTATTGGGCGCTTACGTGCCCGGGCGAGTCGTCTGCCCACCGGGTTTGGGCGGGTAGCGCAAGGGCGTGGTGACCGCCGAAACATCCATCTTGCCGAGCCGCACCAGCCGCGCCTCGATGCCGGCGCGGCTGCGGTTGTGCGCGCGCGCAAGCTCGTCCACCGTCTTGCCGGCATCGAACGCGTTCGCCAGCCGTTGTTCCTCCTCGGCGCTCCAGCGCGAGCCGGAACCGCTTTGAGGCAGCGCGGGTTTACGCTCGGCGGCGGGCGCCGGCATGGGCGCATCGCCACCCTCGACCGCGCGCATCGCTGCGAACAGCGCGCGCACGGTATCGGGGTGCTGGTAGGGGCCGTCGGCCGCGAACTTCTCTCCCGTCGCCGGGTGAACGCCGTTCGCCAGGGCATTCAATATCCTGAGTGTCTGTTCCTTCTCCATGGCTCTTCCCTCCGTAGTGGGTATTGCGGTCCGCGGGTGCGGAGCGCATGGAGGCTCAAACGCGGCGTACGATGCGCCGGTTGACGGCGCCGTGAAATTCTCACCGCAGAGGACGCGGTGGAAGATCAATACAGGATTGAACCGCCAAGTCGCCAAGACGCCAGGAAAGCAAACAACAAAACGATTGACCCCAAGAATTGACAAGTTGCACCCGACGAGCACTACGGCTTGGGACGCTGATGGCAGGCTGGGCGGGTTGCTGCCCGGTATGACTGTCATCGAAACTCTTCATGGGACGTTGTACGATGAAATCTATGGGGTTCATCAACAGCAAGGTTCTGCCGAAGAATCAACGCCTGCCGGAGTTGGCGGTCGTGGAGGTCGAC
>CAZFRR010000298.1:0-23435 GCA_964521405.1 uncultured Streptomycetaceae bacterium | reverse complement strand
AAGGGATGAGCAACGAGCAACGAGTAACGAGTAACGAGTCACGCCTTCCAAAGCGCCATGCCTGACTTCTGGCCCAGCTGCGGCTACAACCTCCTGCGCAAAGGGGCTGACGGGCGGCTTGTCCTCACGGACGATTACCTGCGCCTCTACTATTCGCGCCCGGAGCTGGCCCCGGTGCCGGAATCCTGCGCTGCGGAGCGCGCCCTGCATGCTTCTCTGCTGGAGTGCCCGCGCAGAGAGATGGCCGAGCAGGAAATAGCGGCGCTTGCCGATCCTGACGCGCGCGAGAACTACCGCGTCATGTTGCGTTTTCGCGGCGGGTTGCTGGCGGCGCCGAGCCTGGAGGCGTTTTACTCCGGGCTGTTTCAGCGCGATATCGCCGTGCCCCCCGACTTCATCCATCACACGGCGCAGGTCATTCTGCGCGGGATGCTCGAGGGTGGCGGCGACGGACTCGAGGCGCGCGCGGCCGAAGTCTTCTTTCGCAAGCAGCGTGTCAGCGTCAGCGACGGCGCGATCATGCTCGCCGACGATGAGACGGTCGGGATGCATGCGAGCGGCAGCGGCTTCGGCAGCCTGGGGAAGCTGTTGAGGGAAGGGAATATGCCGCTTCGCACCGTTGAGCTGGACGTGCTCGACGACAAGAGCGCGGGCCTCTACTTTGAGCGCGACGAGCGCTACGACACTGTGTTGAACCTCAACCAGGACCGCCCGGGGTGCGCGGCGCTGTGCCGTGTTCTGGAGCGATGGATCGGGCATTTTCACGGCGTGCGCGCGACGGTGAAGCCGGTGCGGGAGATTCCCGACGAAGAGTGGGTGTGGCACGTCGGGCTCGACACCGAGGCCACCGCGATGCTGAACGAGCTTTACGCGGGCGGGGAAGTGGAGGCAGAGCGCATGAAGCGGGTCATCGGCCTCTACCGCGTCGATTTCCGCGACCCGGTCGTGCTGCGGCCCGAGGTGGCGGGCTCGCCGGTATTCCTCGGCATGGCGATGGCGCCGGACGGCACGCTGCGCATGAAGCCGCAGAACCTGCTGATGAACCTGCCGCTGGCTACGCGCTCGTGATTATTAACCGCCAAGACGCCAAGAAAATCCAGAATAATCGAACCGCCAAGACGCCAAGACGCCATGAAAATCAGAACAAAATAAGAGCGATGGGCAGTTCACTATTACTGGGGATAGCTCTCTGCTAATAGTGATTTCTCGCTACCGGTATATACTTTTCCTCACCAGATGCCTGTCACCTAATATAAGTTATGCGGCACTCTGAGCCATCGCTGAAGAAGTACTACGCCGAGCGCGCACGCGAGTACGAGCGGGTTTATGCGAAGCCTGAACGGCAGGCCGACCTCAAGAAACTCGAGGCGCTGTTACCGGCACTGTTCGCGGGCCGCCGATTGTTGGACGTTGCTTGCGGAACGGGCTACTGGACTCAGTTCCTCGCGCGGGAAGCGAAAGCAATCGTGGCCGTCGACGCAACCTCCGAGACTCTTGAGGTTGCAGCGGAGAAACCCTGGCCTGCCAGTCTCGTTAGCTTTCGAGTGGCAGATGCGTACGCGCTACCTGACGAACTTGGTCTCTTCGATACCGCATTCGCTGGCTTTTGGTGGTCTCACGTTCCCGTGTGCGATCGCCCACGGTTCCTTAGCTCCCTCGATCGGCGACTGATTCCGGGCGCCAAGGTTGTGCTCCTCGATAACCATCTTGTCGAGGGTAGCAGCACACCAATTGCTCACCGAGATCCAGACGGGAACACCTATCAACGCCGTCGATTGGATGATGGCTCAGAGCACGTCGTCCTGAAGAACTTCCCTTCCGAGGCAGAGCTTCGCGCCGACATTACCGCTTTTGGTCACAACACGCACTATACTGGCCTTCAGTACTACTGGCTGTTCAGCTATGAGAAGCGCCGTGCCGCATAACCACTCAATCCACAGCCGACGCCCGCAAGCGGGCGCTTGCTCGCGCGGGTGATCGGGACACGCTATTCCTTCTTTATATTGATATTCTTGGCGTCATGGCGTCTTGGCGGTTCAAATATTGATTTTCCTGGCGGTTCAGCTTTGAGGTTTAGCGATACATGACGCCAGCGGATCGCTGGAAGGAACTCGCCGCCGGCCCGGAGGAGGAAATCGACCTCGCGGAAGGCGCGCTGCTGATCGCCGCGCCCGAATACCCCGGTCTCGATATCCCCGACTCCCTGGCGCGCCTGTCGGAGATGGCCGCATCCCTGAAGCGCCGGCTGCGCGGGGATATCAGTCCCACCGAGACCCTCATCGCGCTCAACCGCTACCTGTTCGACGAGCTTGGCTTCCGGGGCAACGTCGAAGACTATTACGACCCGCGCAACAGTCTGGTGAATGAGGTAATCGACCGCCGGCTCGGCATCCCGATTACGCTGGCGCTGATCCACATCGAGATCGGGCGGCGCATCGGGCTGGCGCTGCATGGCGTTGCCTTCCCCGGTCATTTCCTGGTGAAGTGCAGGTTGCGCGACGGGGCGGTCGTGCTCGACCCGTACGCGCGCGGCGCCTCGCTTGGCATGGAAGAACTGCAGCAACGGCTGAGAGCGCTGCGCGGCGGCTCGTTGCCTTCGACGGACAGGGTGCGGCACTTGCTGGCGGCGGCGGGCAAGAAGAGCATCCTTGCGCGCATGCTGCGTAATTTGAAGGTTATCTATCGGGAGCGGGGCGATCTTGCCCGCGCGCTGGCGGCGACCGACCGGATCATCGGGCTCGAGCCCGGCTCGGCGGAGGAGTATCGCGACCGCGCGGGACTCTACCTCGATCTCGAGTGCTTCCGCGCCGCGCTGTCGGATTTCCGCAATTACCTGATGCTGAAGCCGGGAGCGGAGGATGCCGCGGTGGTTGAGCGCAGGGTGGTGGAGCTGCAGCGAATCGCTGCCAGGCTCAACTAGAATAGTGACTCGCTACTCGTTTCTCGTTTCTCGTTACTCGAGATAAGTGCCGTGCGCAGGTCGCGCGGTCATTTAAGAGCTGCAAACGAGAAACGAGGAACGAAAGACGAGCAACGCAGCGACGCTGCGTCCGCCTAGTTGCGGGGGTCGGGCAGCCAGATGCGCACGACGCGGATCTGCCTCAGCGCCGCCATTTCTGAGGCGGAGGCCACTGCGGCGGGGGTTATCACTTGCGCCGGACCGCGAGTTTCGATCTCGGCAGGGGGCGGCTGCAGCAAGCCACTCTCCGGCACCGAGATCTGGGAGGCTTCCGTTGCAAACCGGACTGGCGGGGCCGCCGGAATGAGTGATCCGGATTTGCCTTTGTTGTTATCGGGGTCGGCTTCCTGCGGTGGGTTGCCATCGAACACCTGGTTGCGGCGGCGCTGCAGGAAGGCGTCGCGCACGAATTCATAGGGGTCGAGCGCGGCGGTTTCCAGTATCTGGCTGGCCTGCAGCAACTGGGCGCGGCCTTCGACGATTCGAAGCGCGATTATGGCGTTGCGGTCGCGGTTGGGCTTGAGATAGGCGACCGGCCACGTATAGGTATCCCCGACCCAGCCGACGGCGTCGCGCACGCTGCTGGGGCCGAGGAACGGCAATACGAGGTAGGGTCCGTCGCCGAGCCCCCAGAAGCCCAGCGTCTGGCCGAAGTCTTCATTGTGCTTTTCCACCCCAAGTTCCGTGGCGGGGTCCAGAAAGCCAAACACGCCGAGTGTCGTATTGACCAGGATGCGGCCGAAGTCGTTGATCGCCTCCGGAATCTTGCCCTGCAGCAGGTTGTTGAGCGCGACAATTACGTCGTTGATGTTAGAGAAGAAATTGCCGATGCCGGTGCGCACGAAGGACGGCAGCATGGCGCGGTAGAACTCGGCGGCCGGCTTGATGACCAGGGCGTCGACGCCATCGTTGAACTGGTAGACCACCCGGTTGACCGGCTCGAGTGGGTCGTTCGGATTGCCGTTGCTGGCGCAGCCGCCGAGCAGCAGAAGAAAGATGGCCCCACCGGCGATCAAGGCGCGCCAGGGCGACCGGGATGTGGTGAAAGCAACCATTAGATATGGGCGTTTTATTATTGTAACAGCTTATTATAACAAGCTTTTCAAGGCGGTCGCCAGGCGTTGCCGGCCCGGTGCTCTGTTATACTCAACACCCCAGCGCGGGCAGGTTTTTCGTCCGCCTGTTCAAGACCCTGTCACGATCGACGCGAGGACCAGCCATGCTGCAGAAAGTCAAACCGGCGGTGCAGTTGAAGGACATGAAACTGTTCCGCGAGCAGTGCTACATCAACGGCGAGTGGGTGGGCGCCGACGACAAGTCCACCTTTGCGGTCTACAACCCGGCCGACGGCCAGCAGATCGGCACGGTCCCCAGCATGGGCGCGGCCGAAACGCGGCGCGCGATCGAGGCGGCGAACGCGGCGTGGCCCGCGTGGCGCGCGAAGAGCGCGAAAGAGCGCGCGGCGATCCTGCGCAAATGGTACGACCTGATGATGGCGGCGCAGGAAGACCTCGCGATCCTGATGACGGTGGAGCAGGGCAAGCCTCTCACCGAAGCGCGCGGTGAGATTGCCTATGGCGCGTCGTTCATTGAGTGGTTCGCCGAGGAAGGCAAGCGCATCTACGGCGACACCATCCCGGCCCAGTCGCCCGACAAGCGCATCGTCGTGATCAAGCAGCCGATCGGGGTGTGCGCGGCGGTCACGCCGTGGAACTTCCCCAACGCCATGATCACGCGCAAGGCCGGCCCCGCGCTCGCCGCGGGCTGTACCATGGTGATCAAGCCCGCGAGCATGACGCCTTATTCTGCCATCGCGCTGTGCGAGCTCGCCGAGCGCGCCGGCATTCCCAAGGGCGTGCTGTCGGTGGTGACCGGCGCCGCCGGCCCCATCGGCAAGGAACTCACGACGAACCCGCTGGTGCGCAAGTTCACTTTCACCGGCTCGACTGAAGTCGGCAAGAAGCTGATGGAGCAGTGCGCGAGCACGGTCAAGAAGGTTTCGCTCGAGCTGGGCGGCAACGCCCCGTTCATCGTGTTCGACGACGCGGATATCGACGCGGCTGTCGAAGGCGCGTTGGCTTCCAAGTTCCGCAATACAGGCCAGACCTGCGTTTGCGCCAACCGCATCTTCGTGCAGGACGGCGTCTACGACAAGTTCGCGGCCAAGCTCGGCGAGAAGGTCGGGGCGATGAAAGTCGGCAATGGCCTGGAGAGCGGCGTGGTGCAGGGTCCGCTGATCGAGATGAAGGCGGTGGAGAAGGTCGAGGAGCATATCGCGGATGCGCTGGCGAAGGGCGCCAAGGTGCTGACCGGCGGCCAGCGGCACGAGAAGGGCGGCCAGTTTTTCCAGCCCACCGTGCTGACCGGCGTCACTCCCGCGATGAAGATCACGCACGAGGAAACTTTCGGGCCGGTGGCGCCGCTCTACCGCTTCAAGGCCGAGGACGATCTGATCCGGCTCGCCAATGACACCCAGTACGGGCTGGCGGCGTATTTCTACAGCCGCGACATCGGCCGCGTCTGGCGCGTGGCAGAGGCGATCGAAGCCGGCATCATCGGCATCAACGTCGGCATCATCTCGACCGAGGTCGCGCCGTTCGGCGGCATGAAGGAATCCGGCATCGGCCGCGAGGGCTCCAAGTACGGCATCGAGGAATTCCTCGAGGTGAAATACCTCTGCATGGGCGGCATCGACAAGTAGGCCACCGGCTTACCCCACGAAAAACGCCGCCCGTGGGCGGCGTTTTCTATTGGATGGCGTGAATCGTGATTCGACAGCGAACTAACCCCTCCGATCAAGTAGCTGTTGCCGCGCGTTGAACGGCGAACAGATTCGTCCGTTCGAACGCGCGGAGTTAAACCGGTACGGAGTGTCCGGATTTAACGCTACTTGCGAAGCTTGCCGAGCCAGTACTCCATCTGCTTGCCCGCCGCGTCGCGTCCGCCCAGGCCGAAGGACAGCGCGATCACGACGGCGACCGTGCCGAAGGTGAACGCGAAGGCGAGGTTAACGATGTCGTCAGCGATGCCCATCGCGCGCAGGCCCATCGCGATCACCAGGCCGACAATCGCCACCTGCGCCACGCGGGCGAGCCCCTTCGTGTGTTCGGCGACGGCGCGCGCGATCGTCGTGTAGGCGATATTGGCGAGCCAGAAGCCGATCAGCAGGATCGCGCCGCCGAGCAGCACATCGCCGCCAAACTTGATGAAGGTGGTCACGACACCGCTCACCTGCCGGAAATCGAGCTGGTTGGCGGCCTCCACCGTCGCGAACAGCATGGCGAAGAAGAGAATGATCACGCCGGCCAGCGCGGATGGCGTGAACTGGTGGCTGAATGCGCCGCCCATCCCGATTTTCCCGGGAAAGCTGTCGAAACCCATGCCGTTCAGCAGCCGGCTGACCAGGGAGGAGGCGAACCTGGCGACGTACCAGGTGACGATCAGGATCAGGCCGGCGGCGACGATATGCGGCACCGCGTTCAGAATCTTGCCGAGCATTTCCGTCGCGGGCCTGGATACCGCCTCGATCTGCAGCGCATCGAGCGCCGCGATCAGCGTCGGGATGAAGATGAAGATGAACACCAGCGTGCCGGTCACGCGCGACAGATGCACCGACTGGTCGAGCCCCGCGCTGTGCCCCGCCTTGTCCGCGCCCGCCGCGGCGAGGAGATTGGTGACGAGCCCGCGCATGACTTTCGCCACCAGCCAGCCGACGAAGCCGATCACGAGCGCGGCAAACACGTTGGGCAGCATGCCCAGGACCTTGTTGATCATGCCCTGCACTGGCGAGAGCAACCCCTGCAGGTCGTAAGCGCCGAGGATGGCCGGGATGAACAGCAGGATCACCAGCCAGAACAGCACGTTGCCGACATTCTTGCTCATCGGTTCCATGCCCGCCTGCTTGGTCAGCTTGTCGTCCCAATCGGTCTTGGCGAGCACCCGGGAGACGACCGTGCGCAGGAGCGTTGCCGCGAGCCACGCGATCACCACCAGCAGCGTGCCGCCGATCAGCCGCGGCAGGTAGCCGAAAATCTGGTTCGCCAGCACCTGGAACGGGTTGGAGATCAGCGCCAGGTCGAGCGCATTGAACATGCCAAGCAGCGTGAGCAGCAGGACCAGCCAGAACACGCCGATCGCGATTCCCTTCTCGACGTCGAGCGACTGGCCGGTGCTCTCCCGAATACGCTGGTTGACCGAAAGCAGCTCGAGCAGGCGCATCGTGCCGGCGCGCGAGAGCACCGCTACCAGCCAGCCAATAATCAGGATGCCGAGCGCGCCGAGTATGTTGGGCAGGTGCGCGCCGAGCGTGTTTTGCAGCGAGGTGATCAGAGCGGAGAAATCCATGACGCCTCCCTTGTTGAAGATCTTATGACGAAGCGGACAGCGAACACACGCCACTCCCCCGAGCGGCGCATGAATAGCATAGCAGCATGGAATGACGCCTGTGCGTCATTCCATAACGGTGCAGATAAGCTGTTGACTTAAAACGTTTAGGAATTTGCGGCTTTGCAAATTCCTAGCCGATCAGGCTGGCAACCTGCTTGCTGAAGGCCTGGGTGCCGAGCTTGCCGCCGAGGTCCGCCGTGCGCGTGGCGGGATCCTTGAGGGAGGCATCGATGGCGGCCTCGATGGCCTTTGCTGCCTGGTCGAACTCGGGGCGCTTGTGCCGTGTGGCGAGCCACTCGAACAGCATCACCGCCGACAGGATGAGGGAAGTCGGGTTTGCCTTGTCCTCGCCCTGGATATCGGGCGCGGAGCCGTGCTGGGCCTGCGCGCAGCAGGCCTCATCGCCCGCCATGACCGAGCCCGCGAGCCCGAGGCTGCCGGAGATCTCGGAGGCCTCGTCCGAAAGGATGTCGCCGAACATGTTGCCGGTGACGATGCAGTCGAACCTGGAGGGGTCGCGAACGAGGAGGGCGGCCATGGCATCCACGATCTTCTCGTCGAGCTCGACGTCGGGGTATTCCCTGGCGACCTTTCTCACCTCGCGCAGGAACAGCCCGTCGGAGAGGTGCAGCACGTTGGCCTTGTGCACGGCGGTGACCTTCTTGCGGCGCTTGCGCGCCCACTCGAAGCCGACGCGCGAGATACGCTCGCATTGGCGCGCCGTCACCTTGCGCACGGCCAGCGCCATGTCTTCGGTCGGCATGAACTCCCCGAGCCCCATGAACATGTTGCGGTCGGCGTAGAAGCCCTCGGTGCACTCGCGGAAGATCACCAGGTCCACGGGCTTGCCGGTCAGCCCCACGCCCATGCGCGACTTGGCGGGGCGGATGTTGGCGAACAGATCGAGCTTTACGCGCAGTTCCCCGGAGGGGTTGATGCCGCCTTGCGCGCGCGGCGGATACTGAAGGTGGTCCACCGGACCCAGGATGATGCCGGGCGCCTTGCGCGCGGCGTCCATCACGCGCTCGGGAAGGGTGGAGCCTTCCTTTCTGAGTGTGACGAGGCCGATGTCCATTTTCTGCCACTCGAGGCCGAGTTGGAACCGGGCGTTGGCGCGATCGAGCACCGCCAGCGTCCCCGCCGTGATCTCGGGGCCAATGCCGTCGCCAGGAAGAACGAGAATTTCCATCGAGAAAAAATAGACAGGATTTACAGGATTACACAGGATTAACAGGATTAAATCCCGATGAGCAGGAAGCAGTCAGTTCAGTTTTTGTAAATCTTGTTGAATCTTGTTAATCCTGTCTATGTTTTGAGTTATTGTTAATTGGAAAGGGTGATTGTAACATCGAGGTGAGATTATTCCGGAGTCCCACATGTACGAAGGCTTCAAGCGCTTCGAAATCCAGACCACCGATCCCGAAGTGAAAATCGTCGGCCGCGTCGGGGGCAAGGGGCCGGCGGTGCTGCTGCTTCACGGCAATCCGCTCACGCACGTGCACTGGCACCTGGTGGCGCCGCGGCTGGCAAAGGATTTCACGGTGGTCGCGACGGACCTGCGAGGCTACGGCGACAGCGGGAAGCCGCGCGGGCGCGAAGACCACAGCAACTACTCGTTCCGGCGCATGGCGCAGGACCAGGTGGACGTGATGGCGCACCTGGGGCACAAGCAGTTCTGCGTTGCGGGGCACGACCGCGGCGGGCGCACCGCGCACCGCATGGCGCTCGATCACCCGGACAAGGTCAGGAAACTTGCGACCTTCGACATCCTGCCGACGCATCACGTCCTCACCCACGCCTCCTGGCAGTGGGCGGTCGGCTCCTTTCACTGGTTCTTCATGGCGCAACCCTACGACATCCCCGAGCGGCTGATCCGGGGCAATGAGGATTTCTACATCCTGAAGAAGCTGACGGCGATGGGAATCGGCAAGGGCGGCTTTTCCCCGGAGACGCTCGCGGAGTACGCGCGCGTGTGCACGCCGGAGAACATCCACGGCGTGTGCGAGGATTACCGCGCGGCGGTCACCGTGGACATGGCGATGGACACGGCCGACTTCGAGGCGGGGCGCAAGGTGAACTGCCCCACGGCCGTCTTCTGGGGCGAGAAGAGCCACACGGAAAAATACTACGACCCGCGCAAGGCCTGGCCCCAGTACGCATCCAACATCGTGCGCATCCGGCCGCTGCCCTGCGGCCACTACCCGGCGGAGCAGGTGCCCGACGAGGTCTTCAGCGAGCTTTCAGCTTTCTTCAAGAGCTGAAAGCTCAGAAAGGAGTGACTCGTGACTCGTTTTTCGTTTCTCGACTTGATTTCCAGCTTTGCGATCTGAGAACTTGTTTGTTATCGGTGAATGTCTAACGAGCAACGAGCAACGAGCAACGAGCAACGAGCAACGAGCAACGAGTAACGAGTAACGAGTAACGAGCAACGAGCAACGAGCAACGAGTCACGCATCATCAAGACAATGAATTTCCTGATCGAGCCACGGCAACTGCTGGAAGAGGCGCGAGGCGGCGAAGTCGTCATCGTCGATACGCGCAAGGCCTCCGACTACGCAATGGGCCACATCCCCGGCGCCATCAACTTCAGCACCTACGACATCTTTGCGCTCGACACGCGGTCGGACGGCCTCGCGGCATTTGCCCGGGACATGGCCGCGCGTTACGCCGAAGCGGGTGTTTCCTCGCACCGGCCGGTCGTCTTGTGCGAGCAGGACACCGGGATGCGCGCAGCGCGCGACGCGTGGATCCTGCACTACCTGGGACACCAGCAGGTCAGGATATTGCACGGCGGGCTCGCTGCGTGGCGCAAGGCGGGGTGCGAGCTTTCCGCGGAAGCCACCGACGACTGGACCGTCGCTTTGCGCGTTCGCCTGCAACCCGGGGTCGTCATCGGCTTTGACGAGATTGCGAGTCGCCTGGGTCGCGACGGCCTCACGTTGCTCGACGTGCGGGACGCTGACGAGCACGCCGGCCGCGACCGGACCGCGTGCTGCGCGCGGCGCGGCGCCATTCCCGGAGCGGTGTGGATCGAGTGGACGCAGTTCCTGGAAGGCGGGCGTTTAAAGACCGCCGACGCGATACGCGGCCTGCTGCGGGAAAGCGGCGTGGATTTGGAATCAGAAATCGTGCCGTACTGCCATCGCGGCGCGCGCTCCGCCAACACCTACTTCGCGCTGAAGCACGCCGGACTCGACCGGGTGCGCAACTACATCGGTTCCTGGCATGAGTGGTCTGCCCGATCGGAGCTGCCGATCGAGCGGCCATGATGCGTGTCAGTTGACAGGTCCCGGAGCGCTGGCCTCGCGTAGCGCGAATCCTTCCATCGAGATCGTGTACTCGTTGCTCTGGGAGTGATAGCGGATACAGGATTGGGTGGGATAGTAGCCCTTCACGGCAACGGCCTGCGGCGATTTGATCGGGAAGCACGCAGAGGCCTTGGTGAGCATGTAGTCTCGCGTGACCATTTCCTCGTAGAACGTGACGCGGCCATCGTAGACGCCGTAGATCCAGGTTCGTGTGAACGGTTTGCCGCTGAATTCCGGGCTCGTCAGGTCAACCAGGTGATTGCCCATTGCCGGCACCACCGCATCCACGTTCTTGAAGTCGGGATGCATGTAATTGGACGGCAGCGGCCTGGTCGCGATCTTGAACTGTTCGCAGTTGACGAATTCGGGCCCGCAGGGACCCGGCGCAATGGCGAAGATCTTCTCGATCGGCTCGATATAGAAGTGAACGTCGAAGTGCGGGATGTCATATACCTTGGGAGGGATATGTCCGTGCGGGTTCCAGTTGAGGCCCACCCATTTGAACGGGATGTCCGGGCGCCGTGCCGCTTCGCTGGGCAGCGGGATGACCCACTCGTGGTCGCCTATGCACTCTTTCTTCATGTCGATCTTCCCGTCCTTGTCCCGGTCGAAGCAGTGATGCCCGTCAGATTCTTCGGTCGGGAGACCGTCCAAAGCGCTTGCCTGGAATACGACGCCGATGGCTTTGGGCGCCCCGTTCTTGTCGAACTCGGCGTAGCTTGACACCGTCCCCTTGCCCACGCCGGAACCGGCGCCGAGCGAACGCCCGGTCGCCACACCGGTCTGCTTGGTGTCAGAACACCCCAGGAGTGTCAGTGCAGCCAACAACGAAATCACAAGATGTTTCATGCTTTCCCCATCGGGAATCGATTCAAATGGAGACGAACGATTTGTCCTTGAGCGAGGCGGCGTAGCCGTCCGCGGCTTCGTGCACCTTGGCCCAGCCCTTCAACGCCTTCATGTTGCGCAACCAGCGCTCGATGTTGGGGTATCCGGAGAAGCTGCAGCGCACGATTTCTCCGATGCACAGGATCTCCGCGCCCAGGTAGTCGGCCAGCGTGATGCGGTCGCCGCACAGAAAGGCCTGCTTCGGCCCGATGAGGCTCTCATCGAGCACTTTCAGCCACTCGCGCGCCCTCTGCCTGCCCCACTCGATCGATCCCGCGTGAACCTCATCGCTGGGCCGCTTGTGGTGGGGGAAAAGCTGCGGATAGATCAGGCCGTATCCGAAGTCCTTGTAGAAATTGGAATTGAACCAGTCCATCATCTCGTGGACGCGCGCTCGCGCCTTGAGATCCTTGGGATACGCGGGGGAGCCCGCCTTGTCGGCGAGGTATTTGAGGATCGCAGAGCTTTCGCTCAGACGGAAGTTGCCATCCTCGAGCACCGGGACCAGGCGGCTGGGATTGATCGCGGCAAATTCAGGCTTGAGATGCGCGCCGGTGAAGAGATCGACGACCTGGTAGTCGAGGTCGATGCCCTGGTCGACGGCAAACATCTGGACCATCCTGCTGGTGGAGGATGCGGGGTGGTAATAGAGCTTCATGAGTGTGCCCTTTTTCCAAAAAATGTATATCGCGCGCGTGATTGACACCGGCGCTGGTGAAAATCCGGGCGGCTCGGGACCACCTGCCCAATGCGCGGCAAATAGCGAGCTGCCGCCGGGCATCATAGAGGAAAGCGGGAAGTCAGGAAAGATTCGCTGTCGTGCGAATCAAAAACAAACCCCGCCGTGGCGGGGTCGGAGGCTAAGGGCGGGTGGGGCCATCGCAGGCGATTGCCGGCGATGCGACGCCAAACCCTGATGAATGGTCAGATCTGGCTGGACAGGGTGCGGGCGCGAACGACGTCGATGTCCTTTGCCGGGGCATCCTCGCGTAACGGCCTCTTCGATTCCTTTACCTTTGCCTGGTTCTTCTCGGCGATCATTGCCACTGCGGCAACCCAGTCCGCAGTCCGTGATTTCTTGCTGTCATGACCGCTGTAAGACGGTTTGGCCGACTTGACCGGCTTGTCTTGGACGGAACCAACTACCTTCGAATTAACCATGACATCCCCCGATGTGATTGCGTTGCTGTCGGGTAGTACGCAGAAAACATGCCAGCCGTGCGAGGTCGGACCATAGGGCGTAAGTATATGATTATCTGTGTTATTGATATTTCCGGATGAGGTGCATATTGCCCTTGCGCTCGTTTCATTGCCGGGAAATCGGCGATTGGCCATCGAATAATCGACTGCCTCCCCGGCAGAGCGAAGCCAAAAAGAAACCCCGCCGCAGCGGGGTGTTCGCCGGTGTGCGGGAGGGTATTCAGCTGAGACCGTACGATTTCTTCAGCAAGTGACGGCCCGCGGCCCCCGGGCTTCGGGGGTGCGTCGCCGTGCTACCCGCGCGCGCCGAGCCCGCCGCGGCAAGCGCCGGCACCTGCTCGGCCCACATGCCGAGGTCGGCGGCAAGCGAGTGCGAGAACGCGACGACCGGGCCCGATTCCGGGCCGACCAGGTCGTAGCAGAGATTGCGTCCGGGCAATGGCAGCAGCATGGCGATTCTCCTGTCGTTCGTTTCCGGTGAGGGGTTACGACTCCGCGGCCACCTTCAGTTCCATCGTGCCGATGCCCGAGGTGCCGTATGAAACCGTGCCCGGATGCCGGCCGGCGCTCGCCGGCTGATGCTTGCCCGCGCCATCCTCACGCCGCCAGCTTACGGTACGGGAAGGTGTCGCCCGATTCGGCGAGCTTCGCGTTGTCGCGGCTGGCGATGCCCCAATGGTCGGTGCGCCCGGGCGGCCACTGCCAGGACTCCGGGGTGCCGGTCTGGTAGCTGTCATCCACGCGCTGCACTTCGGCGGTGTACTCGACGCAGGCGCCGAACGGCGTGACGAAATAGGCGAACACGTTGTTGCCCGGGCCATGCCGGCCGGGCCCCCACACGCTCGGGTAGCCCGCGTCCTTCAGGCGGCCCATGCCGCGCAGCACGGCGTCGGCGTCCCGCATCTCGAAGGCGATGTGATTCAACGTGGGCTGCTTCGAGTCGGCGTAGGCCACAACATGGTGCAGGTCGTCGCATCGCAGGAAATTCATGACGCGCGTGCGGTCGGACAGCTTGAAGCCGAAGGTGTCCACCAGCACGCGCGTAGCGGCCTCGCGGTCCTGAGTGTTGAACACCACGTGTGCCACCCGGAGCGGGCGCGCGCTGTCGTCCGAAAGCGCAGCGGGAGCCGCCTCGCGCTCCGTGAGGAAGCGGTACGGCTCGCCCTCGGGGCCGGCGACATGGAAGCCCGCGCCGCGGCCGGGCTCGTCGAACTCGTCGATCCACGGGCCGTGTTTCAGGCCGGCTTTGCGGACGCGGTCCCAGGTTGCCTCGACTTCCGCGCGGGAACCGGCGAGAGTCGCGGACAGCACGGCGCGGCCGGACCCCTCGGTGACGGCAATGGAGTAATGAAGCGGCCTTGTTCCACGCAGGTAGGTCGTGTCTTTGCGGGTGCCGACATCGATGAGGCCCCACAGTCCCTTGAGAAAGTCGACCCCGGCCGCGCGGTTTGGCATCTGCAATTCGACGCTGCGCAAGTGCATGATGGATTCTCCTGAGGGAGTTGTGGTTCAGCTCAACCCGTACATTTTCTTGCCCGCGACGGGCAGCTTCGCCATCAGCACGTCGCCCGAGAGCGCCTCGGTGATGTAGATGGTTTTCAAGTCGGGGCCGCCGAAAGCGAGGTTGTCGAGGTGATGGTGGTGGTGGCCCTCGGCGTAGACGAGGTGGGTCGGCAGCATGTTGGCGTCGAAGCGCCAGATGCCGACGCCGAGGTGGCATACCAGCAGGCCATTCTCCGAGTCCATCTCGATGCCGTCGGGGCCCGCCGCGCCGCCGGAGAGCTGGATCGCCACGCCGGTCTTCGACACGTTGCCGTCAGCCATGAGCGGCAGGCGCCAGACCGAGTTCGAGCGCGTGACGCCCACGTAGCAATGCTTCTCGGTGGTGGAGAGCGTAATGCCGTTCGGGCTCGGCACGTTGTCCGCGAGGCGGGCAAGGGTGCCGTTGGCGGAGAGCCGGAAGACGCGCCCGGTGGGGTCGGTGATGCCGGTCTGCCCCTGGTCGGTGAAATAGAGGTCGCCGTTCGAGGCGAAGTGGAGATCGTTCAAGCCCTTGAAACCCTCGCTGAAGGCGGTTCCCAGCAAGGTTTCGAGCTTGCCGGATTTCGGATCGAGGGCGAGCAGCCCCTGCTTGTAGCAGGTGATGAAAGCGCGCCCGTCCTGGTGGAACTTCAGCCCGTTCGGCCAGCCGTCGTACTGGACGATCAGCTCCCATTCCTTTTTCGGCGAGATGCGGAAGATCCGACCGTAGGGAATGTCCACGAGCCACAGGTTGCCATCGCGGTCGAAGGAGGGGCCTTCGAGGAAGCACTCGACTTCCGCGCCCTGGCGGTTGGGATCGGACCACGCGGTGCGGCCCTTCTTGCGGAACTTCGCGGGCATCGAGGTGTAGACCTCGGCCTTGATCTTCTCGAGCGGCTGGAAAGGGTTGAACATATCGATCTCAGTGTTGAGTGTTGAGTGTCGGGTGATGCGTTAATGATTCGGCCGGAAGACGGCGAACACTTTGTCGGAGTTAGTGATCCAGGACTCGAGGAACGCTGACTCGTCGGGTTGTCTGCGGCCCAGCTCGTGCATGGCGCCGGCAAGGCAGAACCAGTTGAGCAATTCATGGTGCCCGCGGTCCTCGACTTCTTCGAGCGTGGTGTTGCGCCACAGCTCCCAGTCGCCGTTCTTCAGCGCCTCGTAGTAGCGCTTGTCAGCCTCGACGTCAGGGAACAATCGCGAGTGCTTCTGCACCAGGAACGAATGGCTCCAACTGGAGGAGGCAACGACCGCCACGCGCCAGGGGCTGCGCTCGAGCGCGCGGGCGACGGCGCCGCCCACCTGGAAGCAGCGCCACGGTTGCGGAGCGGGCGGGTCGAGGTCGCTCTCCCCGCCCGGCAACTGCGCGGCTGCCGACGGTGACATGGGCACGCCATTGGCGGCGATCAGCCAGCGCCCGTAGGCGTTCACGGCGAAGGGCACGACGGGATAGGAGAACCCTTTGCGGTCGTAATCGAGGTAGAGCACCGAATTCGCGAAGGCGTGACCCAGCGGATGGTGCAGCGGCTTGTAGGCATAGGCCACGTCGATGCCTTCCTTCAGCAGGGCTGTTGCCAGGTACTTGCCGCCAGCGCGGTGGCCGTTGATCGTAAAAGTTTTCTCATCGGGCTCGTCCCAGGCATTGCGCCCGCGGCGGTAGCCCTTCCACGGCTGGATGTCCACCGAGTCGTACGCGAGGATGGAGAAAGCCGGCACGCAGTCCTCGCGGAAGTTTTCGTACTGATCGTCGCCCCAGATCAGCACGAAGTCGGGGTTGAAGGCATCGAGCTCGGCCCGGATTTTGCGGAACTGGTCGATGAGGTCCCGACGGTGCTGGTCGGAGTGAGCCTGCCCCCGGTCGTTGCCCCATTGCGCGCGCATGGTCGGGTGCCAGTTGTCCGCCGAACGAAACCGCTCGGCGAGCGCGGGATCTTCCAGGACTTTCTGCATGCGCCAGCTCATATTCAACTGGTTCGCAAGATTCGGGTAGTGGGTAATGCCGAGACCAAGAATCTGGCCCATGACTCATCTCCTCTCGCGACATGCCGTTGGCCGGATGTTTTCCGCGCTGCCGTGGGATACTATTTCAAAACCCTCTCTCGGTGCTAAGCTTATTTGAAGGAGGGCCAGCAATGACAAGTTCATGCCAGGCTCCGCGCTCGCCGTGGCGCTTGGCGTGCGTCGTGGCGGGACTGACTTCAGCCTGCGGTGGCGCGACCGCGCAGGACATTGCCTATCCGACACGTGCCGTGCAGATCGTGGTTCCCTATTCGACGGGTACTACCGCCGACATCGTGGCGCGCCTGCTCGGGCCGAAACTCTCCGAGCGCTGGAAAGTAAGCGTCATCACCGATAATCGCCCGGGCGCCACTGGCGCAATCGGCATGGCGTTCGTCGCGAAGGCCGCGCCGGACGGGCACACGCTGATGTTGGTGGTGGCTTCGTACAGCATGATCCCGGCGATCTACCCGAAGTTGCCCTTCGACCCGGTCAGGAGCTTTGCGCCGGTGGCGCTTCTCACCACCAGCGGGCTTGCGCTCGTCGTCCATCCGCAGTTGCCGGTGAAGTCCGTGCGCGAATTCGTCCAGCTCGCGAAGCGCCGTCCGGGGGAACTCTATTACTCCTCGCCGGGCAACGGCTCGGCGCAGCATCTCGCGATGGAACTGTTCAAGCTGGAAACCGGCACGAGCATCGTGCACGTGCCACACAAGGGCCTCGCTGCCGCGCTCACCGACGTGGTGGGTGGGCACGTGCAGACGATTATCTCGACATTCCAGACTGTCCAGCCCCACGTGACCGGCGGCCGGCTGCGCATGCTGGCCGCGACCAGCGCGGAGCGCTCGCCGGCGTTTCCCGACGTGCCGACGCTGAAGGAGCAGGGGTTGCCGCAGCTCGAATTTGAAACATGGGCCGGCGCGCTCGTGCCAGCAGCCACGTCCGCGTCAGTCATCGCCAGGCTTAACGCCGACATCAACGCGCTGCTGCAGCAGCCAGAGATCCGCGAGCAACTCGCCAGGCAGGGCATGAATCCCGCAGGAGGGCCGCCCGAACGTTTCGGGGGCTTGGTGAAGAGCGAGCTCGCGCGCTGGTCGCGCGTAGTCGCGGTGGCGAAGATCAAGCCCGACTAATGAATTCAGCGCCTGGCCGCTGAATTCATGAGATTGAGTTGCTCCCGGCGGGTGCAACATGGTTCTTCTAGCCGCGCGATGAGCGGCGGGCTCACCGTCCGCTCGATCGCGCGGAATTAAACCGGCACTGGTGTCCGGATTTAATCGGCTTTGAGCCTGGCGGCCTTGATCACCTGGGTCCACTTGCTGGTTTCCGACTTGATGTAAGCCGCGAACTGCTCCGGTGAGCTCGGCGCAGCCTCGATGCCCTGGTCGAGCAGGGCCTGTCTGACATCGGCCATCTCGAGCACTGAGACGGTGGCCTGGTTCAGCCGCTCGACGATCGGGCGAGGCGTTGCGGGCGGCACCACGTATCCATACCAATTCGTAGCTTCGTAACCTTTCAATGCCGACTCGGAGACGGTCGGCACTTCCGGCAGCGCGGCGGCGCGCCGCGGGCCGGTAACGGCGAGTGCGCGCGCCTTGCCGGCCTTGACCTGCGGCACGGCGGTTGAGATCACCGCAACGAAGATCTCGACGTGGCCGGCGACGAGATCGATCATGGCCGGGCCGCCGCCCTTGTAGGGCACGTGCACGAGCTTCACACCGGCCATGCTGTTGAACAACTCGCCGGCGAGGTGACCGGGGCTGGCATTGCCGGAGGAAGCGAAGTTGAGCGCGCCCGGTTTTGCTTTCGCCAGCGCGATCAGGTCCTTCAGCGTGCGCGGCGGCAGGTTGGGGTGCACGATGAAAATGTTCTGCAGCGCGACCGCCTGCGAAACCGGCGCGAAATCCTTTAGCGGATCGTACGGCACCTTGCTGGTGGCGGGGGAGAGCACCAGTGAGCCGATCGTGGCGAGATGGAGGGTGTAGCCGTCGGGCGCGGCTTTCGCGGCGAGGTCGGACCCGATGACCCCGTTCGCGCCGGGCCGGTTATCCACAATGAACTGCTGCTTGAAAACGCCGGTGTATTTCGGCGCCATCAGCCGCGCGACGAGATCGGTCGCGCCGCCCGGCGGGAAGCCGATGATGATGCGCACCGGCTTCGCCGGATACTCCTGCGCGGAGGCGGGCAGCGCGACAAGCAAGGCGGCGCCGAGTGCCGCGAGCCTGCTTCTTACCTGGTAACTCCGATCACCGATCACCGGTCACCGATCACGGGTTATTCGGCCTTAAGGCCGGACGCCTTGACCACCTTCGCCCACTTCGCGCCCTCGGACTTGATGTAGGCGCCGAACGCTTCGGGCGACTCCGGCGCGACATCCAGCCCCTGCTTGAACAGCAGCTCTTTCACGTCGGGCGTGTTGAGTGCGGCGGTCACATCCTTGTTGAGGCGGTCGATGATCGCACGCGAGGTCTTGGCCGGGACCAGCACGCCGTACCAGTTGTTCGCCTCGAATCCCTTGAGGCCCGTCTCCGCGATCGTGGGCAGATCGGGCACCAGCGCCGAACGCTTCAAGGTAGTCACGGCGAGCGCCCGGATCTTCCCGGACTTGATGTGCCCGACCGCGCTGGCGGCCGTTGCGAAGATGAGTTGGATGTTGCCGCCCAGCAGGTCGATCATGGCCGGGCCGCCGCCCTTGTAGGGAACGTGGACGATCTTGGTGCCGGTCTGAAGATTGAACAGTTCGAGAGCGAGGTGGCCGGCCCCGCCCACCCCGGAAGACCCGGCGTTGAGCGATTTCGTCTTCGCCAGCGCGATCAGCTCCTTCACCGATTTGGCCGGCACCGACGGATGCAGTACCAGGACGTTGGTCGAATCCACCGCGCGCGTTACCGGCGCCAGGTCCCTGATCGGGTCGAACGGGAGCTTTTCGTAGAGGGCGGGATTGATCGCGAGCGCGGCGATCGTTCCCATCAGTATGGTGTAGCCGTCCGGGTTGGATTTCGACACGATATCCGTCGCGATATTGCCGGTGGCGCCGGGCCGGTTGTCCACGATGACCTGCTGCTTGAGGAGTTCGGTCATCTTGGGCGCTATCGCGCGCGCGGTGGCGTCGGTGCCGCCGCCGGGAGCGAACCCGACCAGCATGCGGATCGGCCGTTCCGGCCAATTTGCGGCGCGCGCTCCGGCGACCGGAAGGGCGGCTGCAACGAACGCGCCGCAAATAAATAAAAATATTCTGCTGTGTCCCATCTTCATCGTTTTCTCCTCGAAATCATTCATCCACTATCTGATTATCAGGTATCCCGGGCCGCCGCAGGCGGTCCGTCAGGTCGCGCCAGTCCGCTTTCTGATTTGCTGGATGCCATTTTCGCCGCGATCCGGAATGCGTGCTCAAGTGCACCGGGGTCGGCGCGACCTTGACCGACGATGTCGTAGGCGGTGCCGTGCGCGGGCGTGGTGAATACGGTCTTCAGGCCGGCGGTGACGGTGACGCCCTTGCTGAAGCCCAGCAGCTTGGTCGCGATCTGGCCCTGGTCGTGGTACATCATCACCACGCCGTCGAAATCGCCATTCCTGGCCTTGATGAAGATGGCGTCGGATGAAATGGGGCCGGTGCAGTTCACGCCGGCCGCGCGCATTTTCTCCACCGTCGGCCGGATAATCCTGATCTCTTCGTCGCCGAACAGGCCGTTCTCGCCGTTGTGCGGGTTCAGCGCCGCGACGCCGATGCGCGGCTTCGCGCAGCCGGCCGCGCGCAGCGTGTCGTCGGCGAGCCGTATCGCGCTCGTGATGCGCTCGGGCGTCACCAGGTTTATAGCTTCGCGCAGCGCGACATGGGAGGTCACGCGGAAGGTGCTGAACTCCTTGATCACGTTCATTTCGCCGAAGAAACCAGCGTGGTCAGTCAGCTTGGCGAACATCTGGTGCTCGTCGTTGAATTTCCATCCGCCCTGGTGCATGGCGCCCTTGTTGAGCGGCGCGAAGCAAATGCCATCGATTTTGCGCAAAAGCGCCAGATCGATCATGTGCTTTAACGTATCCCCCGTCAGTTTTCCGGATTCGGCGGAGGCTTCGCCTTGCTTGAAGCGCGCCGGATCGATATTGCCGAGGTCGATCACGGGCAGCGTTTCGGACGGCCAGCGTATCGCGTCTACCGAAGCCACCGTGTGGTAGCCGAGCGTGACCCCGGCGTTCCTGATGCCGAGATCGAGCACGCGCTGGTCGCCGATCACCACGACGTTCGCGAGTTCGCCGGTCGCGCCGGACGCGAGCAGCCTGGCGCTAATTTCCGGGCCGATGCCGGTGACGTCGCCGAGCATAAGTCCAATTACAGGTTTTCTCATGACGGGCGAAGTGAAAGGTGATTCCAATGATGAATTATGAATGATGAATGATGAATAAGAACTTCGGGCTTTGCCGGGTCATCATTCCGCATTCCTCATTCATCATTTCTTCGCCAGTAGGCGCGTCAATTCTCTAATGCTCTTGAGCTTCTCCAGGCTGAATACCATGTCCACCACCTTGTCGGCGTTCGCCTTCGGCAGCTTGCCCCAGGCGGCGCATTCGCGGAATTTGCCGGCGAGCTCGTCGTCCGACATCGGGTTGACGGGGCTGCCCTTGCCGAAATCGGCGCGGCCGCCGAGCTTCCTGCCGTCCGCCAGCTCGATGTCGATGATCGTGGTCATTTTCTCATAGCCTGCGGCCTCGGCCTCGGGGTGCACGCCGAATTCGATCTTTTCGATCATTTTCCGCACGTCGGGGCGGTTGACCACCTTGTCGGTGAACTCCGCCAGCCCGGCCCGCCGCTGGAGCAGCAGGATGGCCATGCAGAACTCCATGCTGAACTTGGCCTGCAACTCGTTCGTCGGGCGGTGGTGAATCAGCGCGTTCGGCATGTGGCGGTTGGTGCCGACTTTCACCTTCACCACCTGCTCCGGCCGGAGGTCGTGCTTGCGAATCAGATCCAGCATGAGCCCCATGCCCGGGTGAGTGAGGGAACCCGACGGGTGCGGCTTGATCGAGACGCCGGGAAAGGCAAAGGTCCACGGGTTGCCGAGCCTGCCTTCGATCGCGGCGGGGTCGTAGCCGCCGCCGGCCGCCTTGAAGAAGCCGCGGCCGGCTTCCAGCACGATGGGCGTCGCGGTCCAGCCGAGCTTCGCGAATTCCGCGGCGACGATGCCGCTCTCGGCGGAGCGCCCGGGATGAAACGGCTTGGTCATGGTGCCGAAGTTCTCGCGCAGCCCCGCGGCCTGGCTGGCGCCGATGCCCAGCGCGCGGCGCGTCTGCTCGAGGTTGAGCTTCATCATGCGGGAGGCGCCGGCGGCGGCGGCGATCGCGCCGATGGTGGCGGTGGAGTGGAAGCCGTGGTCGTAGTGGCGCGGATTGATGGCCTCGGAGATCTTGGTCTCGGCCTCGACTGCGACCTGGTAGGCGGTCAGCACGTCGAGCCCCGAGCGGTTGCCGATCTCGCCCAGCGCCAGCACCGGCGGCAGCGCTGGCGCGGTGGGGTGGGTGAGCAGGCCGTAGACCCGGTCCTTGGCGACCGCGAGTTGGGTGTCATCGTAGTCGTCAGCGTGGATCGCGATGCCGTTGGCGAAGGCGGCGAAGCGCGCCGGCAATTTCAGGTTCGTGCCGATCACGGTCGCGCCCTTGCCGGTCGGCAGGCCCAGGCTTTTCAGGTGCGTGCGGACGATGTGTCCCGATTCGGCGGCATTGCCGGCGAGCGCGAGCCCGATGCCGTCGAGGATCGAGCGCTTGCCGAGGTGCATGACGTCGGCGGGAATGGCGGAGGCCTTGGTGCTGATGACGAATTGCGCGACGTAGGCAGTGAGTGAACTTTCCGGCGCTGCTGGCATGTGATGGATGGGCGGAGTAAAAGGGCGATTAGATACCACATCTGGTCCCGCATGCCAAATGGTGGAATGCGCCGGAAAGTTATCGGGTAAGCCTGTAAAATAGCCGGCCTTCTCTTAGTCGAAAAACATGGGTTCCACGATCGCCGAGAAAATCCTGGGTTCGCATGCCGGCGGCGGGCCGGCGCGGGCGGGCGACCTGGTCGTCGCCAGCGTGGATTTCGCCATGCTGCACGGCGCGCGCGCAGCCAATGCGTTAAGGCGCATCGAGGAGTTCGGCGCCGTGAAGCTCCCGTTCGCTTCCCGCACGGCGTTGGTGCTCGACCATTATTCCCCGCCGCCCCACCAGGAGGCGGCCAACGTTCACCGCGAGATGCGGGCCTTCGCGGAGAAGCACGGCGCCGTGCTCTACGACGTCGGCGACGGCATCTGCCACCAGGTGCTGCCCGAGGGCGGGCATTTCACTTGCGGCGATCTCGTGACCGGCACCGACACGCATTCGACCACTTACGGCGCATTCAACGCCTTTGGCGTCGGCGTCGAGGGCACCGATTTCTCCGCGGTGCTGATGACGGGCAAGCTCTGGTTCCGCGTTCCGGAGACGATACGCGTCGATCTCATGGGACGGCTGCAGCCCGGCGTGTGGGCGAAGGACCTGACGCTCCACCTGCTGGGACGGCTTGGCGCGGAGGGCGCGAACTACCGGGCAATCGAATATGCCGGGCCGGCGGTGGCGGCGATGGAAATAGACGACCGCATGACGCTCTCCAATCACGCCGCGGAGCTGGGGGCAAAAGCGGCGTTGCTGGAGGCCGACGAAAAGACCCTCGCCTGGTTGAAAGCGTGCGGCGCGCGCGAGCCGCGGCCGGTGAAGGCCGATGCCGACGCGCGCTACTGCGAGCGCATCGAAATCGACACCGCGAAGCTTCCGCCGCAGGTTGCGCGCAAGCACCGCGTGGACGACGTGGTCGGCGTGCCCGAAGTCAAAGGGCAACGCATCAACTACGCCTTGATCGGCACCTGCACCAATGGGCGGCTCGACGACATGCGGCAGGCGGCCGCGATATTGAAAGGCCGGCGCATCGCGAAGGGCGTGCGCATGATCGTCACGCCGGCGTCCCGCCAGGTTTACCTGCAGGCCGCGCGCGAGGGATTGATCGAGGCGCTCACCCAGGCGGGCGCTTCGGTCGAAGCCGCCGGCTGCGGCACCTGCGTCAACATTACCGGGCACCTGATCACGGGCGACGGCGACGTCGTGATCACCAGCGCCAACCGCAACTTCAAGGGCCGGCTCGGCAACGCGAACTCGGAAATATTCATCGG
>CAZFRR010000297.1:0-2493 GCA_964521405.1 uncultured Streptomycetaceae bacterium | reverse complement strand
GACTTCATGGTGTTCCTCGACTGGAAAGAATTCCCCTGGCAGTGGTGGAATTCGGACTCGTTCTTGTGGGCGTGTTTCCTGGTCGTCGCGGTACCCGGATTGCTCGCCTACGTGTTCGGTTATTTCGCATTTCGCTCGCGCGTCAAGGGCGTGTACTTTTCCATCATCACCCAGGCGCTGACCTACGCGGCGATGCTGCTGTTCTTCCGCAACGCCACGGGCTTCGGCGGCAATAACGGCTTCACGGATTTTAAACGCATCCTCGGCTACACCATCGCAACGCCCGAAACCCGCATGGTGTTGTTCATTCTGACGGGGGCATTCCTGATCGCAACTTTGCTCATCGCACGCTACCTCGTGACCTCACGCTTCGGGCGCGTGCTAGCCGCCATCCGCGACGCCGAGACGCGGGTCATGTTCTGCGGCTACAACACGGTGAACTACAAGCTCTTCATCTGGACGTTCTCGGCTGTGTTATGCGGAATCGCCGGCGCACTCTACGTGCCGCAGGTCGGCATCATCAATCCAAGCGAGATGTCGCCCGCGAACTCGATTGAGATCGCGATCTGGGTGGCGGTCGGCGGGCGCGGGACATTGACCGGCGCCATTGTCGGCGCGGGCCTCGTCAATAGCGCAAAGAGTATCTTCACCGTAGCATTCCCGGAGTACTGGCTCTACGTGCTGGGGCTGCTGTTCATCCTGGTGACGCTATTCATGCCCCAGGGCGTGGTCGGCCTGCTGCGGCGCATGCGCGGCAAGCATTCATCGACATGAATCCGGACGACTATCAGCGCGCAGGTGTGCCCGCCGGTCAGGCCTCGACCGGCCACGTCGTGACCGGAGACCTGGATGTCTCCCATCACACGGTCTTGTATCTCGACGACATCACGGTGAGCTTCGACGGTTTTCGCGCACTGAACAAACTCTCGCTCGCGATCGACGCGGGTGAACTGCGCTGCGTGATCGGGCCAAACGGCGCCGGCAAGACTACGATGATGGATGTCATCACCGGCAAGACCCGTCCGGATACGGGCAGCGTCTTTTTCGGCCAGACCATCGACCTGACGCGACTCAATGAAGCGCAGATCGCGCACGCCGGCATCGGCCGCAAATTCCAGAAGCCGACCATCTTCGAGAGCCACTCGGTGTTCGAGAATCTGGAACTCGCCATGAAGGCCGACAAGAGCGTGCACCACACATTGACGGCCCGGCTTGACTCGGAGGAGCGCGACCGAATTGCCGCCATGCTGTCGCAAATCCGCTTACAGGAGCAGGCGACCCGGATAGCGGGCTTGCTCTCACACGGCCAGAAGCAGTGGCTGGAGATCGGCATGCTGCTCATGCAGGAGCCCAAACTGCTGCTGCTCGATGAACCGGTGGCTGGCATGACCGACGAAGAAACGGAGCGCACGGCCGAATTGTTCGTCTCACTCGCGGGCAGCCATTCACTGGTCGTCGTCGAGCATGACATGGCGTTCATTGGCTCCATCGCCCGAAAAATTACCGTGCTGCACGAAGGCAGTGTGCTCGCGGAAGGTGCGCTTGCCGAAGTGCAGAATGACCCGCGGGTCATCGAAGTCTATTTGGGACGCTAGCTCATGCTAACCGTAACCGGGCTCAACCAGTATTACGGCGGCAGCCACATCCTGCGCGACTTGAGCTTCGAAGTGCCGCTGGGCAGAGTCACCGTGCTGCTTGGACGCAACGGCGTGGGTAAGACCACGCTGCTCAAGACCTTGATGGGTCTTCTCCCCGCGGCGAGCGGCAGCATCCATTTCGAGACGCGCGATATCACCCGCGCAGCACCCTACCTGCGCGCGCGCTACGGTATGGGTTACGTGCCGCAAGGGCGCGAGATTTTTCCGCGACTTACCGTGGAAGAGAACCTGCTGATGGGTCTAGCTTCCGCACCGCGCGCGACGACTATCCCGGAACAAGTCTACGAACTCTTTCCCGTACTCAAATCCATGCTGCACCGGCGCGGCGGCGATCTCTCCGGCGGGCAGCAGCAGCAGCTTGCCATCGGCCGGGCGCTTGCGCTCAATCCCTATTTGCTGATCCTGGATGAGCCGACCGAAGGCATCCAGCCCTCGATCATCAAGGACATCGAGCAGGTCATCCGCATGCTCGCCAAACAAGGCCGCATGGCCATCTTCCTGGTCGAGCAGTATTACGACTTCGCGCGTTCATTGGCCGATCAATATCTGGTGATGGAACGCGGCGAGATCGTGCAGCGTGGGCGTGGCGAGGACATGGATGCCGATGGCGTACGCAAACGCGTCGCAGTATGATTCCCAATGGGTAGGGATGAATGGTGCACACAAACGGCTGGCGAGGGGAACTCGCGCTGCGGTACGAACGCCGCGGTGCACGCACTGTACTTGCCGAACGCCAACACGCCGGACCCTTGCTGGTGCAGAAACCGTTCTATCCCGAGGGCGAGGGTGTTTGCCACGGGATCGTCCTACACCCGCCCGGAGGCATTGTCGGTGG
>CAZFRR010000296.1:0-7681 GCA_964521405.1 uncultured Streptomycetaceae bacterium | reverse complement strand
GCGGGCCGTGAAGATGGCGATGGAGCTCGCCAAGCTGCACCAGGCGCGAGTCACCGCCATCCACGTGATTCCCGATTACCACCTGCTGATCGCCTATGAAGGCGCATTCGATCCGGTCACGGAAGAGCGCATCGAGGAAGAAGCCAAAACGCGCGCTGAAAGTTATCTGGCATTCGTGCGCAAGAGCGCCGAGGAAGCGGGCGTGCAATGCGAGACGGTCTGCGAAACCAGCGACCATCCTTACGACGCGATCCTGAAGACCGCAGAGGCGCAGGGTTGCGACTTGATCCTGATGACCTCCCACGGGCGTAAGGGGCTGGCGGCAGTGCTGCTGGGCAGCGAGACCCGTAAGGTATTGACCCATACCAAGATACCTGTCCTCGTAGTTAGATAAACTAATATATTGATAATAAAAAGAATTAACTGAATGCTTCGATTCCGGCTTGAAGCGATATTGCATAGCAGCAGCAAACGCTTGCATTATGGCTTTGGATGAAGGATAATGATGGCGTGTCGATAGCCTCTCCGGCGTCGGCGCACTCCTCCAAAATCCTCCTCCTTTGGTGGAACCTCAAGCGCAGCCCTCACGGGTTGCGCTTTTTTTTGCCCTGACTGAGAACGGTATCGCCCGTCCTCGATGAGAGAGACTTTTCCCCCGAAGTAAGCATTTGTGCGATCGGAACGTTTGCCACTCTCGCAATTGGCCCCCCTGCGGGACCTGGCTGTCCCGCAGACGGCTCGGCCGGCGCGGTTTGTTATACTGCCCCGCTCGATGCCATAGCGCGGCTTTGCGCCGGGCGCGCTGAGCGCCATATCCGAACGGCTCCCGGATATTGACTCCGGTCAAGGCCGGCAAGCCCATGGCTGTATAGAGTCCCTACCGGCTTGCCGGGCGCAGCGGGCAGCAGCCGAACGACAAGGTCACGATGAAAATCCACGAGTACCAGGCCAAGGAAATCCTCCGCAAGTACGGCGTCGTTACGCCCCGCGGTTATCCGTGCTTCAGCGTGGACGAAGCGGCCGAAGCCGCGAAGAAACTGGGCGGGAAAGCCTGGGTGGTGAAAGCCCAGATCCACGCCGGCGGCCGCGGCAAGGGCGGCGGGGTCAAGCTCGCCAGGTCGCTCGACGAAGTTAAGCAGCATGCGGGACAGATCCTGGGCATGCAGTTAAAGACGCACCAGACCGGCCCCGGGGGCCAGAAAGTGCGCCGTCTGCTGGTCGAGGAAGGCGCCGACATCAGGAAGGAGCTCTACCTCGGCATGGTCGTGGACCGCGGCTCGCAGCGCGTGGTGCTGATGGCTTCCAGCGAAGGCGGCATGGACATCGAGGAAGTCGCGGCGAAGACGCCTGAAAAAATACACAAGGTAGTGGTGGACCCGGGCAAGGGGCTCGCCGACAAGGATGCCGAAGACATCGCCCGCAGAATCGGCGTGCCGCAGAACGGCGTCGCGCAGGCGCGCGATATGCTGAAGGCGTTGTACAAGGCGTTCGATGACACCGACGCTTCGCTCGCGGAGATCAACCCGCTGATCGTGACCGGCGAGGACCAGGTGCTGGCGCTCGACGCCAAGATGAACTTCGACGACAGCGCGCTCTTTCGCCACCCCGAGATCGTGGCGCTGCGCGATCTCGACGAGGAGGACCCGGCGGAAGTCGAGGCCTCCAAGTACGACCTCAATTACATCCAGTTGGATGGCAACATCGGCTGCCTGGTGAACGGCGCGGGGCTCGCGATGGCGACCATGGACATCATCAAGCTCTACGGCGGCAGCCCCGCCAACTTTCTCGACGTCGGCGGCGGCGCTTCCACCGAGAAGGTGACGGAGGCGTTCAAGATCATGCTGAAGAACCCCAAGCTCGCGGCGATCCTGGTCAATATTTTCGGCGGCATCATGAAGTGCGACGTGATCGCGCAAGGGGTGGTCGCGGCGGCGCGGGAGGTCAAGTTGAGCGTGCCCCTGGTCGTGCGCCTGGAGGGCACCAATGTCGATCTTGGCAAGAAGATCCTCTCCGAGTCGGGGCTGCCCATCATCTCCGGCAACAACATGGCCGATGCCGCCCAGAAGGTGGTCGCAGCCGCCAAGGGCAAGTGAACGACTGCCGGCGGGCACTTAACCCGTTTTCCCTCGAGAAATGGGGGAGAGTGACCACTCACTTTGGCTGGAAAAACGAGACGATATGAGCATCCTCATCAACAAGCACACACGGGTAATGACGCAGGGCATCACCGGCAAGACCGGCCAGTTCCACACCCGGATGGGCAAGGAGTACGCGAACGGCAGGAACTGCTACGTCGCGGGCGTGACGCCGAAAAAGGGCGGCCAGAGCTACGAGGGCATCCCGATCTTCGAGACGGTGAAGGAAGCGAAGGAGAAGACCGGCGCGAACGTGTCCGTGATCTACGTGCCGCCACCCTACGCCGCGGCGGCGATCGATGAGGCGATAGCGGCGGGACTCGATCTCGTCATCTGCATCACCGAGGGCATCCCGGTGCGTGACATGATCCGCACCCGCTACAAGATGCAGGGGTCGAAGACGCTGCTGGTCGGCCCCAATTGCCCGGGGGTGATCACGCCCGACGAGATCAAGATCGGCATCATGCCCGGCCACATCCACAAGCGCGGACCGGTCGGCGTGGTGTCGCGTTCCGGCACGCTCACCTACGAGGCGGTGGGCCAGCTGATGGAAGCGGGCCTCGGCCAGTCCACTTGCGTGGGCATCGGCGGCGACCCGGTGAACGGGCTGAAGCACGTGGACGTGCTGAAGCTGTTCAACGACGACCCGCAGACGGAAGCGGTGATCATGGTGGGCGAGATCGGCGGCACCAACGAGGAAGAAGCGGCGCACTGGATCCAGGCCAACATGAAGAAGCCCGTCGTCGGCTTCATCGCCGGCGTCACTGCGCCGCCGGGCAAGCGCATGGGCCATGCCGGCGCGATCATCTCTGGCGGCAAAGGCACCGCGGAGGAAAAACTTTCCGTGATGGAAGCGTGCGGCATCAAAACCACGCGAAATCCAGCTGAAATGGGAAAATTGCTCAAGTCGGTATTGAAATAATCAAGGTGTTTTTATTATGCGGGCCGACTGCGGCCCGCATTCGAGGAGGGTGGTTGGAAGGCGGTAGCATCAAGAAGCGCGACGGCACAGCGCGCGGCAAGCCCAAGGGCCGTCCGGTCGAATCCCGCGCGGCTGCCGAGGTCCAGGCGCTGTTGAAAGGCCAACCGCGCCGCCGCGACCTGCTGATCGAATACCTGCACCGGATCCAGGACCGCTACGGTCACCTCTCCGCCGCCCACGTCGCTGCGCTCGCGCGCGAGATGGGCCTCGCGCAGACCGAAGTCTACGAAGTCGCCACTTTCTACCACCATTTTGACGTCATCAAGGAAGGCGAGACGCCGCCCCCGCCGCTCACCGTGCGCGTGTGCGATTCGCTCTCCTGCGAGCTCTCGGGCGCCGGCGAGTTGATGGCCGGGCTTAAGCGGGCGCTGGGCAGCGGGGTGCGCGTCATCCCCGCGCCCTGCGTCGGCCGCTGCGAGCAGGCGCCGGTCGCCGTGGTGGGCCAGAACCCCGTGGCACAGGCCACGCTCGAAAAGGTCAAGCCACTCGTTCTGGCGAAAAAAACACGCTGCCCTGTCCGGAAGTACATAAATTACGCCGAGTACCGGCGTAATGGAGGCTACCGGATCGCCGCCGAGTGCCTCACCGGCAAGCGCGATGCCGATGCCATCATGAAGACCCTGGAAGATTCGACCTTGCGAGGGTTGGGTGGCGCCGGCTTCCCCGCGGGTCGCAAGTGGCGCATCGTGAGGGCCGAGAAGGCGCCGCGGCTGCTGGCGATCAACATCGACGAGGGCGAGCCTGGCACTTTCAAGGACCGCTATTACATCGAGCGCGATCCGCACCGTTTCCTGGAAGGCGCGATCATCGCGGCGTGGACGACGCAGATTTCCGAGGTTTACATCTACCTGCGCGACGAGTACGCGGGCTGCCGCGAGATCCTCGAGCGCGAGTTGAAGGCGCTGCAAGTCAACCCGCCCTGCGCGCTGCCGCCGATAGTTCTGAGGCGCGGTGCCGGCGCTTACATCTGCGGCGAAGAATCGGCGATGATCGAATCCATCGAAGGCAAGCGCGGCATGCCGCGGCTGCGCCCGCCGTACGTCGCGCAGGTCGGCCTGTTCGGCTACCCCACGCTCGAGCACAACCTGGAGACGCTCCACTGGGTGCGCGAGATCCTGGAGAGGGGCGCCGCGTGGTTTGCCTCGCATGGGCGCAGCGGCCGCAAGGGGCTGCGGTCGTTCTCGGTCTCGGGCCGGGTGAAAAAGCCGGGGGTCCATCTGGCCCCGGCGGGCATCACGGTGAAGGAGTTGATCGAGGAATACTGCGGCGGCATGCTGCCGGGGCACGCGTTCTACGCTTACCTGCCGGGTGGCGCATCCGGCGGGATCCTGCCGGCCAGGATGGGCGATATCCCGCTCGATTTCGATACGCTGCAGCAGCACGGCTGCTTCATCGGCTCGGCCGCCATTATCATTTTGTCCGACCAGGACAAGGTTGCGGCGGCCGCACGCAACCTGATGAAGTTCTTCGCCGAGGAATCCTGCGGCCAGTGCACGCCCTGCCGGGTGGGCACGGCGAAGGCGTTGAAGCTCATGGAAGCGCCGCGCTGGAACCAGGGTCTGCTCGAGGAGTTGTCGGTGGCGATGGCGGACGCCTCCATCTGCGGGCTGGGACAGGCGGCGCCGAATCCGATACGCTGCGTGGTGAAGTATTTTCCCAAGGAAATCGAGTGATGACGGCGATGAGCAGGGAAGAGCAAGCTGCGATGCCGGTGGAATTCAAGTTAAACGGCAGGGACGTGGTCGCCCACGTCGGCGAGACCATCCTCCAAGCTGCCAAGCGCCACGGCGTGGAGATTCCGCATCTCTGCTACATGGAAGGGATGCGGCCGGACGGCAATTGCCGCGCCTGCGTGGTCGAAGTGAAGGGTGAGCGCGTGCTGGCAGCCTCGTGCTGCCGCAAGCCCGCCAAGGGCATGGAGGTCGTTACCGACAATGCCCGCGCGATGGCCTCGCAGAAGATGGTGCTGGAGCTGCTGCTCTCCGACATGCCGAAGGAGCGCCACACGCTTGCCTCCGAGCTCGACCAGTGGGCCGCCAGGCTCAAGGTCGGACGCCCGCGCTTCGCGCCGCGGCATCAGCCCAGGGCCGATCTCTCGCACCACGGCATCGCGGTCAACCTCGATTCCTGCATCCAGTGCACGCGGTGTCTGCGCGCCTGCCGCGAGGAACAGGTGAACGACGTCATCGGCTATGCCTTCCGCGGCGAGCACTCGAAGATCGTGTTCGACCTCGACGACCCCATGGGGGAGTCCACCTGCGTCGCGTGCGGCGAGTGCGTGCAGGCGTGCCCGACCGGGGCGCTGATGCCGGCGCGCAACGTCGGCATGGTGAAACCCGACAAGCAGGTGCACTCAGTGTGCCCGTACTGCGGTGTCGGCTGCCAGCTCACCTACGCGGTGAAGGACAACAAGATTCTCTACGTGGACGGGCGCGACGGCCCGTCGAACCACGGGCGGTTGTGCGTGAAAGGCCGTTACGGCTTCGATTACGTGCACCACAAGCAACGTCTCCTGAAGCCTCTCATCCGCAAGCCGGGCGTGCCCAAGCATGCGGATTTCACGATGGACCCGGCGAACCCGCTCGAGCACTTCAGGGAGGCGAGCTGGGAAGAGGCGCTCGATCTCGCCGCCGGCAAGCTGAAGGCCATACGCGATCAGCATGGCAGTAACGCGCTCGCCGGCTTCGGTTCGGCCAAGGGCACCAATGAGGAAGCGTATCTCTTCCAGAAGCTGGTGCGCACCGGCTTCGGCACGAACAACGTGGACCACTGCACGCGGCTGTGCCATGCCTCGAGCGTGGCGGCACTGATGGAAGGTGTCGCCTCCGGCGCGGTATCCAATCAGGTGAGCGACGTCGCACGCGCGGAAGTCATCTTCCTGATCGGCGCCAACCCGGTGTCGAACCACCCGGTCGCGGCGACCTGGATCAAGAACGCGGCGAAAAACGGGGCGAAGCTGATCTACGCCGACCCGCGCCGCTCGGAACTGTCGCGCCTCGCGCACATCATGCTGCAATTCAAGCCCGACACCGACGTCGCGCTGCTGAACGCCATGATGCACACCATCGTTGAGGAAGGTCTGGTCAACGAGGGCTTCATCAAGAGCCGCACCATCGGTTACGACGAATTGAAGAAGAATGTTGCGGGCTATAGTCCCGAGGCGATGGCCCCCGTTTGCGGCATTCCGGCCGAGACCATCAGGGAAGTCGCGCGGCTCTATGCCACGTCGAAGAGCTCGATGATCCTGTGGGGCATGGGCATTTCGCAGCATGTCCACGGCACCGATAACGCGCGCTGCCTGATCGCGCTGTGCCTGATGACCGGCCAGATCGGCCGTCCCGGCACCGGGCTGCACCCGCTGCGCGGCCAGAACAACGTGCAGGGCGCATCTGATTCGGGCCTGATCCCGATGGTATTCCCGGACTATCAGCGCGTCGACAACGCCGAGGCGCGGGCGCGTTTCGAGAAGCTGTGGGACACTGCGCTCGACCCGAAACCGGGGCTGACGGTCGTCGAAATTGTGCACGCGATGCTCGACGGCAGGATTCGCGGCATGTACATCATGGGTGAGAACCCGGCGATGTCCGATCCGGATGCCCACCATGCGCGCGAGGCGCTCGCCAAGCTCGAGCACCTGGTGGTGCAGGAAATCTTTCTTACGGAAACCTGCTATTACGCGGACGTCATCCTGCCGGCAACGGCATGGCCGGAGAAGGACGGCACCGTCACCAACACCGACCGCATGGTGCAGTTGGGGCGCAGGGCGCTCGACGCGCCGGGTGAAGCAAAGGAAGATCTCTGGATCATCCAGGAGCTCGCGCGGCGCATGGGCCTCGACTGGAATTACAGCGGCCCGCGCGATGTCTTCAACGAGATGCGCAAGGGGATGAACTCGATCGCCGGCATCACCTGGGAGCGGCTGGAGGAAGAGAGCTGCGTCACCTATCCCTGCGAGAAGGAAGGCGACCCCGGGCAGCCGGTGGTGTTCGTCGACAAATTCCCGACGCCGACCGGGCGCGCCAGGCTGGTGCCGGTGGACATCATTCCCGCGGCGGAGCAGCCCGACCGGGAATTCCCGTTCGTGCTCATCACCGGCCGCCAGCTCGAGCACTGGCACACCGGCGCCATCACGCGGCGCGCCTCGGTGCTGGACGCGATCGAGCCCGAGCCGGTGGCGTCCATCCACCCGCTTGACCTCGATGCAATGGGCGCGAAGCCCGGCGACGTGATTACGGTGGAGTCGCGGCGCGGCATCATCTCGCTCTACGCGCGGGCCGACGACGGCACGCCGCGCGGCGCCGTGTTCGTGCCATTCTGTTTCTACGAGGCAGCGGCGAACCTGCTCACCAACCCGGCGCTCGATCCGATCGGCAAGATTCCGGAGTTCAAGTACTGCGCGGTCAAGGTGATGAAGGGCGGGGAGTTGACGCCGCGCTCGAGCTACGGCGGCGGCCAGGCGTTTGCCGCGCTGGAGCCGGCTTAGGATCTTTACCGCAGAGACGCAGAGACGCGGAGAATAAGTCTGTAAGAACTTGCGGTACGAACGGCAAGGCCGCGATATGGT
>CAZFRR010000295.1:0-45178 GCA_964521405.1 uncultured Streptomycetaceae bacterium | reverse complement strand
GTCACGCGCGGTGAAATGCTGCCGTCCACTTCTCCGATCCGGAACACGGTGTGCTTGTCGCCGCCCTTGGCCGCCATGCGGCGGATGCGGCCCGCCTCGTACAGTTCCACCGAGATGATGGAGGCGATGACGCCGAGCGTGCGGCCCGGACCGACGACGGACGCGATGGTTTCCTCGTTCATGCAGTTCTGCAGGGACACGCAATAGCCATCGGGCGCGAGGTAGGGCTGGATCGCCCTCGCAACGCGCCCGGTGTCGTAGGATTTCACCGAGATGAAGGCGATGTCGACCGGCTTCTGCCCCTTGAGCGAGGACACTTCGCTGAAGTGCAGGGTCTTCGCGTTCCGGACCGTGAACTTCTCTTCCGGCGTGACCCCGTCCAACTCGAGCCCGCGGGCGCGGATGGTCTCGATATTTTCCGGCCACAGGTCGACGAGCGTCACGTCTTGGCCGTGCTGCGCCAGGTAGCCGCCGACGTAGCCGCCCAGCGCCCCGGTTCCCATCATTACGATTCGCTTCTGCATGTTTCACCCTTTGTCATTCCGCGCTTGCGCCGGAATCCTTGACCGGCTTCGCCCAGCGCGCGTAGTCCTCGCGCAGCGAGCGGGTGACTTCCTCGGGCGAGGAGCCGATGACTTCGGCGCCGTCCGCCACCATGCGCCCCGCAGTTTCCGGTTCTTTCAGCCTGGCCACGATATCCCTGTTGAGTTTCGCGATGACGGCGCGCGGCGTGCCGGCGGGCGCTGAAATGACGTAGAACGATTCCACCACGTAACCCGGCAGGCCCGACTCCGATATCGTGGGCGTGTCCGGCAGCGGCCCGTAGCGTTTCGCGCTGCTGATGGCGAGGCCCCGCAATTTGCCGCTGCGCACGTGCGGCAGCACCGGCACGACGCTTGAGAACCGCATCATGATATTCCCGGCGAGGAGGTCGATGATCGCGGGGGCGGCGCCCTTGTATGGGACGTGCAGGATGTCGACCCCCGCCAGGTTGTTGAACAGCACACCCGCGAGGTGGGTCGATGAGCCGTTGCCCGAGGAGCTGTAATTCATTTTCCCCGGGTTGGCTTTCGCGTAAGTGATCAGTTCCCTGACGTTGGCCGCCGGGATCCGTGGATGCACCACCAGGTAGTAGGGCGAATTGGTCGCCGCGGTGATGTGCGCGAAATCCTTGAACGTGTCGTAGCGCAGCTTCGGGTGCAGGTGCGGATTGATGGTCAGCACGGCGCTCGGGGTGACCAGCAGCGTGTAGCCATCCGGCGCGGACTTCGCGACGAGCTCTGCGCCCAGGCTGCCCGCAGCTCCGGGACGATTGTCGACGACAACCGATTGCCCGATGGTTTCCGAGAGCTTCTGGCCCAGCACGCGCGCCAGGGTGTCGCTGCCGCCGCCCGGGGCGTACGGGGAAATCATGCGTATCGGTTTCGTGGGATAGGCCTGGGCGGCAGCCCCGGCTGCCGCGCAGGTGCTGGCGAAAAGTATCAGAAGGCGGACGGCGCCGGCGGTTCGATAGGGCTTCATGCTTTCCTCTAATCCTAGAAAAAGCTATTTGCCACAGAGATCACAGAGTTCACAGAGGAAGATCAATAACGCAGGTCATTTTCAAGCCTCACCCATCTGATGAAAGTAGTGAGTTGACTCAACCCCTTGAATGTCTCTGTGTTCTCTGTGACCTCTGTGGCTGAATTGCAATTTATTGGCGCGGGTTGTCCGGCTTGCCGGCGCGCGCGCGTCAGTTTCCACGGCGAGCGTTGCCTTCCAGCAGGCCCATTATTTTTCGAATACTACCAGCCTCCTCGAACCGGTTGAGCACCTCGTACAACTGCCCGGATTTTTGCGGGCCAAGCACCGGTTCCACCAACCCCTGGAACTTGTCGCGGAAATCCGTTTCACTCATGGGGTTCTGCGCGTGCCCGAGCACGATGTCCGTATCGGCGGAGAGCGAACCTTCCCCTGCAACCTGGACTTCCAGGTGCGCTTCGTACTGCGGCTGGTCCTGCACCACCTCGAGTCTTATCAGGGGCAGCAACTCCGTAACCGCAGGGTTTCTCAGGGTCGCTTCGGAGAAATCCGGCGCCACCAGCCGGTAACCCCGCAGTCCGAGTGCAATGCAGAACGGCACGCTGAACTTGCCTTCCAGCGGGGTGCGTGGATTGAGCTTTCCCGCGGTGATCACTGCATTTGGATGGATTTTCGCGTGGACCCCGGTGATTTTCTTGCCGGCGAGGCGGGGAGCCAGCGCGCGGGCGGCCTGGATCGACGCGTGCGTCGCGCGGCAGCTCGCATAGGGCTTGAAGCCGTTCCGCAGCAACTCCCAGCGCTCGTCGAAGTCGAGCGGCGGTACTTCGACCTTGCGATCCTGGATAAAGGCGTCGAGCAGGCCTTTCTCCGTTTCCAGGAGATGCGTCGCGGATTCGAAGCCTTGCGCGGCGAGTTCCGCCGCCAGGATGCCGTCCATGGCGGCCTTGCCGCCGTGAAACGGCTTGGCGTGGGTGCCGAAGGAGCCGATCAGGCCGCTCGCCGTCGTCGCGGCAATGCCCAGCGCGCGCTCGGTCGTGGGTTGATCGAGGCGCATCAGCACGGATGCCGCCACGGCGGCGCCGATGCGGCCGAAGATCGAGGTGGGATGGAAGCCGCGGCGATGAAGGCTGCGCCCCACGCCCTGCGGCCCGCCGCCGCCCAGCCGCGCCATGACTTCAAACGCGGTGATGAACGCTGCCAGTGTTTCCTTCTCGCTCGTTCCGAGATGGCCTGCAAGCGCCAGCGTCGCCGACCAGCAGGGGCAACTGACGTGGCCCGCGCCCATCTGGTGGGCGTCGTCGTAATCGAAGGCGTGCGCCATCGTGCCGTTGACCAGCGCGGCGAGCGCCGGCGTAGTGAGCGGGCCCAGAAAAATGCGGGCGTTGCCGCGGGCAGCCCAGGATTCCGCCACGCGCCGCACGGGAAGCACCGGCGCATCGTCCACGGCGCCCACGGCAACACCGATGTAATCCACCAGCGCCGTAATCGCGGCCTTTACCACCGCGTCCGGATATTCCCGATCGCGCGCACCCGCCGCGTAGGCGGCAATCTGGCTGCTGCGAGGGATGTCCGCTCGGGTGTTCATGGCTCCTCCTGTCTCCGGGTGCTGAGTTTAAACCGGATGCGGCCGCCGATAAACGCCGATACACCCCGAAAACCGCAAGTACAGATAGCCATTCATGTGGAAGGACAGCAAGGGCATCGGTTTCAGTGTCAAACTAACCGACAAATCGGAAGTTCGCTATACGTTGGAGAGCAACGGCAGTTACATTGGAGCGCGCAATGCGATCGACTGATTGGCTGATGACGGCAATGCTTGGACTGCTGCTTGCGGGCTGTGCGGGCATCAGTTCCGCCCCCTCACCGGAAGCGCGACAGGCGTTGGCTCCAACCGGCAAGCTTCGCGTCGGCCTCTTGCTTGGTGTTCCCATACAAGCGATACGGGACTCCGCATCGGGTGAGATGAAGGGGGTGGGATTTGACCTCGGAAAAGAGTTGGCGCGGCGCATGGGGGTTCCGTTTGAGCCGGTTCTGTACCCATCCGTCGGAGCTCTTCTCGACGGCGTGAAACCCGGCGGTTGGGACGTCGCCTTCATTGCGTTTAGTCCTGCGCGGGTAAAGGAGATGGATTTCGCCGCGCCGCACATGGAACTCGAACGTGGCTATCTCGTCCCAAGCGGCTCGTCTATCTCAACAGTGGCGGATGTGGATCGGCCCGGGATTCGAGTTGCCGTGTCGGAGAAAGGCGTATCGGATATCTTTCTTTCTCGCACGTTGAAACATGCCGTGGTGGTCCGAGCATCAAGTCTCGCTGGCACATTGGAGATGCTGAAATCCGGGAAAGCAGACGCATCTGCAGACAACAAGGCAACCCTGTTCGAAGTCCTGGATCAGATGTCCGGTTACCGGGTCCTCGAAGGTCGATATAACACCACGTCGGCGGCCATGGCCATCCCGAAGGGGCGGGACCTCGGACTGGCCTACGCGCGCAAATTCGTCGAGGACGCGAAGTCGGAGGGGTTGGTCAAAGCCGCTATCGAGAGGGCTGGAATACGCGGCGCCGTGGTGGCGCCGCTACAATGACGCTCTCGAACCGCGGCTTGGGCAACGACGCCCGCGAAGCGGGTGCGCGTCAAACCGGACGTGCGCAATTCTGCAGGTAGAAATGGGTTGCTAAGCCTTCCTGGATACGAAATTCTCGAAGATGCAAAGTCTTGGCGTGGTCGACCCGCTAGAGGGCGATGAAGGACTGGCGTAGAATGACGAGCGTTGGATCATCCAGGTGGTGATGACTCATGAGTGACCTCGAAGAGCTTGAACGCAAAATCCAGAATCTCCCGATCGAGGAGCTGTCTAAATTTCGCGCGTGGTTCATCGAATTTGACCACCTGCTCTGGGATAAGCAGATCGAGGCCGATTCGAAGGCTGGAAAGCTGCGCGGGCTCGTTTCAGAAGCCCTCACGGATTATCAGGCCGGCAAGGCCCGAGAGATTTGAAGCATTTCGCGTCGCCGAAGTTCTGGGCGCTGTACGGGGCGCTACCGACCGATGTCCGCGCCCTTGCCGACAAGAACTACGAGCTTCTGAAATCAGATTCCCGGTATCCCTCTCTTCATTTCAAGAAGATCGGCGATTTCTGGTCCGTACGCGTGGGCGCTCACTATCGGGCCCTTGCAATCGAAGTTGACGGCGGTGTTTACTGGTTCTGGATCGGAACGCATGCTGATTACGACAAGATCGTCGCATAACCACGCGATCGACACCAACCCGGGCAAGCGTTGATCGCGTTTGTAAGCACGCGTAATCACGAACGTAAATCCAAAAACAAAAAGCCGGCATCGCCGGCTTTTCAATTCATCATTCATCATTCATCATTCATCGTTCATCATTCACGGGACCTCGAGGTCCACGAGCGGTCCGTACTGCTGGCCGCCGAAGACGTCGGTGTCGTCGATATCGCCGGAGATCACCGGCCGCGGGATGGTGACCTTGATGGCGTTCGCCGCGTCGTACTCGATCACCACCACCTTCTCCGGAGAGAGCCGGTAGGTCTTCGCGAACCACAGCGCGTTGATGATCTTCGCGTCGCGCACCTTCTCGTAGGTCGCGCGGTCCTTGAAGATCACGTCGAAGGTGAGCTCGAACGGGCCCGCGTTCTTGCTGCGGATCAGTTTCGCGACTTGCCAGAGTTTCATGTCAGAGGCCAGTAATAGACAGGATTAGTCCGAAACAAAATCAAGAACAAAATTGACAGGATTAACAGGATTAGACCGAACCAAAATCAAGAGCAGTAGTTCCAAGTTTGAATGTAATTGATACTGTCGTTCCAGGACTTGGTGTTGATCTAATCTTGTAAATCCTGTTAATCCTGTCTATTCCTTGTCTTGTTCTATACGTTCTCATACCGAACGCGGAACATCTCCAGCGGCGAGGCCGGCTCGACAACGTGGTTCATGTTGAAGCGGTAGCACGGCCCGCGCTCGATCTCCGGGGGCGAGTAGGGGTAGGCGATCGAGGTGATGAGGCCGCTCCACTCCGGCACCGGGTAATGCACCGCCATGTGCCCGACCGACTTCATGAGGGACGTCGCGAGCGCCTGCGACGGCGCGGTCATCTGGAACAGCAGCCCGACCTCGTGCCCGATGCCGGTCTCGGGCTCGAGCGCTCCCATGGCGGCATTCTTGCCGAACACCCGCACGTCGAGCCGGTACTGGCTCTCGATGTCCGCCCCGAACACCGCGCGGATGCGGTCCTTCGACGCTTTCACCAGCCCCTCGAGCCAGGAATCGAGCTGGCGCAGGATGATCGGGTCGCGCACGGCGCCGACGATGATGCTCTGGTAGCCGGCGAGTTCCACGCCTTCGAGCTTGATGGTGTAGCGCGCCGCCGGCTTGAAGGTGCTGCCCGAAACCTTCACCGCGCGATCCGATACCGCCTCGTACTTAGCATTGAGGGTATGGAGCACGCCGGACGGCTCGATGAGTTCGTAGGGCGTGGAATTTTCGTAAAGGTTGTGCGAGGCGACGCTCACCGGGTCGCAGCGATACTCTGGGTTCGGCGGCTCGACGATGAAATGGTCATTGGTGACCGTCGCGAACATGCAGTCGGGGTACTGGCGCTGCACGACGCAGGCCGCGCCGCACTCGAGGATTTTCGCCATGTGCCAGACGGTGGCGGGGTTGAAGCCCTGCATCACCGGCAGTGCCGCGAAGATCGAGGTGTCGCTCGAGCGTCCGGCCAGGATCACGTCGGCGCCGTTCTGGAGCGCCTCGATGTAGGGCTCGATCCCGCTCATGCCGACGATGTGCGCGCTGCGGTCGATCACCGCCTCGTCGAAGCGGGGTGCGTTGGCGAGCGGTGAGATTTTCCCTTCCCGCAGTTTCTTCTTGAGGTAACCCTTGTCCTGCTCGCTCGCGATGGTGGCGAGCTTGAAGGAGAGCTTGTCCTCGCGCGCGATCTCCCGCGCGATGCGCGCCAGGCTCTCGAGTTGCGCGTCCGCACCGCCGGTGCAAGCCGAGCCGACGATGACCGGGATCTTCGCCGCGCGCCCGGCGAGCAGCATCAGGCGCAGGTCGCGCTTGCAGGCGGAATCCGAAAAGAGGTTTTCGCCCGAGCCGAGGTAATACGGTCCGGGGTCAGTCGAGCCCGAATCCGCGCCGATGAACGCCGGCCCGAGCGCCATCGCGCGTTTCAGCGTCTCCTCGCGGAAGCCGGAGCCGAGGACGCCGGTAGCCGACAGGATTCTTATTTCGCTCGGCATGTCTCGCGAAATCTCAAGGATGAAGGATGAACGTGGAAGGATGACCCCACGCTTCGCGTGAACCCGGCAGTTTCCCGCCTTTTCACTGATGTCCGGGCGGAGCTAGATCTGGCCATACGTCAGTGAACGGCCAGGGCAAAGACGGTCAATCAGCGCTTGACGGTCATCCTTCATCCCTCATCCCTCATCCTTCGGGCGTTACTTGACCGCAAGGTCAAGTATGCCGCTCTTCGGCGTGAATCCCAGCCCCGGCGCGGTCGGCAGCGTGACCCAGCCCCTGACCGGGGAGGGCATGCCGTCGAAGAGGGCTTCGCCGATGCGCCAGCCGCCGAGGTGAAATTCGACGCGGCCGCCGTTGGGCACGCCGGCGTGAAGGTGCATGTTGAGGTGCGGGAAATTGCCGCCCATGTCGAGCGGGATGTTGAACGACTGCGCCAGCGCCGCTGCGCGCAGGCCGCCGGTAAAGCCGCCGATGTCGCGCACGTTGGGCTGGGCGATGTCGATGGCCTCGTGCAGGAAGTACTCCTTGAAATAGGAGAGGTCGTAGGTGCCGCTGCTGCCGGCGGCAATGGGAATCGTGGTTTCGCGGCGCAGCTTCGCCATCAGGCGGGGGTCGGCCTTCAACACCGGATCCTCGAACCAGGCGAGGTTGCAGTCTTCCACCATTTTCGCGACGCGTATCGCCTGCGGCAGCTTGGCGTTCTTGTTGGCATCCACCATCAGCGTCACCTTGTCGCCGAGCTGGTCCCGCACGTAGCGGATGCGCGCAATGTCCTCGAGTATGTCGTCGTCGGTCGGCTCTCCGTACATGTGCGCAGTCGGGTTCGCGCTCGCAGCGATCGCCATCTTCAACTGCGTGTGCCCGTCGGCCATCAGCTGCTTCGCCGTCTCCACCAGCTCTTCCTTGCTGTAACGCGGCAGGCCCCAGGTGATGTAGATCGGGCATTTGTCGCGCGCTCCGCCCATCAGCTTCCAGATCGGCTGCTTGAGGCTCTTCCCGCGGATGTCCCACAACGCGATATCGATCATGCTCGCGGCGCAGGACCAGGTGCCCATGTAGTGCTTGTTGGAGAGCCTCACGTAGAGGGTCGTGCGCACGGCTTCCGGGCACATGGGATCCATGCCGGCGATCGTTGGCCCCGCTTCGCGGTTGATGAAATCCGAGATGCTGTAGCGCAGCGGGTAAGCCGAGAACGCGTGGCCCTTGAGGCCGTCGTCGGTCTCGACCTCGACGAACGTCACCAGCGCGTGCTGCGTCTCCTTGATCAGCGGGAAGTGGTACGGAACGCGCAGGGTGTGCGCCGTGGTCTTGGCAATCTTCATGGGATGTCCTTGGTCGGGAGTACGGATTCTAGACCGGTAGCCGGGGTATTTACAGGACCCGGCGCCGCGCAGGGAAAAATAGGCAGAAGCCGCGCCGCGGGTTCACGCCGTCCGGCGCATGCGGTAACGTAGCGTTCCCCCGATCAACCTATCCTTCATCCAACCCATGGACTTCACCCTGACCGACCAGCAACGCCTGTTCTGCGATTCGATCGCTGCATTTGCGAGAAAGGAGCTGGCGGAAGGCGCGATAGCGCGCGCCCACGCTTCCGAGTTTCCGCGGGACGTCGCGAAACGCATGGCCGCCGCCGGGCTGCTGGGAATCACCATCCCGGAGGCCGACGGCGGCAGCGGCGGCACGCTGATGGATGCCGTGCTGGCGATCGAGCAGGTGGCGCGCTTCTGCCCGCGCAGCGCCGATGCGATCGCCGAGGGTAACTTCGGCGCGATCCGGGTGCTCGCGCATTTCGGCACGGACGACCAGAAGCGACGCTATCTCGCGCCGCTCTTGAAAGGCGAGGAGCTGATCGTTGTCGCCATGACCGAGCCGGACGCGGGCTCCGCGACCACCGATCTCAAGACCACGGCGACGCCGGACGGCAAGGGCTTTCGCGTGAACGGCTCCAAGGTGTTTCCCAATCCGTTCGCAGACCAGTACCTGGTGTACGTGCGCTACGGGCCGGGCGTCGGGGGCATCGGTTCGGTGATGCTGCGCCGCGATGCCAAGGGCTTCTCCATCGGCAAGCCGTCGAAATTCATGTCGGGCGCGAACTGGGCGCCGATCTTCTTCGACAACGTCTACGTGCCGCCGGAGGACGTGCTGCTGCCCGCGGGCGGGTTCAAGAAGCAGATCGCCGGCTTCAACGCCGAGCGCATTGGCAACGCGGCGCGCTCGCTCGCCTACGGCCAGTACTGCTTCGACGCGGCGCGCGAGTATGCGGTCACGCGCAAGCAGTTCGGCCGGCCGTTGTGCGAGTTCCAGGGCTTGCAGTGGAAATTCTCGGACATGAAGGTGAAGCTCGACGCCGCGCGCCTGCTGATCTACCGCGCCGCCACCAACGCCGACCGCGGTTTTCCGGCGGCGGACGAGACCACGATCGCGAAGCTGATGTGCAACCAGACCGGCTTCGATGTTGCAAACGAGGCGTTGCAGGTGATGGGCGGCCTCGGCTACACGCAGGAGACGCTGGTGGAGTACTGCGTGCGCCGCTCGCGCGGGTGGATGATCGCCGGCGGCTCGATCGAGATGTTGAAGAACCGGCTGGCCGAATCGATCTTCGAAAGGAGGTTCTCGCAACGTCCTTCGAAGATCGATAAAGTGTAAGCCATTCAACTTTACCGCGCTCACCGTCCTTCAGCTCCAGTTGATGCCGCGTTTAACGCGGCGCCTCCAGATTCAGCAGATATCAGTACGATGCCCGACCCAAAGCTCACTCAAGCATTGTTTGCGCCGCGTTCGATCGCGCTGGTCGGCGCCTCGGCGGACGCCTCGAAGCTCACTGCGCGCCCGCAGCGCTTCCTGCGCGCCAATGGCTACCAGGGGCGGATCATCCCGATCAATCCCGGCCGCGCGGAGATTTTCGGCGAGAAGGCTTATCCCGATCTCGCGTCCGCGCCGGGGCCGATTGACCATGCTTTCATCATGGTGCCGGCGGCCGCGGTGCAGCAGGTCGTGGCCCAGTGCTGCGAGCGCAACGTCCCCGTGGCTACGATCTTCAGCGCGGGATTCGCCGAGCTGGGCGAGGAAGGGCTTGCCCGCCAGCGCGAGATGGTGCGCATGGCCCGCGCCGCCGGGCTGCGCCTGCTGGGCCCCAACTGTATGGGGATCATGAGTGTGCGGGAAGGGGCGCTGCTCACCGTCAACGCGGTGCTCGAGCAGGAGCGACTGAAACCCGGCGCGCTCGGTGTCGTCTCGCAAAGCGGCAGCATGCTCGGCACCCTGATTTCGCGCGCGCAGGCGCGCGGTCTCGGCTTCTCGAAGCTCGTGTCCGTCGGCAACGAATGCGACCTCGGCGTGGGCGAGATCGCCGGCATGCTGGTGGACGATCCCGCGACCGAAGCGATCCTGCTGTTCCTTGAGACCTTTCGCGATGCGCGCCATCTCGAGCGCGCGGCGCGCCGGGCGTACGCCGCGGGCAAACCGATGGTGGCCTACAAACTCGGCCGCTCCGATGTCGGCCGCCGCGCGGCCGCCTCGCACACCGGCGCACTGGCCGGGCCCGACGAAATTGCCGCTGCTTTTTTCCGCGACAACGGCATCCTGCGCGTGGATGTCCTGGAAAGCCTCTACGAGCTGCCGCGGCTGGTGATCGGGCACCGGCCGCCGGCGGGCCGGCGCGTGGCCATGTTGACCGGCAGCGGCGGGGCGGCTGCCATGGTCGCCGATCGGCTCGGCGTGCTGGGCGCGGAGGTGGTGCCGCCCTCGCCGCAAGTCATCGCGAAACTTGCCGCGCAAAAAATATCCATCGCCGACGCTCCGATCACCGACCTGCCGATGGGGAGCGCCGAGGGCGGGCGCTACGTCGCCATCCTGTCCGAGCTGCTCGCCTCGTATCATTGCGATGCCGCCATCGCGGTCATCGGTTCCAGCGCAGGCGACCGCAAGGTCATCACGGAGCGCATCCTCGCAGCGAAAAACCGGAACCGGAAGCCGCTGGCGGCCTACCTCGCGCCGTTCGCCAGCGATGGCCTCGCGTTGCTGGAGGAGAACGGCGTCGCGGGATTCCAGGGGCCCGAGTCGTGCGCGGAAGCCGTGAACGCGTATCTCAACTGGCGCGCGCCCGTGGAACGGGGCAAGGCGGCGAGCGGGGAGCTCGCTGCCGCAACAGCGCTCGTCTCCCGGGTGAAGAGCGCGCGCCTCAACGAGCGTGAATCGTGCGAGCTGTTCGCGGCGCTGGGCATACCCGTCGCCGAAAGCCGCGTGCTGGCCGGCCCCAACGATGGCGCGGGCCTCGGCGGGGCGGTGGCGCTCAAGGTCCTCTCCGCCGACATTTCGCACAAGACCGAGGCGGGCGTGGTGCGGCTCAATGTGAAGCCCGGCGCGGAGCTGGCGTCGGCATACCGGGAGATTCTCGTGAACGCGCGCGCTTACACAAAGGATGCCCGCATCGACGGCGTGCTGGCCCAGCGCATGGAGAGCGGCCTCGCGGAGGTCATCGCCGGCTACCGCCACGATCCCGAGGTCGGGCCGGTCGTGCTGCTCGGCGCGGGCGGAATCACGGCGGAGTTGAAGCGCAGTTACTGCGTGCGGATCGCGCCGGTCAGCCTGCAGGAGGCCGCGGCAATGGTCGAGGAGGTGCGCGACCTCGCGGTGCTGCGCGGCTACCGCAACCTCCCGCGCGGCGATTGCGCGGCGCTGGCCCGGGCGATCCGGGCGCTTTCCTTGCTGGCCCTGATCGAGGCGCGTAAGGTGAGCGAAGCGGAGATTAACCCCCTCATCGTCAAGCGCGAAGGGGAAGGCGTGGTGGCTGTCGATGGCTTGGTCGTCTTCGACGACCGCCATCGAAATGCGGAATGATGAATGATGAATGATGAATGATGACCCGAATCCCCTGGCGGTCGGGGCGAGCGCGAGAATCGCGGCGCACGTCGCGGGCGGGCGTTACGAGGCGCTGCCGCCGGAAGCGGTGCACGCGTTCAAGCGCGCGCTGCTCGACCACGTCACCTGCGCGCTCGCCGGCTCCTCGATGCCAGTGTCGCAGGCGCTGCTGTCGTATTTCCAGGAAACCGACGCCAGCCGGGTGGCGACCGTGATTGGCGCCGGCGCGAAGCTTTCCGCTCCGAACGCCGCGCTCGTGAATGGCGCCAACACCCACGGCCTCGATTTCGACGACGGCACTACGCACGGTTCAGCCCACCCCTCGGGCGCGATCTTCCCGGCGGTGCTGGCGGCGGCCGAACAGCACGGTAGTTCGCCGCGCGAGATCCTGCTGGCCGTCGTGATGGGTTACGACGTGATGATCCGCATCGCCGCGGCCATGCACCCCTACACCGCGCGGCACGGTTTCCACAACACGCCGCTGGCGGGCGTGTTCGGCGCAGCGGCGGCAGTAGCGAGCCTGTTGAAGCTCGACGCGGCGCAGACCAACCACGCGCTCGGCCTCGCGGGGAGTTTTGCGGGCGGCATCCGCGCGTATCTCGACGATGGCGCCGAAATCAAGCGCATCCATCCGGGCAAGGCCGCCCGCGACGGCATGCTGTGCGCCGAGTTCGCACGCCGCGGCATCACCGGGCCGGGGAAGGTGCTGGAAGGCCATTATGGTTTCGCCGAGACGCACGTCGGCAACCAATTGAAGTGGGGCCGCCTGCTCGACGGGCTCGGCAGCCGTTACGAGATCACTAACGTTTATTTCAAGCCGTTTCCGTGCTGCCGGCACTATCACTCGGCGATGGACGGCATCCAGTCGCTGCGGGCGGCGCACGGCATCCGCGCCGGGGACGTGGCCTCGATCAGGATCGGCCTTTATGCCGTCGGCGTGAACGGCCACGACCACAAGCACTGCGATAACGTGCTCGACGCGCAGATGAGCGCTCCGGTCGGCGCGGCCCTGGCGCTGGCGGACGGCGACGTCGCGGCGCAGAGCTTCCTGCCCGGCAGCCTGGCGCGGCCGGAGGTGCGGCGGCTGGTGGATCTCGTCGAGACGCGCCTGGACGCGGAATGCGAGCGCATCTACCCCGGGCGCCGCTCGGGCGTGGTCGAAATCGGTTTGAAGGACGGGCGCAGGTTCGAAGCGCGAGTGCTCGATCCCAAGGGCGAGGGCGAGAACCCGATGTCGGACGCCGATCTCGAGCGGAAATTCACCGTGAACTGCGCGCCGGTGATCGGCAAGGAAAAATGTGGCGCACTACTGGAAACGGTTTGGCGGTTCGACGCAGCACGCGGCTTGGCGCCGCTGCTGCAGCTGCTCGCAGCGTGAGGGAGGAGAGATGAGAGACAAGGCGAAAGGCACAAGGCACAAGGCACAAGTCACAGGGCACAAGTCACAAGGCACAAGTCACAGGGCACAAGGAGTGGGTTTTTTTTACTTTTGCCTTTTGCCTTTTGCCTTTTGCCTTGGAATGACTGCGGCGTGCGCGCAGTCATTCCCGACCAGGCCGGTGCGCGTCGTCGTCACCTACGTTCCGGGCGGAAATACCGACGTCGCGGCGCGCATTTTGTCATCGCACCTGTCCGAGAATCTCGGGCAGCCGGTCATCATCGATAACCGCGGCGGGGCGGGCGGAGTCGTCGGCACCGAGATCGTCGCGCGCGCGGTGCCTGACGGCTACACACTGCTCTTCGGCACTTCCGCGGGGCTGTCGATCAACCCGCAGCTGCAGCCGAAACTGCCCTACAACGTCGAGCGCGATTTTGCGCCGATCAGCCTGGTGGTCATCAACCCGCAACTGATGGTGGCTCCTCCCGGCCTGCCCGCCAACACGGTGGGTGAATTCCTGAAACTCGCCCGCGCGCAGCCGGGGAAGATCAATTACGCCTCGGTCGGCGTCGGCAGCCCCAATCATCTGGGCATGGAGCTGCTGAAGACCATGACCGGCATCGACATCGTGCACATTCCGTACAAGGGCAGCTCGCCCGCCGTTATCGACCTGTTGGCGGGCAACGTTTCCGTGTTCTTCAGCAGCGTTCCCGTCATGGTGCAGCACGTGAGGAGCGGAAGATTGAAGGCGCTCGCGGTCGGCAGCGCCACGCGCTCGTCGGCTGCTCCGGACGTTCCAACCGTGGCGGAATCCGGAGTGCCGGGTTTCGAGTACGTGGTTTGGTATGGGCTGTTCGCGCCCGCGGCCACGCCGCGCGCGATCGTCGCGCGCCTGAACGAGGCGGTGGTGAAGTCCCTGCGCCTGCCGCAACTCGACCAGCAACTGCGCGCTCAAGGCTCCGAGCCTCGTCCCACCAGCCCCGAGGAGTTGAGCAAGTTCATGAAGGTCGAGCATGCGCGGTGGGCGCGCGTCGTAAGCGCGACCGGTCTCGCCGGTAAAGTGAACCCGTGATATGCAACCGCAGATGAACGCCATCCCTCATCCCTTCCCCTTCTCCCGAGAGGAGAAGGGCAAGCTCGAGCCTCCCCTCTCAGCTTGGGAGAGGGGCGGGGGTGAGGGGATCGAACGCAGATAGAATCAAGACATAAGCAACTGAATGAGCCCCTGCTTAAGCCCGCACTCGTCACCCCGGCGAACGCCGGGGTTCAGCAGGGTTTCTGATTATGTATCGGCGTTAATCGGCGTTTATCTGCGGTTAATTTCTGTTCTATAAGACAGTTTCTACACAACAACCTATGAAAATCACGAAAATCGAAACCATCGTAATCAACATGCCGATGCTGATTGAGGGCTCGGTGATGCCGAAGCAGGGCGGGCGGGCGCGCACCAGTATGGACACGCTGCTGGTGCGCGTGGACACGGACGGCGGCGTGACCGGCTGGGGCGAGGGCTTCGGCCACCGCATCTTCACCGCGACGAAGGCGGCCATCGATTCGTTCATCGGGCAGATGTTCGTCGGGCGCGACCCCACCGCGATCAGCGCGCTGGTGGACGAGGTCCAGCGCAATCTCGGCGGCGTCGGCCGCAACGGGCCAGCGATGTACGCGCTGTCCGCGATCGACATCGCGCTGTGGGACATTGCCGGCAAGCTTGCCGGGCTGCCGCTCTATCGTCTGCTCGGCGGCTCGCCGCACGCGAAGCTGCCCGCGTACGCGAGCCTGTTGCGCTACGGCGAGCCCGCCGCCGTCACGCAGTACGTCGAGCGCGCGCTCAAGCGCGGCTACCGCCATATCAAGCTGCACGAGATTACTGTCAAGCCGATCCAGGCCGCGCGGGAAGCCGCCGGCCCCGACATTCCGATCATGATCGACTGCAATACGCCGTGGACGGTCGGCGAGGCGATCGCCATGGCGCGCGAGTTGAAACGATTCAATCCGAAGTGGCTGGAGGAGCCGGTGTGGCCGCCGGAAGACCACGCGGGCCTTGCGCGCGTGCAGCTTGAGGGCGGCATCCCGACCGCGGCCGGCGAGAACGCGATGCTGCCTGAGTTCAAGGGCATGCTGGAAGCCGGCGCGATCACCTACGCGCAGCCCAGCGTCACCAAGGTCGGCGGCGTCACGCAGATGCGCAAGGTCATGGCACTGTCGGACGCGCACGGCGTCGAGGTCGTGCCGCATTCCGCCTACTTCGGTCCGGGACTGATCGCGTCCATTCATTGCATCGCCGCCATGCCGCGGGAGGGCCTGGTCGAGCGCTACGACGCCGATTTTGCGGTGAACCCGCTGCACGACGCCATCCTGCCGGACAAGAATGGTTGCATGACGGTGCCGCAGGGGCCCGGGCTGGGGATAGATCCGGATCCTGCCGTTATCGAGAAGTTGCGGGTGAAGTGAGCGCGGAGTTGACGCGACGGCGATAGTTAATACCGGTGCCGCAAACAAGGGAGGGGCCAGGTGGATTTCACGCCATCCGAAGAGCAGAAACGCTGGCGCGCGCTGGCGCGTGAATTCGCGGAGAAAGTAATCAAGCCGGACGTGATGAGGCGGGACCGGCTGCCCACCGCTGCCGAGCGTATTCCCTGGGACTGGATACGGGAAGCGGACAAGCAGGGCATACGCACGCTTGGCGTTTCGAAGCAGTTCGGCGGCGCCGGCGCCGACATCCTGACGATGTGTCTCGTCGGCGAGGAACTGGCGGTCGGCGACCTCGGCTTCGCCGTCATCATGGACCAGTGCTGGAAGATGGCGCACATCCTGAGCGACGCCATGACGACGGAACAACAGCAGAAGTTCATCCCGCCGTTCGTGAAGGACCCGGAGGCGACGTTCGCCATCGGCTTCACCGAGGCCGGCGCCGGTTCCGACCACCAGGGATATTACGACTCGCCGGACATCGACTTTCGCACGACGGCGGTGCGCGACGGCGACTCTTACGTCATCAACGGAGCCAAGCGCTACGTTTCGAACGGCTGCATGGCGAAGCTCTACTTCGTCGTCACCCGCGCCGACCCGAAGAAGACGCTGCGCGAGGGCGGCAGCGTGTTCATGGTCCCTTCGGACACGCCCGGCTTTCGCGCCGGTTTCTTCCACGAGAAGAGCAGCCAGCGCCTGGCGACCAACGGCACTTTTCATTTCGAGAACTGCCGCGTGCCGGCGTCCCACCTGTTAGGCGGCGAGGGACTCATGTCGCGCCTGCGCTCGGAATACATGTGGGGCAGCAAGGCCGAGGCCGCCGCAACCGCGCTGGGCGTGGGCCGCGCCGCCTACGAGTACGCGATGCAGTACGCGAAGCAGCGCGTGCAGGGCGGCAGGCCCATCGTCGAACTGCAGGCGGTGGCGATGATGCTGGCGCAGATGGCGATGAAGATAGACGCGGCGCGCACCCAGATCTGGCGCGCCGCGTGGCTCGCCGACCGCAAGCAGCCCGAGGCGCGCACCCTGGGGCTGCTCGCCAAGGTCAACGCTTCCGAGACCGCGTTCGAGGCCTGCAAGCTCGCATGCGAGATCCTCGGCGGCGCGGCGATCATGCACGACCACCCGGTCGAGAAATACCTGCGCGATGCCGCGAGCTTTCTGCATTCCGACGGCACCAACCAGGTGTGCCTGCTGCGCGCGGCGCAGGGACTGGCCGCGCCGGCGGCGGCACAGTATGGATTCTGACAACATGAAGGAGCAGGAATGAAGCGCAAGGAACTTGGCGTGGCGGTGATTGGCTCGGGCCGCATCGGCAGCCTGCGGGCGCGCCTGGCGGCGAAGCACCCGGCGGTGCACTTTCTGGCTGTGTCGGACCTGAACCGGGACAGCGCGCGCGCCCTCGCCGAGCTCACCCAGGCCGATGTTTACTCCACCAACAACCTGGAGATGATCTCGCGGCCGGAGGTGAACGCGGTCATCGTCTCCACGCCCGAGCACGAGCACGTGGAGCCGGTATGCCAGGCGCTCGAGCTGGGCAAGCCGGTGCTGATGGAGAAACCGCTCGGTCTCACGCTCGCGGACGCGGACCAGATACTCGCCACGGTGGAGAAGACGCGCGGCGACCTGCGCATCGGCTATATCCGCCGCTTCAAGCGCTGCTTCGCGCGCGCCAAGCAGCAGGTGCTGGACGGTCACCTCGGCACGATCTGTGGCGGCACGGCGCGCGTCTACAACACGCGCGCGCAAGCGTTCGAGATCCTGAAGCGCAACCCGGAAGCGACGCCGGTGGTGGATGTGCTCACCTATTTCGTGGACCTGATGCTGTGGTTCAACGAGGGCAACCCGCCGGTGGAGGTGGTCGGGCGCGCGCAGCACGGCATCTTCAAGAAGGCGGGCTACAACGTCCACGACCTGACCTGGGCCATCCTCACGCTGGCCGACGGCGCCGTCATCAACCTCGGCATCAGCTATGCACTGCCGGCGAAATACCCGATCCTCGGCCAGTCGGACCGCGTTGAGCTGCTCGGCTCCGATGGCACGATGATCATCGACGACGACCACCGCGATCACATGCTGTACTCGGAGAAAGGCGTGGGCCACGCCTACGTGCCGGGCCACAACATCAACTTCGCGTTCAGCGGCAGCAATCCATCGGGCGACTGGGCGCTTGGGGACTACTGGGGACCGCTCGGCAATGAGACGCGCTCCTGGCTCGATCACCTGGTCACCGGCAGCCCGATACCGCACGCCACGCCTAAGGAAGCGCGGACGGTGCTGGAAACCACTATCGCGATCGAGCGCTCGGTCGTCTCCGGTGAGCGCGTGCGGCTGCCGCTGGAGACCTGAAGCCCGGGCAGTGGACAAGAACCATAACGAAAGGAGGAGATGAAAAATGACGCTCGGGCCACGCACTGCGGCCGCGGCACTGCTTGCCGTGCTGGCAGCGCATTCCACGGCGCAGGGTTATCCGTCGAAGCCGGTGCGGGTGATCATCGTGTTTCCCGCCGGCGGCTCCAATGATGTCACCGCACGTATCGTGTTCAGCAAAATGGCGGGCATGCTCGGGCAGCAGTTCGTGCTTGAGAACCGCGGCGGCGCGGGCGGCACCATCGGCTCCGAGTTCGTGGCGAAGAGCCCGCCCGACGGCTACACATTGATGGTGCAGTCCACCACGCACGTCGCCAACGCGCATCTCTACAAGAAGCTGCCGTACGACACGTTGAAGGACTTCACAGGCGTGACGACGCTGGCGCGGCAGGTGGGCGTGCTGCTGGTGCACCCGTCGCTGCCGGTCCGCACCGGCAAGGATCTCATCGCGCTGGCGAAGCGCCGGCCCGGCGAGCTGACCTACGCCGGCGCCGGTAACGGCAGCTATGCGCACATGGCGATGGCCTTGTTCGTGTCCATGGCCAGGGTGGACATGGTGAACGTGCAGTACAAGGGCGGCGGCCCCGCCAACATCGCGCTCGTGGCAGGCGAGACCCAGGCATTGCTGACCTCGCTGGGCTCGGTGGTTCCGTACATCAAGCAGGGCCGTGTCCGCGCGCTCGGCGTGAGTTCGGAGACGCGCACGGCGCAGTTCCCGGAGATCCCGGCGATCGCGGATTTCGTGCCCGGCTACGATTTCGTCGGCTGGGTGGGTTGTTTCGTTCCGGCGGGCACGCCGCGGGCCATCGTGGACACGCTCAACGGCGCGCTGAAGAGGGCGCTGGAGGATCCGGATATCTCCTCGAAGCTCTTTGCCCAGACGCTGGACCCACTGTACGCGACGTCCGAGCAGTTCGCGCAGCGCCTGCAGGCGGACTACGAGAAGTACGCCACCGTGGTGAAAGTCAGTGGTGCCCGGATCGAATAGCGGGAATATACTGGCCCGATGCGCGCGCTAATCGTCCTGTCTGCGCTGGCTCTGGCGGCGGCTGGCGCTGCGTCCGCCGCCGACTATCCGGTCAAGCCGATGCGGATGGTGATCCCGATCGGGCCGGGCAGCAGCATGGACATCACGGGGCGCGTGGTGGCCCAGAGAATGAACGAGAATTGGGGCCAGCCAGTGGTCGTGGACAATCGCCCCGGCGCGGGCGGCAACATCGGCGCGGACGTGGTCGCAAAGTCCCAGCCGACCGGCTACACCGTGTTGTTTAGCTCCAGCTCGGTTGCGATCGCGCGCTCCGCCTACCGCAAGCTGCCCTATGACGCGTTGCGCGACCTGGTACCGGTCATCCAGGTTTCCTCGCGCGGCAACGTGATGGTAGTTCATCCATCTCTGCCGGTCAGCACGGTCAAGGAGCTGATCGCTTACGCGAAGGCGCGGCCGGGCCAGCTTGCGTTCGGGTCGGGTGGCGGCAACGGCGGCTCGGACCACATGATCGGGGAACTCTTCAACCTGCTGGCAGGCGTGAAGATCACCCACGTGCCGTACAAGAGCGGGCCGCAGGCGGTGAACGACCTGCTGAATGGGCAGCTCCAGACCTACTTCGGGGGCATCCCGGTGAATCTGCCGATGATCAGGGCGGGCAGGGTCAAGCCGCTTGGCGTCAGCCTTGCGCAGCGCTCGCCGGCGCTGCCCGATGTGCCGACGATGATCGAGGCCGGCGTTCCCGGCTTCGAGGTCAACGTCTGGTACGGCCTGTTCGCGCCGGGTGGCACACCGAAGCCCGTCGTGGCGAAAATGGCCGCCGACGTGAACCGGCAGTTGAAATTGCCCGATTTCCAGGAAAAACTCACCGCGCTCGGCGTGGAGGCCGCCGGGGGCACGCCCGCCGAGTTCGCCGTGCTGTTCCGGACGGAAGTCGAGATGTGGGCGAAGGTGGTGAAGGCGGCGAAGATTGCACTCGACTGACTAGCAGCCTGTCGGACTTGACAGTCCGACCAGGCTGCTAACAGGAGTTTGTCCGTCCTAAGTCCGACAAACTCCTGGGAATAGGAGTTTCCTCCTACGGGCAATGAGTCGCTTCGCTCATGAGCGGTGAGGGGCGGGCTGCAAAATCTGCGTTGCGCATGGTTACGGGACGATCAGTCCATTAGACTGACGGCCGGGCAAGTCTGGCGCCGGAGGCAGGGGCAGCGCCAGCTTTCCAGGTTCTTCCGTAAGCGGTCAGGGATCGTGAGAGAACAGCCACAGTAAATGGCCTCCCAGTTGGTCAAGAACGAATCTTTCAAAAAACGGAAACCGAGCGCGAAAGCGACCGGCACGCTGTTGATCGCCATCGTGCTGGGGGCCGTGATTCTGCTGTCGCTTCTGGCCTGGAGCCTTCTCGAATTCCGCGACCAGCGCTTGTTTCTCGCTGCGTCCGATTCGGCGCTGCCCTGGGTGGTGCTGGCAGGCGCACTGGCCATGGGCGTATTGATGGCCGGCATGATCCGGTTGCTCGCGACATCCGGCCAGCGCGCGGCCGAGTGGGCCGATCGCGCCATGGCAGTCCTGCGCAGCAGCGACTCCGGCCTGGCGGAAACGCAGCGCCTTGCCCAGGAAGTGATCGAGGCGCTGCCCAACCCGTTGATTTTCAGAGCGGCCGATGGCCGGCGCATCGGCGTCGACGAGGCCTGGCAAAAGCTTTTCGGCGTTTCGAGATCACAATTCGTGGCTAATACGGTGCACGACCTGTATCCACGCAAGACCGACGTGGCCGACGCGCCGCAAGCCACGGTCCAGATGCTCAGGCAAAACCCGCGCACTCAGGTTTTCACGACCACCATCACCACGGGCAAGGGGGAACGCGTCGAAACCCTGCATCACAAGATCGCGTCAGTGCGGGCCGACAGCAGCGATGCCGGGTTGATCGGTGCGACTCTCAACCGGGTCGAGCGCAAGGAAGCCGAGTTCTTCGACATGCTGGGTTATGCGAAAGAGGATCTCATCGGCAAGCCCCTCCAGGACATCGCTCGCCTGGAAGACTACAGCCAGGGAGCGCAGGCGGGGGGACGGGCAATTCAGGGCGCCATGATATCGCTCGCCACGGAAGAGCCCTGCGTGCGCCAGGACGGGAACATCGGGTGGGACAGGCGGACGGTTTCCGTCGTCAGCGATGGCGCCGGAAAACCCGCATGCCTGCTCTGCGCGGTCGAGGATATTACCGATCGCAAGCTGGGCGAACAGCGCCAGGCGATGGAGCGCGCGATCAATCTCGTGCTGGCGGAAACGGAAAGCGTGCCGCAAGCCATCTCGAAAATCATCCGGTGCATATGCCAGGCCATGAAATGGCACTTCGGGTCGTACTGGAGCCTGGACCGTGAAACCCAGGAACTCTCGTTTCTGGAATCCTGGGGGCTCGATACCCCCGAACTCTGCGAGTTCATGGCCGACCGCCTGCAGCATGCGGTCAACCCCGCCTCGACCGGAGCGCAAGGCCTGATACAGCGCACCTACGGGTCCGGCAAACCGGTCTGGATCGCAAACGTTGCTCGCGAACCCGGGTTCACGGGCGCGCATCTGCTTGCCCGGGCCGGCCTGCAGGGCGCCTTCGCTTTTCCCCTGCTGCTCGGGAGCAGGGTGCTGGGCGTGATGGAGTTCTACCACCGCGACGCGCCCGCGCCCAATGACGCGCTGCTCACCACCGTCTATTCGATCGGCAGCCAGGTCGGCCAGTACGTGGCGCGCATGGAGGCCGAAATCGCCCTCAAGTTCGCGGCGGCGCCCGATGCGCTGACCCAGCTTCCCAACCGCGAGATCTTCAATCAGCGCCTGGATCATGCGCTCATCCAGGCGCAGCGCAGGGGCGCCCGTCTTGCAGTGCTGTTCATCGATCTCGACCATTTCAAGGTCGTCAACGACACCCTGGGGCACCCGGCAGGAGACTTGCTGTTGCGCGAAGTGGCGGGGCGGCTGAAGGAAAACCTGCGCGCCAGCGATACCGTGGCGCGGCTGGGCGGCGACGAATTCGTGGTGCTCGTCGAAGACGTGTCCGATCCCATGTACATCGGCAGCCTCGCGAATAAACTGATCGGGGCATTGGGCGCGAGTTACGTGATTTCCGGCCATGAATGTCATATCACGGCGAGCATCGGTTCGAGCACCTACCCGGACGATTGTGAAGACGCCCAGTCGCTCTTGAAGAACGCGGATACCGCGATGTACCGCGCCAAGGAGCAGGGCAGGAACGGATTCCAGTACTACTCCGAGCAGATGAACACCCACTCGGTGGAGCGGCTGACGCTGGAAGCGGCTTTGCGCCAGGCGCTGGAGCGAAACGAGCTGGTATTGCACTACCAGCCCAAGATCGAGATTCGCAGCGGCCACGTCACCGGGCTGGAAGCCCTGGTGCGCTGGCAGCACCCGGAGATGGGGCTGGTTCCTCCCGCGCATTTCCTGCAGATCGCGAACGAAACGGGGCTGATCGTGCCGATCGGTGAATGGGTCATGCGCACCGCATGCGCCACGCGCAAGAGCTGGGAACGGCTGGGGCAGCCCAACCTGACGGTCGCCGTCAATCTATCGCGGCGCCAGTTCATGCATGGCAACCTGCTGAAGGACATCGAACAGGTGCTGAACGAGACCGGTTGCAGCCCGAATTACCTGGCGCTGGAAATTACCGAGGGCATGGTCATGCACAACCCGGAGCGGGCCATCAAGCTCATCAGGAGCCTCAATAACATCGGCCTGCATATTGTCATGGACGATTTTGGAACCGGTTACTCATCGCTCGCTCACCTCCAGCGCTTCCCGGTTGAAGCCTTGAAAATAGACCGGTCGTTCATGGATATCGCCGGCGATACCGGCAACGCGTCGATCGCGCAGGCGATCATCGCCCTGGCGCATGGCCTCAAACTCAATGTCATCGCGGAAGGCGTCGAGACCCGGCAGCAAATCGATTTCCTGCGCGAGCACGGTTGCAACGAAATACAGGGTTTTTACGTCAGCAAGCCGCTGGCTGCGGCGGATGCGATTAAATTTATCCAGGAAAAGACTGGAAATATCGCCCCATTCTCAGCGGGAGGGCTCACACCCAATGCGTTGTGAGGCCGCCCCCTGAGCCGTCGTAAATTGCCGGTACTCGACGTAGATCCCTGCGTCCCGCGGGCTTTCGCAACCGCTAACGCGGGGTGCCGTCGGGTTTTCGTGAGTTGCACACCGGAGATGCGACCGCCGTCACAGGCCACGCTCCGGGCGTGTGTGACTTAATGCACTTGTGGGCACCCCCCGTGAGCCATATATTGCTTTCACATCATTCGGTTATATGAAACCAGGACCCGTCGCCCGCGCTCGGCACGGAACCTGCTAATGGTTGGTCAAGGGCATTAACCCAGCGGATAGATTCCCATGATTATTTTCCTCGACGATTACCGGAAATCCAAAGCGCCGTGCGCGGCGGAGCGGCCCGGCTACCTGGATCGCAGCAGCTACGAGGAGGCCAGGCAGTCGGCTAACTGGACCAAGGCAGAACTGCTGATGCAATTGCTGAACGTGAGCTGGAGCCAGGCGATCCGCATGATCAACCTGACCAGCGACAAGAGGGGACGGGAACTCAGCCCGCAACAACTGCTGGATGACTGCCCCGACGTCGATATTTTCGCCGACCGCGCCTCCTGACCCGTATCGTAATGAGTGGTCGCTGATCCAGCGAACCACCCCAGCCTTCCCCCTGAGAGGGGAATGCAATTCCAGTAGCGCATCCCAACAGTAAGCGGCCTGTCTGCGAAGCGGACCGTGGCTCCGCGAGGTCGTTAGTTGCATCGCCACCCTTTCGATGGTACTTTGGCTGTGCGGTTTTTAACGGAAGGGTGGCGCCGTTCGGACTATCCCTCTAAAACATGGGTTATTGGCGCTGTTGTTGCTGCCGATACCATGGGTTGTAAATTCGGCCGGGCTGGGGAGGCTCGCCGTTTTGTCGTCGCTGGGCCAGCCCCTCAAGGCGGAAATCGACCTGGTTTCGCGCCCGGACGAGCTGGCTAACCTGTCCTCCCGCATCGCGTCGCCCGCCGCCTACGGTGAAGCCGATCTCCTGTATAACCCGCTGCTGGCCGGGGTGAGCCTGAACGTCAAGCAGTTGCCGAACGGCCAGGCCTACCTGGAGGTCGTTTCCAGCAGACCGGTCAACGAGCCTTTCCTCCATCTCCTGGTCGAGCTGGTAGGCGGGAAAACGCGCTTTATTCGCGGGTATACCGTGCTCATTGACCCATTCGAATTCAGGCCGCCTCCTGTCGCGCCGGCGCGAGCCGCGGCTCTCGAGGTCCCACCCGCAGCAGAAGCGAAAGCCGTGGTCGGCAGCAGGACAACGGCTCGCGTTGACGAAAAGGCCGCCGCTCCAAAGAGGAAGGATGTCGTGCGGAAAGGTGAACCATCCAGGGTCGTCGCAGCCGATCCTGGCGAGACGCCCGGGCTGAACTCCCGCATCAAGACCCTGGAGGATCAATCAGCCTTGCGCGCGAAAGGGCTTGCCGGGCTGAATGAGCGTATTACCTCGATGGAAAAAGCGGTTCGAGCGATGCAACGCTTGCTGGAGAGCAGGAAGCCTGAAATAGCGGCTGCGCCGAAGCCGGCGGCCGTGAAACCTCCCGCACGAGAGCCGGATACGAGGAAAGCAGAAGTGGCGGTCGCGCCGAAACCGGCGGCGGTGAAGCCTCCTCCGCAAAAGCCGGATACCAGGAAACCGGAAGTGGCGGTTGCGCCCAAGCCGGCGGCAGTGGAGCCTCCCGCGCAGAAACCCGAGCCGGCCAGGCCGGAAGCCGTGGCGGCGGTCGCACCGGAAAAGGCGGCAACAGAGACTAAAAAGGCGGAGCCGGATACGGCTTCACCGGCGAAACAGCCGGTCGCGCAAACCGAGCCCGAAATACCGAAAGCGAAGAGCGCGCCGCCGCCTTCCGAATCGGGCCTGTTGGAGTCTTTTATCGGCGTGCCGCTGCTGCTGGCAGCGGGTGCAATCGTGATCCTGCTGTGCGGGGTTGCCTACTGGATGAGCCGGCGCCGCCCGGCGCCGGAGGTGACGCCCGAGGACATGCTGAACAAATTGCTCACCCGGAATCCGGACCGCGACGACATCCAGTTGAAGCTGATCGAATTCTATGCTGCGCGCAAAGACATGCCCGCGTTCCATACCGCTGCCGGCAAGTTTCACACGCTGACGGGTGGCCAGGGCGAGTCCTGGCTCAAAGTCGCGGCGATGGGTTACGCGCTGGACCCCGGCAATCCGCTGTATGAAGCGGGCAGGCCCGCACCTCTCACGGAACCCACTACCGTCATAGCGGGGTGACCGCCGGCATTGCGGCGCGCGGCTGACTCGAGGCGAAATGACCTTCTCAAATTCAGCCACGGACCCCGTTAGAGGCCGCGCCTCTAACGGGGCGGAATCACACGGAAGGGCGCGGACAGGAACCCGGTTATTTTTTTCACAATCAGTTAAGCGTTACCGTGTGTTTTTGTGGTGGTAACGGTATTTGAGATGGCTTCCAGTCTTATTCCTGCAGCACCCCCGTAATCGCCTGTTGTGCTGTGTCTTGCCTTGGCCTAGCATCCAAGGCTCCGCAATCGTTGCTGTTGCAGGCCAACCAGGTGCTCGAGTGAAAACGCGCCGCGATCTGCTTGTCTTGCTCGGTGCCACTGCGGTCGCACCCCGCATCGCTCTCGCGCAAACGAAGCAGCCGATCCTGATCGGCTGGCTGAACGGCGGCTCACGTGAGTCGAATGGGCACTTATTCTTTGCGTTCAAGGAAGGGCTCGCGGCGCTGGGGTGGAAGGAAGGCTCACAGTTCGTTATCGAAGAGCGCTGGGCAGACGGCAAGAGTGCCAGATATCAGCCGCTGGCCCAAGAACTTGCGGCGAAAAGTCCCGTGGTCATTGTGGCGGCGGCAGGGGGTGCGGTGCGCGCTGCCGCAATAGCCGCGCCCAAAACCCCGATTGTCATGGCCACCGGCAACGACCCGGTTGCGCTGGGGCTCGTGAAAAGTCTCGCGCGCCCCGGCGGCATGATCACCGGGGTCTCCAGCCTCACGGCCGAACTCACCGAGAAATACCTGGAGTTGCTGCTCGCCGCCGCGCCGAAGCTGCGGCGCGTGGGCTTTCTCTGGGATCCCACGGCCCCAAGTGCTGATTATTTCAAGGAAGCTGGGCGTCGCTCGGTAGCGCGCCACTCGGTTGACGCACGTTTTGCCGAGGCGGCTCGTCCAGACGAGATCGAGGCGGCCATTTCGCGCCTGGAGAAGGAAGGAGCGCAGGCGCTAGTCGTGCTCGCTTCGCAGACGTTCCTTGTCGAGCGGCGTCGCATCGTCAAGCTCGCGCTGGCACACCGCTGGCCGGTCATCGCAGGGCAGCGGGAGTGGGCTGACGAAGGGGCGCTGCTTACATACGGCGTTGATTCATCGACGAACTACCGCCGCGCCGCCTACTTCGTGGATCGGATCTTGAAAGGCGCGAAACCAGGCGACCTGCCGATCGAGCAGCCAACCAAGTTCGAGCTGGTTCTGAACCTGAAAACCGCCAAGGCGCTCAAGCTCGACATCCCGCGCGAGTTCGCGGTTCGGGTGGACAAGGTAATCGAGTGATCGGCCGTCACATCTTCGAGGTGGGGCGTCCGCCCGGGGCGATCAGCTTTTTCAGGGCCTCGTCGATCCGAGTCTGCCATCCGCGCCCGCTCGCCTTGAAATGTCGCACAACATCGGGCGACAAGCGCAACGATAGTGCAACCTTGGTGGGCGCCTTCTGCGGTCCGCGGTGGCGCGGGTGCGGTTTGAGGCGGCCGCCGACACGATACTCCGCGCGCGCGAGCATCGCCTCGGTGATTTCTGGCAGCTCCTCGTACTCTTCCGGAGCGATTACGTGGGAATCAATCTTCTGCAAATTGCTTCCGATACGCTTTGCTTTCGCGTTCATTGGCTTTCCTCATCGAGAAAACATGCCTTGCGCCCGCGCGCTCAACCCAGCCCACGACTACCATCCGACCTTCGAGAAAGCCTACGGTTATACGGCGCGTCTCTCCGTAATCGCGACGCTTATCGTCGAAGGTGAAAGTCTCGCCGTCGAACACCCGGCGCGCATCGAGAAAATCCAGGCCCCGCCCGCGCAAAGTTGCCTCGCGCTTCGCGGGGTCACAGGTGATTTTCACCTCCGTATTGTATATACAAAAAGAGTGGGTGTCACGGGGTTTCCCGGCCCGCGAACGGACGAGGTGATTCAGTGAACCGACGCCGGATGCTTCTCGCCGCCACCACGTGGCCCGCGCTCGCCTGGGCGGGCGCAGCACGCGCGCAGGCGCCGGCAAAAGTCCGCCGATTAGGACTTCTTTCGTCATTCTCGCCTTCCGATGCCACACCCTGGTACCAGGCATTCCGGCTGGGTCTGCGCGACCTCGGATGGGTCGAGGGCAAGAACATCAGCATCGAGTACCGCTATGCGGAGGGTAGACGCGATCGCCTCCCTGACCTCGCAGCCGATCTCGTCCGTCTCAAGGTTGACGTCATCATCACTTCCGGTGCTGGCGAAGCTCTGGCTGCCCAACAAGCTACCAGGGCTATCCCTATTGTTATGGTAGTTGTGGGTGACCCTGTTGCGAGTGGGCTGGTTGAGAGCCTGGCGCGGCCCGGCGGCAACGTCACGGGGTCGTCCCAATTGATCTGGGAGCTGGGTGGGAAACGGCTGGAGCTGCTCAAGGAAATGGTTCCCAAGCTCTCCCGTGTGGCTGTGCTCTGGTTTCCACAGGGTGCAGCCTCTCCGTTCTATTGGAAAGACATCCAACTCCCGGCGCGGCAACTGGGAATCCAGCTTCATTCGCTGGAGGTACGGGGCCCTGACGATTTCGACAAAGCGTTCGAAGATGCAACCCGGGCGCGTGCTGGCGCTCTTTTGATCACCGGAGACCCAGTGATCACTACGAATCTAAAACGGATCGCGGGCCTTGCGGCAAAGAGCCGCCTGCCGTCGATATTTCACTGGTCGGAGTTCGCGGACGCTGGCGGTCTTGCGACCTATGGGCCAGACCGTGTCGACTTGTACCGGCGCGCCGCCACCTTCGTGGACAAGATCTTGAAGGGCGCGAAACCCGGCGATCTACCGATCGATCGGGCGACCCGGTTCGAGCTGGTGGTAAACCTGAAAACGGCCAAGGCAATCGGAATCACGATCCCGCAGTCAGTCCTGTTTCGTGCTGATCGGGTGATTGAGTGAAAACGCGCCGCGATCTGCTGGTCCTGCTCGGTGCCGCTGCGGTTGCGCCCCGCATCGCTCTCGCGCAAACGAAGCCGCCGGTCCTGATCGGCTGGTTGAACGGGGGCTCACGTGAATCGAGCGGACACTTCCTTGCCGCATTCAAAGAGGGGCTTGCGGCGTTTGGCTGGAAAGAGGGCTCGCAATTCGTGATCGAAGAGCGCTGGACGGGTGGGCGCGAGCGGTTACAACTCCTCGCTGAAGAACTTGCGGCGAGAAAACCGGCGATCATTGTTGCGGCTCCGTTGCCGGCGGCCACCGCTGCGGCCAAGGCCGCGCCAAACACCCCGGTCGTCCAGGCCACGGGCACCTCTCCGGTGGCAGCGAAACTCGCGGTAAGCCTCGCGCGTCCCGGGGGCATGGTGACCGGGATCACCAGCATCGTGACCGAAGTCTCCGAGAAATATCTGGAATTGTTGCTTGCCGCCGTGCCGAAACTGCGGCGCATCGGTTTTCTGACCGATTCCCGCGGCTCGAATCGTGCCACGTACCTGGAAATGGCGCGCCGCTCGGCAGCGCACCACTCGGTTGAAGCAAGCTTTGCCGAGGCGGCCAGCTCGGAAGAGATTGAACCAGCGATTTCACGCTTGGCCAGGGAAGGAGCGCAGGCGCTGGTCGTGTTCGCTTCACCGATATCACTTGTCGAGCGGCGTTCCATTCTCAAGCTCGCGCTGGCGCGCCGCTGGCCGGTAATCGCGTCGCAGCGGGAGTGGAGTGACGATGGAGCATTGCTTACCTACGGCGCTGACTCCTCGACGCTCTACCGCCGCGCCGCCTACTACGTGGACCGGATCCTGAAAGGCGCCAAGCCCGGCGATCTTCCCATCGAGCAGCCGACCCGGTTCGAGCTGATCGTGAACCTCAAGACCGCCAAGACGCTCGGACTCACCATTTCACAATCCCTGCTGTTCCGCGCCGATCGGGTGATCGAGTAACTCCCTGTTCCAAGTTCCAAGTTCCGAGTTCAAAACCGGAACCCTCGAATCAGTACCCACCCCAACTTAGCTTGAACCTTGAACCTTTCTACTCTTGCAGGACCCACTTGCCACCTGAGACGCGGAAAATCGAGAGCAACCCCTGCTTGAGGTCGCCGCTGGCGTCGAACTCGATGTCCGCGGTGATGCCCGCGTGCCGGATGCCGCGCAGGGCCGACAGGTACTGCGCCGGATCGCTGGAGCCGGCTTTCTGCATGGCCGCGGCGAGCGCCATCACGGCATCGTAGAAGTAGGGCGCGTAGAGCCCGATCTCCTGTTTGAAGCGTTTCCGGTACTGCTCGGCGAATGCCTTGCCGAGCGGCCGTCGCGACAGCGCGGCCCCGGGCGTGGAAGCGACGTGCCCCTCGGCGGCGGGCCCGGCAAGCTCGATGAACTTCGCGGTGTTCATGGTTTCCCCGCCGAGGAGCGGCGCCCGTATTCCCAGTTCCCGCATCTGCCGCGCGAGCGGCCCCGCCTGCGCATCGTAGCCGGCGAAGAAAACCGCCTCGGGCGCCGCTGACCGGATCGTGACGAGGATCGCGCGGAAATCGAATTCCTTGTCGGTAGTGTATTCGCGCCGCACCACCTGCCCGCCCGCCGCCTTGACCGCCGCGGCGAAGGCATCCGCCAGTCCCTGCCCGTAAGCGGTGCGGTCGTCGATGACGGCGAGCCGCTTCAACTTGAGCGGCCCCGTCGCGTAGCGGCCCAAAGCGGCGCCCTGCTGGTCGTCGTCCGCCATCACCCGGAAGACGGACTTGTATCCCTGCCGCGTGTAGCGGACGGCAGTAGAGACCGAGATCTGCGGGATGCCAGCATCGGAATAAATTCTGGAGGCCGGTATGCTGACGCCGGAATTGAAGTGGCCTGCCATGCCGCGGATGCCGGCATCGACGAGCCGCTGCGCGACGATCGTGCCGGTGCGCGGGTCCGCCTGGTCGTCCTCGGCCATCAACTCGAAGCGGACCGGCCGCCCGCCGATGCCGGGGCTGCGCGCGTTCAACTCGTCGATCGCCATCCGCGCGCCGTTCAGATTGTCCTGCCCGTAGTGCGCCTGGGGGCCGGTCAGGGGCGAGGCAAACCCGATTTTCACGATCTGCGGGGGCTGGCCGTGCGCGGGCGCCAGCAGCCCGAGAGACAGGAATGCGGCAGTGGCGAGGCAAAGGCCGCTCATCACGATCGGGGAACTCATCGAAAGCCAGACTTTGATCCAGATCAATATTGGTTCATGTGCCGCGAGCTAGACTTTAAGCGCTGTTGCAGCATCAGCAATGTAAAGGAGCGCCATGTTCAAGCTGGCAGTGTTGGGGCCGATTGTCACGAGCGGTTTCGGGGTGGCGCAGCAGTGCGTTGAATGCAACCGCCACCAACCACGGCAGCACCAGCCGCCGTGCTACGGCATTGGGGTGGGTTGCCTGGGCTACGTGCCGATGACGGCTCCCGTCGACGCCTCGGATCATGAGGTCAGGCTGGGCGCGAAGCGTCTATAGCAGTAACAAGCCGCCGGACTCTACTTAGCCAGGCCCAGATCGGCAAGCGTGGCCGCCAGCGCCGCGTACTCCGTTTCCATCAATTTGCGGGTGTCGCGCGCGTTGTAATAGGTGTACTCGACGAGCTTCGCCTCCAGGCCCTGCTTCCATTCGGGAAGCGCGACCATCCTCGCGAACACGCCGTCCCAGTACTGTATCTGCTCCTCGCTCATCCCCCGGGGGCCGATGATGCTGCGCCAGTTCGAGGCCACGGCGTTGATGCCCAATTCCTTCCAGGTTGGAACCGGCGCCAGTTCCCCGCTCATCCGCCGGTCCGCCGCCACGGCCAGAAATCTCGCCCTTCCTGCCTTGACGTGCTGCAGCATGACCGATGGCGGCGAGGCGGTCACGTCGATATGCCCTCCCAGCAGGGCTGCCACCCCTTCCGCCGAGCCGCCGAATGCGACGACCTTGAGGCGTTTCGGATCCCCGCCCAGCGCCTTGGTGACTTGCGCGGTCGCGATATGGTTGTGGCTGCCGGTCGAGTTGCCGACCGCGAAAGAGAGGCTGCCGGGATCCGCCTTCAGGCGATCCGCCAGATCCCTCGCGGTCCTGATCGGGGACTCCGTGCGTACGCTGAACACGACGTACTCGGTCCCAGCCTGCGCGAGCGGGGTGACGTCGGTGTAATTCAAGCTGGCGCGCCCGGTGATGTGGTTGGTGAGCATGGTGGGCGAAGTTACCATCACGTAGTTGCCGCTGCCCGCCTGCTGGTTGAGGTAGGTGAGCGCGATCGTGCCGCCGCCGCCCGGCTTGTTCACCACCGATGGGTTCGCGTCGATCAATTTCTTCTCGGTCAGCAGCTTGTGGATCTCCCGCGCTGTCGTGTCGCTGCCGGCGCCCGCCGACACGCCCACGACGATCTCGACGCGCTGATCGGGCTTCCAGGCGCTGGCCGGGAAAGCAATGGACGAGGACAGGACGCAGCAAAGAGAGAAAAGAACAAACACCAACTTTTCATGCAGCAATCTCTTGCCGATTTGCATTACTTTCCCCTCGGAATCTTGTAAACCCTGTCTATTAATCATTGAGAATTACGTAACCGCGTGACACTCAACCACACCACCCCGCCTCCTCCAGAGGCACCCCTCCTCGTGAGAGGAGGGGAATTACTTAAATACTCCCCTCCTTGAAAAGGAGGGGAATAAATCAGTGCCAGTCATTTTGTTAGGTGCTCTTAGGGTTTGGTTCTGATCTTGTTAATCCTGTTAATCCTGTAAATCCTGTAAATCCTGTAAATCCTGTCTATTACTTAGCTTACAAACAGATCGACGAATTCGTTCACCGGCATGCCTTCCAACGCCGCGCCGTTGCCGCAGGCCTCGAGTATGCGCCGGCACCGTTTGGGGGCGAAGCGCCGCGCCAGGCTCGCTTCGAGCTTGGCATTCAAGACGGGCAGGAACTCAGCGCGGCGGCGCGGATGGCCGGCGGGGTACTCGATCTCGACCTTCGGCGTTGAGGGGCCGTCCTTGAAGAAGACCTGGAGGGCATTCGCGCTGGAGCGTTTTTTGGGATCGACGAAGTCGCGGCTGTAGCGCTTCAATTCGGTGACGACGGTTTTCTCCCGCAGCGCGTCTATCCTCGGGTCGGCTGCCACGCTGTCCTCGAAGTCCCCGGCCGTGAGGCGGCCGAAGAGGAGGCCCATGGCGACGACGTACTGGGCGCAATGGTCGCGGTCCGCGGGGTTATAGAGCGGCCCGGTCTTGTACATGATGCCCATCAGCGCGCGCTGGCTGTAAAGCTCGACGCGCTTGATGTCCTTGATGCGGTCCTTCACGAGCGGGTGGAGCCTGATCGCGCATTCCACCGCCGACTGGCTATGCATGCCGGCAGGAACGAACTTGAACATGGAATGCTCGATGACGTACTCGCCGTACGGCCGCTGGAACCGGAGCGGGCGGCCCTGGTTGCGGGCGTCGTGGAAGCCGTAGTTCTTTGCGGTCAGCGCCGTGGGGTAGCCCATCTCGCCCTTGACCGCCATCAGCGCGAGCCGCAGCGCCTGGAAACTCGCGTCGGCCGTCGACCAGCTCTTGCGCCAGCCGGTGTTCGGGGCCTGGCGGAACGCCGTCAGGGTGTTGTCCATCCACGCGTTGGATACCGCGTTGAAGATTTCCTCCCGCCCGCCGCCGAGCATGCGCGTCAGGACAGCGCTGCCCGCCACGCGCGTCAACAGGTTGTGGTCGATGCCCATCGCCTTGAAGTCATTTTCGATGGCAATGCAGCCCTGGATCTCGTAGGCCTTGATGAGGCTCTCCAGCACCTCGCGGACTTTCAGGGGCGCGCGTCCCGCGGCGACGTTGCGGCGGCTCAGATGGTCGGCCAGCATCAGGATGCCGCCGAGGTTGTCGCTGGGATGGCTGCCCTGCGCCGCGGTGAAGGTGTCGTTGTAGTCGAGCCAGCGGATCATGCAGCCGAAAGTAAACGTAGCGGTCACTGGATCCAGCTCGTAAGCCGTGCCCGGCACGCGCGAGCCGTGCGGCACGATAGTTCCCGGCACCACCGGCCCGAGCAGCTTGGTGCATTCCGGGTGGTCGAGCGCATCCAGCGCGCAGGCGATGGCGTCCATCATGCACAGGCGCGCTGCCGCGATCGCGCTGGGTTTCGAAATCCTGTAGTTGGCGGCGTACTCCGCGATATCGACGAGGATCTTGTCGGGCTTGCCACGTTTATTCGAGTTCATTTTGATTCCTTGTTGTTACTCATCACCCACTACTGATTACCCTAAAAACTGCAATTCAGCCACAGAGATCACAGAGAACACAGAGAGCTTCAAGGGGTTGGGTCAGCACGCCACGCTCACCAGATGGGTGAGGCTTGAAAATGTCACATGCTATTGAATTTCCTCTGTGAACTCTGTGTTCTCTGTGGCAAATAGCTTTTTCCAGGACTAACCATTACCGCGGGCGTCACTCGGGCCTGACTCCCGCTTCGGCGACGACTTTGTTCCAGCGCGCGAGGTCCTTGCGGATGCGCTCGGCGAAGCGCTGCGGCGTGCCGCCGGTGATGCGAAAGCCGGCGGCGGCGAGGTTTTTTTCGACGTCCGGGTCGCGCAGCGCCCGGTTGACCGCGGCATTCAGGCGCTCGACGACCGCGGCTGGAGTGCCTTTCGGCGCCCACATGCCGAACCACAGCTCGACATCATAGCCGGGGAAGGTTTCCGCGACCGTCGGGAAATTCGGCGTGGCCGGCCAGCGCTCGGCGGTGGTCACCGCCAGCCCCACGAGCCGGCCGGTCTTGATGTGGGGGAGGGTGGGCAGCATGCTGCCGACGATCAGCTGGGTCTGCCCGCCGACGAGGTCGACGAGCGCGAGCGCCGAGGCCTTGTATGGCACGTGCACCCATTTGACGCCGCCGGTCAGCGCCAGCAGCTCGGTGGCGAGATGCGTGATGCTGCCGGTGCCGCCGGTGCCGTAAGAAAGCCTGGCCGCGACCTGCCTGGAATGCGCCATCAGTTCTTTCAACGTGCGCGCCGGGACCGAGGGGTGCACCGCGATCAGGAACGGGCTGAAGCCGATCTCGATAATGGTGGCGACGGCGGTTGCCGGCTCGCGCGAGGATTTATACAAAGCCGCGTTGGCGGCGTAGCTGCCGGAAATCGTGATGAGGGTGTAGCCGTCCGGCAGCGCTTTCTGCGCGATTTCCGTGCCGACCAGCCCGCCCGCGCCACCGCGGTTGTCTATGACGAAGGGCTGGCCGAGGAATTCGGCAAGCTTCGGGTTGATTTGCCGCGCCAGGATATCGCTGCCGCCGCCCGGCGCGAACGGCACGATCACCCGCACCGGCTTCGTCGGATAGGGCTGGCCCGTGACTGCTCCGGCAGCGAGCAGGAGAGCGGAAAAGATGAGGGGGCTGCACCTGATCATTCGCGTTGATATTACTCCCCTCAGGGCGTAGCATGAATCCGGGCTTCAGCGCCACTCGCCACTCGTCACTCATCACCGTTTTCCGCTATCATGCAGCCCTTTTGCAATAGCGGAACTCAGCCATGGCTCAATACGTTTACACCATGCGCCGGGTCGGCAAGATCGTGCCGCCCAAGCGCGTCATCCTGAAGGACATCTCGCTTTCGTTCTTTCCCGGCGCGAAGATCGGCGTGCTGGGGGTGAACGGCTCCGGCAAGTCGAGCCTCTTGAAGATCATGGCGGGTGAGGACACGAGTTTCGAGGGCGAGGCCATACCGATGCCGAACATGCGGGTCGGTTTTCTGCCGCAGGAGCCCCAGCTCGACGCCGGCAAGACCGTGCGCGAGTCGGTGGAAGAGGGCATGGGCGACGTGATGGAAGCGAAGAGCAAGCTCGAGGCGATTTACGCGGCCTATTCCGAGGAGGGCGCGGACTTCGACAAGCTGGCGGCCGAGCAGAGCAAGTACGAAGCGATACTCTCGGCGAGCGGCGGAGCCGAGACGGATCATCAGCTGGAAATCGCGGCCGACGCGCTGCGCCTGCCGCCGTGGGAGGCGAAGATTGGGCCGTTGTCCGGCGGCGAAAAACGGCGGGTGGCTCTGTGCCGGCTACTGCTGTCCCGGCCCGACATGCTGCTGCTGGATGAGCCGACCAACCACCTCGACGCCGAGAGCGTGGACTGGCTGGAGCAGTTCCTGCAGAAATTTCCCGGCACCGTGGTGGCGGTGACCCACGACCGCTATTTCCTCGACAACGCCGCCCAGTGGATCCTCGAGCTCGACCGCGGCTACGGCATACCGTGGGAGGGAAACTACAGCTCCTGGCTCGAGCAGAAGGAAGCTCGACTCAGGCTGGAAGAGGCGACCGAGTCGGCGCGCCAGAAGGCGCTGAAGAAAGAGCTCGAGTGGGTGCGCCAGAATCCCAAGGGCCGGCAGGCCAAGGCCAAGGCGCGCATCGCCCGCTTCGAGGAGCTGAATTCATACGAGTACCAGAAGCGGAACGAAACCCAGGAAATCTTCATCCCCGTCGCCGAGCGCCTGGGCGATTCCGTGATCGAGTTCAAGGGCGTCTCCAAGGGCTACGGCGACCGGCTGCTGATAGACGATCTCAGCTTCAGCGTCCCCCCCGGGGCGATCGTCGGCATCATCGGGCCGAACGGCGCCGGCAAGTCCACGCTGTTTCGCATGATCACCGGGGCCGAGAAGCCGGACCGGGGCCAAGTCGCGATCGGCTCGACGGTCAAGCTCGCGCACGTCGACCAGTCCCGCGACAAGCTGGCGAACGACCAGACCGTGTTCGAATTCGTCTCCGGCGGGACGGACATCCTGAAGGTCGGAAGATTCGAGATGCCGACGCGCGCCTACCTCGGCCGCTTCAACTTCAAGGGCACCGACCAGCAGAAGAAAGTGGGCAATCTCTCGGGCGGGGAGCGTGGGCGGCTCCATCTTGCCAAGGCCACGCTCTCCGGCGGCAACGTGCTGCTGCTCGACGAGCCCTCCAACGACCTCGACGTGGAGACGCTGCGGGCGCTCGAGGACGCGCTGCTGGAGTTCGCCGGCAGCGTGCTCGTGATCTCGCACGACCGCTGGTTCCTCGACCGCATTGCTACCCACATCCTCGCCTTCGAGGGCGACTCGAAGGTGCAGCTCTTCAACGGCAACTACCAGGAATACGAGGCGGACAAGAGGAAGCGCCTGGGCGAAGAGGGCGCGCAGCCGCATCGCATACGCTTCAAACCACTGAAGCAGTGACCAGAACTTGTTTCCAATTCAGCCACGGACCCCGTTAGAGGCCCGGCCTCTAACGGGGTCCGTGGCCAAAACGGGTTTTAAAATCAGCTTCCGCAGTTTGCATCAATCGACCTTGATGTTCCCCTCGCGGATCACTCTTCCCCAGCGCGCGATGTCGGCCTTGACCTGGGCGGTGAAGGCTTCGGGCGTGTTGCCGACCGGTTCCATCGCGATCGCGGCGAGGCGCTCGCGCACGTCGGGCGCCGCCATGGCCTTCATGATGTCGCCGTGCAGGCGCGATAGCACGGCTTTCGGTATTCCCGCCGGCGCGAACACGCCCTGGAAGGTGTCGGCGTCCATCCCCTTGTAGCCCAGCTCGCCCAGCGCCGGCACTTCCGGCAGCAACGACATGCGTTTCTCTGCGGTCACGGCGAGCCCGCGCAACTGCCCGCTTTTTACCTGCGGCGCGAAGCTCGGCACCGAGGCGAAGCCGATCGGCACCTGGCCGGAAATCATGGAAGCTATCTGGGGGCCCGCGCCGTTGTAAGGCACGTGGCGGAGATCGATCTTCAACGCGAGGCGGAACATCTCGCCGGAAAGATGAGGCGTGGTGCCCGCGCCGGGCGACGAGTAGTTGTGCTTGCCGGGCTGCGAGCGCACCAGCTCGATCAACTCCTTCACGCTCTTCGCGGGAAATGTCGGATGCACCGCCAGGATGTTCGGCGAGCTGCCCACGCAGGTCACCGGCTGGAAATCCTTGTACGGGTCGTAGAACGGCTTCGTGTAGAGCGTCGGGTTCACCGCGAAAGCCGAGCTCGCGACCAGCAGAGTATGGCCGTCCGGCTGTGCCCTGGCGGCGATGCCGATGCCGATGTTAGCGCCCGCGCCGGGCCGGTTGTCTACCACCACCGTCTGCCCGAGACTCTCGGTGAGCTTCTGCGCGAGCAACCTCGCGATGACGTCGGAGGCGCCGCCCGGCGCGAACGGCACAATGATGCGCAGCGGGCGCGAAGGATACTGCTGCGCGGCGGCTACGCTCGCGAAAGCCAGTGCAGTCACGATCATGGCAACGATTTTCATAAATCAGTCCGCTGTTATCTTCATTTCCGTAATCAATTTTTTCCAGCGCCCGACATCGGTCTTGATTTGCGCCGCGATCTCGGTGGGCGAACTGGGCGAGGGCACGAGGCCTTGCTTCAGCAGGCTCTCGCGCACGTCCGCCAGAGCGAGGATGGACGCGACCTCCTGGTTCCATTTCAGGATGACGTCCCGCGGCGTGCGTGCCGGGCCGGCGATCCAGAAGTAGAGATCGATATCGAGGTTCTTCAGTCCCAGTTCGGCGAAACTCGGCAAGTTCGGATCGAGCACGGAACGGCTTTCGCCGGAGACCGCGATAACCTGGAGCTTGCCGGCCCTGGCATGGGGCAGCACGGTGTGCAGCGGCAGCACCATCAACTGCACCTGCCCGCCGAGCAGGTCGACGAGCGCGCCCGCGGCGCCCTTGTAGGGCACGTGCAGCAGGTCGAGCTTGAGGCGCTGCTTGAGCAACTCCACGGCAAGATGCTGCGGCGTGCCGTTGCCGGGCGACCCGTAGCTCAGTTTGCCGGGTCGGGCGCGCGCAACCGCGGCGAGCTCATCGAGCGTCTTCACCGGCAGCGCGGATGGGTTGACCACCAGCGCGATATTGCCCGTGGCGACCCGCCCGACCGTGGCGAAGTCGCGGACCGGGTCGTAGGGCAAGTTGCTGTAGAGGGCCGGCGTCATGGTGAAAGTGTTGACGGTCACCATCAGTGTGTGGCCGTCCGGCTGGGCCTTCGCGACGACGTCGGCGCCGATGTTGCCGCTCAAGCCGGGCTTGTTGTCCACCACCACTGCCTGGCCCCAGCGCTGCGTGATATGAGGCCCCAGCGTGCGGGCAATGATGTCGATGCCGGTGCCGGGCGTGTAGGGCACGACCATGCGGATCGGGCGGGCGGGGTAGCCTTGCGCCGAAGCCGCGGCTGGCGCGAGGCTGCAACATAGCGCGAGGACGCAGGCGAGCGCCTGGCCGTGCGCGGACTGCATCCGTGTCATGACTTCCTCCGCCGTTGCGGTTGCCGCGGGGGATTTTTTTCCTCCGGCATGCGCAGGAGTTTCAGCGCGTTGCCGGAGTAGATCTTGCGCTGGTCCGCCGCGGAGAGCTTCAGGTCCTCGATCGAGCGGATGCCCTCGCGGATGTACATCGGCCCACCTTCCGGGTCGAACGGGCAGTCGCTCGCGAACACCACTTTGTCCGCGCCGAAGAAGTCGAGGCCGCAGCGCAGCGCGGAGGCCGACCCGCCGAGGACGGTGTCTGCGTAGAACATCTTGAAGTACTCGATCGGTTTGCGCTTCATGCCCTTCAACAATTCCTCGTAGTTCTCGTCGGCGGTGCGGCTGCCGAGCTGCGCCCACAGCGTCTCGGCGCGCCCGGCGAAGTAGGGAATCATGGCGCCGCAGTGATGGGTGATCACGCGCAGGCCGGGCAGGCGGTCGAACAGTCCCGAGAACACGATGCGCGCCATGGCGACGCTGGTCTCGTACGGCCAGCCCAGCACCTGCCAGATCTCGAATTTCGATTTCGGCTCGTTGACGTAATCGGCGCGCGTCGCGGGCCGCGCGGGGTGCATCCAGATCGGCAGGTCGTGCTTGCGCACGACCCGCTCGAATACCGGGAAGAACTCCGGCTCGTCGAGCGGGCGGCCGTTGACAGAGGTGCAGATCTGCACACCGCGCGCGCCGAGCGTCCCGATTGCGCGGTCCATTTCCTCCAGCGCCGCCGGCACGTTGTTCATGGGGAGCGAGGCGACGAACGCGGGAAATTTCCGCGGCCACTTCGCGCACATTGCCGCCATGTCATCGTTGGCGATGCGCGCAAGCTCCGGCGAGAGATCCGGCCCGCCGAGCAGCTCCGGCGAGGGCAGCGACAGCGTCAGCACCTGGCGCACGTCGGGCCACGCATCGAGCATGCCGGCCCGCGCCTCGATGTCCCACAACATGCGCAGGCTGGTCATGCGCTTGATGATCCCGGCGTCCTTCGAGTGGATCTTCATCATCTCGAGGTAGCGCGGCGGCATGACGTGGTTGTAGATGTCTATTTTCATGGCATTGGTTCGGGAGCGATAAGCAACCGCGGTTGAAAAACGCAGATTAACACGGCAGGTTCCGCTCACAGAACGCTAAGCGCACCTAACAGAATGACCCACCCGCCCTGCTTTGCTCCCCTCCTGCGACCTCCCCGGCTCTCCCACCACCCCGGCACTTCGTGCCACCCCTCCTCGGGCAGGAGGGGAATTCATTTTGTTAAGCGCTCTAAGCAGCGACGCTTCCCCGCGCGCGGTCGATGAGGTCGAGAGCCTCCTGCGGCAAACGATCGCCGCGCCAGGCGACGTGCTGGTCGGGCCGCACCAGGGCGAACCGGGCCTGGTAGAGCGCGGCAAATCTCGGGTCCGCGAGGGTGACGACCTTGAGCGGCACGGTCCGCAGCGAGGCGGCACTCTGCAGGCGGGAAATCTCCGCGGAGGGAGCCTCCGGCGCGGTGAGCAGCGTGAAGCCGGGGCCGAAGTGGTCGTAGAGCGATGTGCCATCCTGCATCCAGAAGTGCGGCGCCAGGCAGCCCGGACAGGCGGACGGCTCGTAGTCCGTGACCTGCTCGCGCGGCGGCGGGGTGCCGTCCGGGATGACGGCCGGCGAATCCCGGTAGCGGTAGCCGAGCACGACGCCGAGGCTGCGGAATTCGTGCAGCTTGCCCTTCAGGATGGCCTCGCCCGTTTGCCTGCGCACGCGGTCGCCCTCGGCGCCGGGCAACTCGATGCCGTCGCGCGCGAGCCGGTCGCCCACCAGCGCGTAGTTCCCGACCGCTTCACGGATGACCCGTTGATGCAGCGGCTTGCGCTCGATCTCGTAAGTGCCGAGCAGGTGAGGGCCGCCCCAGCCATGGAGCGTGGCGGCGAGTTTCCAGCCGAGATCGGCCGCGTCGGCGATGCCCATGTTCATGCCGTGGCCGCCGGAGGGCGGGTGCAGATGGCAGGCATCGCCCGCCAGAAAGATGCGTCCCACCCCGTAGCGCTCGGCGATCAGGCTGTGCGCGGTCCACGGATCCACGTGGACGATATCCAGGTCGAAGCGAAGGCCGCTCGAGCGGTACACCACGTCCCTGGGGTCGAGGCTGCCGGGGTCCACGCCATCGGCAAGACGCGGGGCGATGAGGAACCAGAGACCGTTTTCGTCGAGCGGCCCGAAGTAGGCGGGAAGCTCGCGGTTGACCATCCAGTACTGAACGGCGGGGCCTTTGTCGTGCAGGCCGGCGAGCGCGGGGGCGCGGAATAACATATTGAGGTTCGGCGCGAGCGCGCCGTCGCCTTGCATGCCGATGCCGAGGAGCGCGCGCACTGTGCTGCGCGCGCCGTCGGCGCCGACAAGGTACTTCGCGCGCAGCGTGCCGCGGGCGCCGGTCTTTACCTCCTCGACTTCCGCGGAGACGCCGTCGCCGTCCTGCGTGATTTTCTCAAGGCGGCAGTCGAAGCGGACGCCGACGCCAGGCAGGCCGGCGGCGCGTTGCCGCAGCACTTCCTCCAGCGTGTATTGGGGAACCCACTGGCCGGGCTCCGAGTACAGGTCGTTGCGCGCGCGCGCGCAGTAGAAGGCATCTTCGAAGCGGGCGAGGGTATAGCCGTTCAGGCGCGTCGCAAACAGGATGGTCGCCGGGTAGTCCGGCGGCAGCGGCGAGGCGCGGCGCAACTCGTTCGCGACGCCCCAGCGGCGCAGCAGCTCCCTCGAGCGCACGTTCGTGAGCTTCGCCCGGGGCTTCAATCCGACCCGGTCGTGCTGCTCCACGACGATGCAGCGGACCGAGCGCAGTCCCAGCTCGATGGCAAGGGCGAGCCCCACCGGGCCGGCGCCCACGATCAGCACGTCGCATGCGTGAGAAGTCATGAACCCGCCATGTGCATGGTGTCAGGTCTTGCATTTTCCCCTGACGCCTGTTCCCGCTGACATTCCGCGTTCAGAATTTTTCGACCCACGGCCGCAGCTCGATCTCCCACGTCCAGGCGCTGCGGGGCTGGCGCAGGACGTGCAGGTAGTTCGACGCGATGGCGTCGGGATCGAGCAGCGAATCGGGCGCGTCCGGGGGCGCGGCGCGGCCCGCGCGGGCGATGCCGCCGTCGATGACGAAATGGGCGACGTGAATGCCCTGCGGCGCGAGCTCGCGAGCCATGCTTTGCGCGAGCCCGCGCAGCGCGAACTTGCCCATGGCAAACGGCGCCGATTGCGGATAGCCTTTGATGCTCGCCGAGGCGCCGGTGAAGAGAATCGCGCCGCGCTTTTTCGGCAGCATGCGCCGCGCCGCTTCCTGCGCCACCAGGAACCCGCCGAAAGCGGTCACGGCGATGGCCCGCGCGACTTCTCCCGGGTCGAGCTCGACGAGCGGCCCGCGCACGCGGCCGCTGGCATTGTAGACCACGACGTCCGGCTCGCCCTGCGCACCCGCCACTTCGGAAAAGAGGCGCCGCACGGCTTCCGGACTGGTGGAGTCGCAAGCAAAAGCGCGTGCCCCGGTCTCCGCGCACAGCGCGGCGAGCTTATCGGGATTGCGGGACGCGAGAGCGACCTTCATGCGCTCCCGCGAAAAAAGCCGCGCCAGTGCGGCGCTCAAGCCCGCGCCGGCACCGACGATCAAGACATTCTCATGGCGTGGGGTATTCATGGCGGACGGGGTGGGGGCGAAGCCTTTCGGAACGTAGGGATACTATGATATACAGAGGGCAATAAAGGTGTCAGGAACCTTTTTTTTGTTAAAGGTTCTTGACACCTTTTCCCGTCCACCCAGGGGAATGTCCATGAGCACCAAGCTACGTAACATCGCCAAAGCCTCCCTCCGGGAGCGGGTCAGCGCCGGGGAGTGGGAGGCGCGCGTCAACCTGGCCGCGTGCTACCGCCTCGCCGCGCATTTCCGCCTGACCGACCTCATCTACACGCACATCTCGGCGCGCGTGCCCGGTCCCGAGCATCATTTCCTGATCAACGCCTTCGGCCAGTTATGGGATGAGATCAGCGCCTCCACGCTGGTGAAAGTGACGCTTGAGGGCGAGATCGTCGAGGATCCTACCGGCTACGGATTCAACCGGGCAGGCTACGTGATCCACAGTGCTGTCCACCGCGCGCGGGTCGACGTGGCCTGCGTCATGCACACGCACACCGCCGCCGGCATCGCCGTCGCGGCGCAGGATGAAGGACTGCTGCCGATCTCGCAGCACGCGATGCGTTTCACGAACAGCATCGCCTATCACGATTACGAGGGGCTCGCGCTGGAACTGGACGAGCAGCAGCGGCTGGTGCGTGACCTCGGCGGCCACAAGGCGATGATCCTGCGCAATCACGGCCTGTTGACGTGTGGCGCGTCGATACCGGAGACGTTCGACTACATGTACTACCTCGAGCGCGCCTGCCAGACGCAGGTGAGCGCGATGGCGGGTGGCGCGAAACTCCGCATCCCGGCGCCGGCCGTTGCGGCGAAGACCGCCGCGCAGTTCAAGGCGCTGCCCTACAAGCCGAAGCAGCCGGAGTGGAAGGCGCTGTTGCGGATGCTGGACAGGATGGATCCGACTTACAAACAGTGAAATCGTGATTCGTGAGTCGTGAATCGTGAGTCGTGAGTCGTGAGTCGACCTGATCCAATCAATGGGGCCAGGCTTGATGATTCGTGATGAGGTTAGCCGCAATTCATTGAACTTGGCCCGCATTGCTCCGTCAGTCAGCCGTCACTCTCTCAATCAAGTCGCACGCCGATTTCCTTCACCAGCTTGCCGTATTTCTCGGAGTCGCGCTGGATCGCGGCGGCGAATTCCTCGCGGGTGGTGACCCAGGGCTCGGCGCTGTTAACCGAGCGGATGCGCTCGCCGACCTCGGGCAGTGCGAGCACGCGGTTGATTTCCGCGCGCAGCCGCAGCATCACCGGCTCCGGCGTGCCCGCCGGCGCCCAGATACCGAGCCAGTTGTTGACCTCATAGCCGGGAAAGTATTCGCCGATGGTCGGCACGTCCGGGAAGAGCTTCAGGCGCTCGCGGCCGGTGGAAGCGATTGCGCGGAGCTTCCCCGCCTTTATCAGCAGGGCGGATGACGCGCCGGCCATCACGATCGGCACTTCGCCTCCGACGGCCGCGAACGCGGCGGGCGAGCCGCTCTTGTAGGGGACATGCGTGAGGTTGATCCCGGCCCGCTGCTTGAGCATTTCGGTCGAAAGATGGTGCTGGCTGCCGTTGCCGGCCGAGGAATATTGAAGTGGCGGGCTCACCTTGCGCGCAAACGCGAGGAATTCCTTGAAGTTCCTGACCGGCAACGAAGGGTGTACCGAAAGGATGAGCTGGGTGATGACCGTGGTCGCGACCGGCGTGACGTCTTTCAGGGGATCGAAGGTCATCTTCGAGTAAATGTGAGGGTTGATCACCATCCCGCTGTCATGGCCAAACAGCAGCGTGTAACCGTCGGGGGCCGACCGCGCCACGAATTCGCCGGCGATGTTGCCGTTCGCCCCGGGCCGGTTCTCGACCACGATGATCTGGCCGAGCCGCTCGGAGAGCGGCTGCTGGATGATGCGAGCGGCCACGTCGGGCCCGCCGCCGGGCGCGATCACCACCACCAGCCGGATCGGCTTCACCGGGTACTGCGCGAACGATGCCGTCGCGGAACACAGCGCGGCGACATATAGTGGAACGACAGCGATGCGCGAGAGCGTCTTCATCGGGCAACCCTGGTATCTGCGTCAATTAATAAATAACCCGCTGCGGCGGGTTATTTATTGCTCCATCGCGCTCGCCGCGAACACTTCCTCCAGCCTGATCACCCGCGGCGTCAGTCCCTGCTCGTGCGAGTAGCGCGCCGCGGTGTCGAGGGTGACGCGGTTGGCGCGGATGCCGTGGCGCACCACCGGCGTGCGCAGCGCCTCGCCGGCATCGGGCGCGAGCAGCCCGGTGGCGACGTGATACTCCGCGTGCTCCGAGCGCTCGCGGTTGGCGATGTCGTTGGCGCGAGCAAAGGCCTTGAAGAGATTCAGCACGGCCCACGGGTGCTTCTCGGCGATTTCCCGCTTGATCACCATGCCGTGATTGATGGGAAAGATGCCGGTCTTGCGGTAGTAGCGGACGCCCTCGGCCCACGGGTCGGGAAAGAGCGGCGCGATGTCGGGATGGTTCCGCAGGTTGGCGCTGCTGCGGTCGATCAGGTTGTCGTCCACGATGTAGTGGAGCAGCGCGTCCAGTTCGCCCGCGAGCATCATGCCGCCGAGGTCCTTCTCGGGCGGGACGGTGTGGACCGTCACCCCGGGCGGAGGCGTGAATCCCAGCGCGCCGGCATGGCTGTGGGAAGCATCGCGCTCCATCCAGAATTCCATGTGCCGCGGCTCGACGCCGAATTCCTGCTGCAGCACGCCGCGCGCCCACAGCGCCGCGGTCTGCTGGTATTCGGGGACGCCGACGCGCTTGCCCTTCAGATCGGCGGGCGACGCGATGCCCGCTTTCCGCCGCACCAGGATCGCGGCGTGGTAGAACTTCCGCGTCGTGAACACCGGCAGGCCGACCCAGCGCTCGTCGCCCCTGGCCTTCGCCATGAGCAGCGAGGAGAACGACATTTCCGAAACATCGAAATCCGCGAAGCGCAGCTGGCGCCAGAACAGCTCTGACGCAAACACCCGGCTGGGAATCAGGTCAATGCCGTCGGGCCTCACCCGGCCATCGAATATCGGCCACGTCCTCGGGTTCGAGGCCATGCCCAGGCTCAATTGGAGATTCATGATGAGCGGCAGTATGGCAAGCCGGCGGGGGATCAACAAGCCATTCTTTTTTACTGTCTTTCGATGTTCTTGGCCGCGACGAGCTTCGTCCAGCGCGCGATCTCGCGCTCGACGCGCA
>CAZFRR010000294.1:0-5430 GCA_964521405.1 uncultured Streptomycetaceae bacterium | reverse complement strand
GCTCGAGATGTTCAACGTCAAGCAGCGGCTCGAGCACCTGCTGAAGCTGGTCGAGGGCGAGCTCGAGATTCTGCAGGTCGAGAAGCGCATCCGCGGCCGCGTCAAGCGCCAGATGGAGAAGAGCCAGCGCGAGTACTACCTGAACGAGCAGGTGAAGGCGATCCAGAAAGAGCTTGGCGAGATGGACGAGGGCGCGGACATCGACGAGATCGAAAAGCGCATCAAGTCCGCGCACATGCCGAAGGACGCGCGCAAGAAGGCCGAAACCGAGTTCAAGAAGCTGAAGCTCATGAGCCCGATGTCGGCGGAAGCGACCGTCGTGCGCAATTACATCGAGGCGCTGGTTTCGCTGCCGTGGAAAAAGCGCAGCAAGATCAACACCGACCTCGCCGCAGCCGAGACGGTGCTGAACGAGGACCACCACGGCCTGGAGAAGGTGAAGGAACGCATCGTCGAGTACCTCGCGGTGCAACTGCGCGTGGACAAGCTGAAGGCGCCCATCCTGTGCCTGGTCGGGGCTCCCGGCGTGGGCAAGACCTCGCTCGGACAGTCAATCGCGAGGGCGACCAACCGCAAGTTCGTGCGCATGTCGCTGGGTGGGGTGCGGGATGAGGCCGAGATCCGCGGCCACCGCCGCACCTACATCGGCTCGATGCCGGGCAAGATCCTCCAGAACATGACCAAGGTTGGCGTGCGCAACCCCCTGTTCCTGCTCGACGAAGTGGACAAGATGGGGATGGACTTCCGGGGCGACCCCGCGAGCGCGCTGCTCGAGGTGCTCGATCCCGAGCAGAACCACACCTTCGTGGACCACTACATCGAGGTCGAGTACGACCTCTCGGACGTGATGTTCGTGTGCACGGCGAACACGCTCAACATCCCGCCGGCACTGCTCGACCGCATGGAGACGATCCGGCTCTCGGGCTATACCGAGGACGAGAAGATCAACATCGGGCTGAAGCACTTGCTGCCGAAGCTGATGAAGAACCATGGCCTGAAGCCCGAGGAGCTCAACATTTCCGAGAGCGCCGTGCGCGACATCATCCGTTACTACACGCGGGAGGCCGGCGTGCGCGCGCTGGAGCGTGAGCTCTCCAAGATCTGCCGCAAGGTGGTGAAGACGCTGGTGAGCGAGAAGGCCGAACGCAAGATGTCGGTTACCGCGCGCAACCTCGACAAGTATCTGAGCGTGCGGCGTTATACCTATGGCCTGGCGGAGAAAAAGAACCAGGTCGGTCAGGTCTGTGGTCTTGCCTGGACCGAAGTCGGGGGTGAACTGCTCACCATCGAGTCGGCAATCATGGCCGGCAAGGGCAAGATGACCACCACCGGCAAGCTGGGCGAGGTGATGCAGGAGTCGGTGCAGGCGGCGCTGTCAGTCGTGCGTGCCCGCTCGCGGCGCCTCGGCATCCCGCCGGACTTCTACCAGAAGAACGACATCCACATCCACCTGCCCGAGGGCGCGACGCCCAAGGACGGGCCGAGCGCGGGTATCGGCATCTGCACCGCGATGGTGTCGGCGCTTACCGGCATCCCGGTGCGCGCGGACGTGGCGATGACCGGCGAGATCACGTTGCGTGGAGAGGTGCTGCAGATCGGCGGGCTGAAGGAGAAGTTGCTGGCGGCGCTCCGCGGCGGCATCAAGATCGTGCTGATCCCCGAGGAGAACATGAAGGACCTCGCGGAAATCCCTGAAAACGTTAAGAACCGGCTCGACATACACCCGGTCAAGTGGATCGACAGCGTGCTCGAGATGGCGCTCGAGCGCAAGCCCGAACCGCTCCCGGACGAAGACGTCGCATCGGCGTTGCCGCCGGTGGCGGCGCCTGCGCCGGCTGCTGTCAAGCACTAACTGGAAAGGCGTGACCAGTGACTGGTGATTGGTGACCAGTCAGACAAGAGGAAAGGGCGGCGTTGCCGCCCTTTTTTTGTCCGGCACACGTCGAGAATCATTTCCGGCCTGCCTGCTCGAGCTATCCTCAATCACTCAATCACTTATTCGACGCTCCTCGTTTTACTTCTGCGGTTTGCCTGGAGCGGCGTGTGACAATCTGCACAACTTCGCGAGGCAAGCCCGCAAAATATTTTTTTCATTTGCTTGACACCGGCTTTTCGCGCTTGCTATAAAGTAGCCAGCGCATTTTACTTCGACGGCATACCAACCAAAAAAGTTTTCGCAGCCCTTTTTCCTTACCAGGCGAGGGTGGAGAGCGGTTGGGTCGTTTCCGTCACAGGCAGACAAGGGGGGCAATAATGAACAAAGCCGATCTGGTCGAAGTCGTATCGAGGTCCGCGGGCATTTCCAAGACCGCTTCAGAGAAGGCAGTGGATGGCACAATTGACGCGATCAAGGGCGCCCTGAAAAAAGGACAATCGGTGACTTTGGTCGGGTTCGGCACTTTCCGTGTGGGCCGGCGCCAGGCGCGCGTTGGCCGCAACCCGCGCACCGGCGCGGAAATTCGCATCCAGGCCGCGAAAGTCCCCAAGTTCAGTGCTGGTAAGGCATTGAAAGATGCGCTAAACTAACCGCCCGGCAGCAAGTCCAGAATTGTTTGTTTGGGGTAGGCGCGCCGATGGGTCGCCTACCCCAACTGTTTGCAGGGGCGCCGGAATGGATTGCGCGATGAACGGCGGCGAGCCGTCCGTTCGATCGTGCAAACCTGAAACGGCGCCGCGGCGTCCGTTTCAGGGGTGCTTAGCTCAGCTGGTAGAGCGTCGCCCTTACAAGGCGAATGTCGGGAGTTCGAGCCTCTCAGCACCCACCAGTAACGGCAATGATGAATGCGGAATGAAGTTCGCAGGTTTTGAGGTCGTTCATCATTCATAATTCATCATTCCGCATTGCTTTTTGGAGTGGTAGTTCAGTTGGTTAGAATGCTGCCCTGTCACGGCAGAGGTCGCGGGTTCGAGTCCCGTCCACTCCGCCAGATTTGAGAAAAAGGCGAACGTAGTTCGCCTTTTTCTTTAGAGACGGCAACGAAATGAGAGGATACTCCCCTCATACTTCCCTGCATCGGAGGCCGTGTCTGTCATTTTGAAACGGCCTCTAAGTGACTAACAGGAAGAATCTTCGGGTCCCGGTATGTTTGCTTTCATCGACAAGAACAAGAAGCTGATTCAGATCGTATTTCTGGCGCTGATCGTGCCACCGTTCGCGCTCTTCGGCGTGGATGCCTACTTTCGAGACATGGGCGGCGGGCAGGAGGTCGCGCGCGTCGGCAATTACGTCATCAGCCAGGATGAATTCAGCCGCGCCCTGCGCGAACGCCAGCAGGTGCTGCAGAATTCGATGCAGGGCCGCCGCATCGATCCGGCCCTGCTGGACAATCCCGAGATGCGCCATGCCACGCTCGAGAACCTGATCCAGCGGCGGCTGCTGATCGAGCGGGCGCTCGCCCGGGGAGTCACCGTGTCCGACGACCAGCTGAAGTCCATCATCGGCGAGCAGGCCGCGTTTCGCGATGAGAGTGGCAAGTTTTCGTTCCCGCGCTACGAGCAGTTCCTCAAGTCCGAGGGCATGACGCCGGCGATTTTCGAGGCGCGCATGCGGCAGGACATGCTGCTGCGGCAGATGTCCGCCGGCTATGCCGAGAGCAGCTTCGTGCCCCGCGCCGTCGCGGAGCTCCTGCTCCGGCTCTCCGGGCAGCAGCGCGAAATCAGCCATGCGACCTTTTCGCCCGACGCCTTTCTTGCCCAGATCAAACTCGACCCGGAGGCTGCGAAAAAGCACTACGACGCCAACCCCGGCGAATTCCGGGTGCCGGAGCAGGCGCGGGTGGAATATGTGACGCTATCGGTGGAAGGGCTGATGGAAGGGGTCCAGGTCGACCCGGCCGAGGTCAGGAAATACTATGACACCAACCGCCGCCAGTTCGGCGTCGAGGAAACACGCCAGGCCGCCCATATCCTGGTGAGCTTCGAGGCCGGGGCAGGCCCCGAGGCGAAGCAAAAGGCGCGCTTGAAGGCGGACGGGATCTACAGCGAGCTCCAGAAGAATCCGGGTGGCTTCGCCGCTGCCGCGAAAAAATACTCGAATGATCCGGGGTCGGCGGCCAATGAAGGCGACCTGGGGCGCATCAGCCGCGGCTCGATGAAGGAGGCTCCCGCATTCGAGCAGGCGCTCTATCAAATGAAGCCGGGGGAGATCTCGCCACCCGTGGAGTCCCAACTCGGTTTTCACATCATACGGCTCGTCTCGATCCAGCCTTCCCAGGTCAAGCCCTTCGAGGAGGTGCGCGGCCAGATCGAGAAGGATCTGCGCAAGCAGCTGGCGGCGAGGCGCTTTGCCGAGCTGGCGGACGGCTTCAGCAACGCGGTCTACGAGCAGTCGGAGAGCTTGAAGCCGGCCGCGAGCCTGGCGAATACGGCGGTACGGCAAAGCGGCTGGATCACCCGGGAGCGCGCCGAGTCGCCGCTCAACAATCCCAAGCTGATTTCCGCGATCTTCTCGGATGAAGTGCTGAAGGACCGGCGCAATACCGAAGCGGTCGAGGTCGCCTCGGGCACCCTGGTCTCGGCGCGCGTGATCGAAGCCAAGCCGTCGAGCATCCAGCCGTTCGAGGAGGTGCGCGCGGGGCTCGAGAAGCGGCTCGCGCTGCGCGAGGCGGCGCGACTGGCAGCGGAAGAGGGGCGGCGCAAGCTCGAGGAATTGAAGCAGGGCAAGCCCGTCAAGCTGGCCTGGAGCGCGCCCCAGCTGGTGGACCGCAACGACAGAAACGTCCCCGAGCCGGTGCTGCGCCAGGCGTTCCGCATAGACGCTACTAAATTGCCCGCTTATACCAGCGTGGACAGCCCGCGGGGGGCTTTTGTGCTGTTGAGCGTCACCAAGGTACAGGAAGACGCCAATATTCCTCCCGAGAAGGCCAAGGCGCTCGCCGAGCAGTTACGAATGCTGCAGGGGCAAGAAGCCCTGGTTGCCTATGTCGCGAGCCTGAAACAGAAGGCCGGGGTCAGGATCAGCAAGGACGCCCTCGAGAAAAAGCAATGAGGAACGATGAATGATGAATGATGAACGAACAGCTTCGTGAACCCGCCGTTCATCATTCCGCATTCCTCATTCATCATTCGCCTTTCATTCCCCCCACTACCGTATTGAACCCGGCATCGACGTAGGTGATCTCGCCGGTGATCCCGGCTGCCAGATCGCTCATGAGAAAGGCCGCGACGTTGCCCACCTCCTCTATCGTCACGTTGCGCCGCAGCGGCGCATTGTCCTCGACGAATTTCAGGATCTTGCCGAAGCCGCTGATGCCGGCGGCGGCTAGTGTCTTGATCGGCCCGGCGGAGATACCGTTGACCCGGATGCCCCTGGGGCCGAGATCCGCCGCCAGGTAACGAACGGCCGCTTCCAGGCTCGCCTTCGCCAGCCCCATCACGTTGTAGTGCGGTATCGCGCGCCCGGCGCCAAGGTAGGTGAGAGTAAGAAGAGAA
>CAZFRR010000293.1:0-10705 GCA_964521405.1 uncultured Streptomycetaceae bacterium | reverse complement strand
AGCACGCCGTACCAGTGCGACACCACGAAGCCGCTTACGCCCGACTCGTCGAACGTCGGTAGGTTCGGCACGACCGGATGGCGCTTCGCGCTGGTGATGCCGATGCCCTTCATGCGTCCCGCCTTGAGATGGGGGATGGATACCGGCGAGCCCAGCAGCCCGAGCGGGATCTGCCCGGCGACCACGTCGGAGATTGCGGGGCCGCCACCCTTGTACGGCACGTGGTTCAACACGAGGCCGGTGCGCAGCCGCAATAGCTCGTAGGTCATGTGCGGCGAGCTGCCGGTGCCGGAGGTGCCGAGCGCAAACTTCTCGGTTTGCGCACGCGGCATCGAGAGCAACTCCTTCAGCGAGTTCGGCGCGAACGACGGATGCGCGACCAGGATCTGCGGCGTCGTCGCGACCAGCATGATCGGCGCGAAGTCCTTGACCGGGTCGTAGGTGGGCTTGGCCGAGACCGCCGGGTTGATCGCGTGCGGCACGTCGGCGAGGATCAGCGTGTAGCCGTCGCCCGCCGCCTTGGCGACGATCTCGGTGCCGATCATGCTGGCAGCGCCGGGCCGGGTGTCGATGACAAAGGTCTGGCCAAGACGCTCGCCAAGCTTTTGCCCGAGCACACGCGCGGTGGTGTCGGACCCGCCGCCGGGGGCGTAGGGCACGACCAGGCGCACAGGGCGCGACGGGTATTTTTCGGCGGCAGGCGCGGCGAGCGGCGCGAGCGCGGCGCCCAGCAAGGTGGCGAGCAGCAGGCGTTTCATGGGGTTCCTTTTAGCTAGTCGAGCCGCACCTTCACCTGCTCCTGCACGTCGCGCCAGCGCTGGTCCTCGGACTGGAGCAGCTTCAGGAAGTCCGCCGGTGTGCCGGGCGTGGCGTCGAGGGTGAGGGACACGAACCGGTCCTTAACCTCGGTCGAGTTCAGCGCCTTGAAGATTTGGCGATTAAGGGTAGCGACCACATCCTTTGGCATGCCGGCGGGCCCGAGCATGCCGTACCACTGGAACGACACGAAGTCCTTGACGCCGGATTCGACGAACGTCGCGGTGTCGGGCAGCAGGGGGTGCCGCTGCGCGCTGGTGATCGCGAGTAACTTGAGACGCTTCGACTTGACATGCGGCAGCGCTGCGGGCACCGCATTTATCACCAGCGGGATCTGTCCCGCGATCGCGTCGGCAAGCGACGGGCCGCCGCCCTTGTAAGGAACATGGTTCAGGGTGAGGCCGGTCTTGATCCGCAGCCACTCGTAGAGCATGTGGGGGCCGCTGGCGAGCCCGCTCGAGCCCATCGCGAGCTTCTCAGTTTGCGCGCGCGGCATCGCGAGCAGTTCCTTGAAATTCTGGGCGGAAAATGACGGGTGCGCGAGCAGCGCCTGCGGCGAGGTGGCGATCAGGTTAAGCGGCGTGAAGTCCTTGATGGCGTCATAGCGCTTTTTCGCGTAGACCAGCGCGTTGATGGTGTGCGGCGCATCGGCAAGCAGGATCGTATAGCCGTCGGCGGGGGCCTTCATGGCGATTTCGGTGCCGATCAATCCGGTGGCGCCGGGCCGGTTGTCGATCACGATCGTCTGGACGAGGTATTCGTTGAGCCGCCCGCCGATCGCGCGGCCGGTGATGTCGGAGCCGCCGCCGGGCGGATAGGGCACGATCATGCGCAACGGGCGCGACGGGTATGCGTCAGCGGCGATCGCGGGCGCGGCGAGGGATGCGGTGAAGGCGAGCGCGGCGAGCGAGAAAAGCAGGCGGATCATGCGAATCTCCCTGAGGGTGATGGGCTGGAGGCTACCCGGCCCGATACGTCGTCGCCATTATGCGCCGGCAACGTTCCGGATGTCAGTCGCTGGCGAATACCTGCCGCGGCGGAGCCACCCGGCGGAACGAGATGTCGCCGTAGTAGGCGTGGATGTTCCCGCCGGTGTTGTCGGTGTCGGTCATGATGCCGATCGAGGTGATGCGGCCCGGCTCCTCGCCGAACGCGCGCAGGTAATCCTCGCGGAGGTTGCGCGTCACTTCCTGCCAGTAGCCCAGCTTGTCGCGCCCGCTCTCGGCGACGATCATCTTGATGCGCGAGGTATGCCGGTTGGCAATCACCGAGCCCATCGGGGCGCGGTTCTCCCAGATGTACATGAGCGTCGCGTACGGCAGTTTCTGCCCGGTGAAGAGGCGGATGTTGTCGAAGAACAGGCGATCGTCCATCGACAGCTTGTCGAGGTTGCCCTCGAAGCTGACCACCACGCGCACCGGGGAGTCCTCGGCCTGCTTCCGCGAGTTATCGGCGCCCTTGATCAGCTCGTTCACCTTCCAGCACCACGAGAGCAGGGGATAGGACCTGGGGTTGACGTCGATCGGGTGGACCAGGCCGGAAGCCGACGCATTCGCGCTCGCCTTGATGACCGTGCGGCCATCCTGCGAGACGAGCTGGTACTGGGTGGGTTTCTTGAGTTTTGACAGCGTCCACGGCTGCCAGCCCTGCGGCAGCGCATCGCCCGGCGCGCTGTCCGAGAAGCTCGCAACGTAGGGCAGCGTTACCGTGTCCGGCAGGGACGCGCAGCCACCGATTAACGCCGCGGCAAGCGCCGCGACTACTCCCCATCCTCGAATCATTATCTTTCTTATAAGTGACTGCTGACCGGATGTTACATCACATCCGCTATCCCATTACAAGTTCCGGGTTCCGGGTTCCGAGTTCAAACTCGCGAGCGGCAGCTCGCGCTGACAACCTTGAACCTTGAACCTTGAACCTGGAACCCGGAACCCGGAACCCGGAACCCGGAACCCGGAACCTGGAACCTGGAACCTGGAACCTGGAACCTGGAACCCGGAACCCGGAACCCGGAACCCGGAACAGTCTATGCCGTCTTCTTCCGGTTCAGTTCCAGCTGGGCATCGACCAGGGTAACGACCTCGTCGATCGCGGGGGAATTCGTTCCTTTCTGCTTCGCGATGGCCTGCACCAGGCGGTCCACCCGCTCGATGTTGGGCGCGCCGCCGTAGAGCGCCCGCGCCGCGGAGGAGGGGGAGAGCAGCGACAGTGCCGCGTTGGCGTACTTCTCGAACGGCACCATGTCTTTTTCGGACGCGCCGAGGGATACGCAGAGCTTGATCACCCAGTTGTAGACCGCGCGCGAGGCTTCGAGATTGGAATGGACGGTGTCCTTGATGGGGCGCATGCCGTCCTTGGTCACGCAGCGGTAGTTGCCGGCCATCAGCATCGGCCACTTCGCGAGCGGCACCCAGATGGAGTCGTGCACCTTGAGCTTCACGGGCAGCTCGATTTTCTGGCCGGAGCCGTCGTCGAACCGGGCCGCTGCGACATCCTTTTCCAGCTGGCGCAGGATCGCGGTGTGCGCGTCCGAATCGAAGCGGGCCGCCTTGAAGTTGGTCGGCAGCCTGACTTGCAGCACGTTGACCTTCTCGTCTGGCGGCCGGAACGCCTGCGGATCCGGGCTGCACAGCGTCATCAGCTTCGGATCCAGGCTGTCCCAGACCGTGGGATCGGCATAGGCGTTGCGGCAGGCATCCACGTTGAGTCCGGGGATGCGCCTCAGGTAAGTGAGCGGCGGCATGTTCATGATGGACATGCAAGGCACCTTCGCCTTCGCCACCGCTTCCAGCAGCTCGCGCACGCCGGGGGAGCGGTACTGCGGCTCCATCATCGCCAGCGCGACGAGATTGTAATCGGAGGGATTGACGCCCGCGGGACCGCTGGCGGAGAGCTTGCCCGGCAACTTCTGCGAGTTGATCTCGACCAGGCCCTCGCGGCCCTTGACCGGCATCCGCACCCGGATGCCTTCCTTGTTGATCAGTTCCGCCTCGGCCGGCAGGCAGATGAAATGCATCGTGTGCCCGGCCGGCAACAGCTTCGAGGCCAGTAGCGATCCATACGACGCGCCCATGAAAAGTATTTTGTAAGGCATGACGAGCCCTCGTTAGGTATCAATATGGTGCGTTACATCCCGGATTATGAAATCCGTTCCCGCAATCCACTTCACACGCGACTGTAATCAATATGCGGACTCAGCGCAATGCTGCGCGACAGCAGGAAAGACCAAGGCGAGAGGCGAGAGGAACGCTGCCCAACCGCTTTTACTTCTCCTTTCGACTTTCGACTTTCGACTTAGCGGTTGCGCCGCCAATTCCAGGGCGCAACCGGCGTGGGGTCAGACCACAAGCCGCGGTGGGCGGAGCGTGCTTCGTTCTGCATTGCGTAAAGCGGCGAGTCCGCGGGCGCGAAGCGCGTGTAGGTCCAGGCAAAGCCGCGGCGCACCTGCTCGGCGTTGGCGTCGCGGCCTTCGCACGTGACCTGAGCGAGGGCGCGCTGGTAGCGGTCCTGGCCGCGCACATCGAGCGAGGCGAGCTTGCCGAAGCACAGGTCGGATAGCGACTGCTTCGAGCGCGTGCCGAACGGCTGGCGCAGCTCCGGCGCGTCGATGTCCGTCAGCCGCACTTTCACCTGCCGGCGCTCGATCAGCACCGTCAGCGTGTCCCCGTCGTGAACCGACACCACCCGCGCGAGCACATCCGCGCGGGCGGGAGAGACTGCGAATATCAGTGGGATTGCTGCTAGGGCGAGTAAGCGGGCGAGAGCGGCCGCCTTATTCAAACGGGCAGCACCAGGCAAAGTCAAAAACGATTGCCACAGAGCACACAGAGTTCACAGAGAAAAAGCAAGAAACGGCTTGATCCAGGTATAGGGTTTTCACTCTCTGTGTTCTCTGTGATCTCTGTGGCTGAATGCCTTACGGGTTTTGGACGAGGCGCTCGCGAGAGAGCGGCGGATTCTTCGAGAAATAATTCCGGATCCCCTGGAACACCGCCTCCGCCATCTTTTCCTGGTAGGCGTCGCTCTTCAGCCTTTTTTCCTCGTCCGGATTGCTGATGAACGCGGTCTCCACCAGGATCGAGGGGATGTCGGGCGCCTTCAGCACCGCGAAGCCGGCCTGCTCGACGTTGGGCTTGTGCAGCGTGTTGATCTCGCCGATTTCCGAGAGGACGGCGCGGGCGAGCTTCAGGCTGTCGTTGATGGTCGCGGTCTGCGAGAGGTCGAGCAGCGTCTGCTTGAGGTAAGGGTCGCGTACGTCGAGGTTCACGCCGCCGATCAGGTCGGCGTCGTTTTCCTTCTTGGCGAGCCAGCCCGCCGCCGCCGAGGTCGCGCCCGACTCCGACAGCGCGAACACCGAGGAGCCGCGCGCGTGCGGGCGGATGAAGGCGTCGGCATGGATCGAGACGAAAAGATCCGCTTTCACGCGCCGCGCCTTCGCCACCCGCATCTGCAGCGGCATGTAGTAATCGGCGTCGCGGGTGAGAAAGGCGCGCATGTTGGGTTCCTGGTCGATGCGGGCCTTCAGCTTCTTTGCGATGGCGAGCGTGATGGTCTTCTCATGGGTGCCGCCGCGGCCCCTGGCGCCGGGATCCTCGCCGCCGTGGCCGGCGTCGATCGCGACGATGATCAGGCGCTCGGCGGGCGGTCGCTTGGGTGCGGCGCGTGCGACGGGCGGGACCGGGGTCGCTGCTGGTGGCGCGGAGCCGGGCGATGCAGCCGGAGCGGCGGCGACCGCCGGTTCGGCAGGCGCGGAAGCCGCGGGCTCGCGCTGCTGCGCCTGGTGCTTGTCGAGAAAGGCAAGCAGGGGATCGGGCGGCACCAGCGGATAAAGGTCGATCACGAGGCGGTGGCCGTATTCTCCGACCGGCGCGAGCGTGAACGCCTGCGGCTTCACTTCGCTTTTCAGGTCGAATACGACGCGCGTCACACCAGGCTTGTAGCGCCCGATGCGCATGCTCTTGATGTGGGGATCGTCGGCACCGATTTTCTCGGCGAGGCCGGTGAGCGTGGCGGTGATGGACACGCCTTCCAGGTCGAGCACCAGGCGCTCCGGGTCCTTCACGCTCGTCACGGTGTACTTGGCCGGCGCCTGGGTCTCGAGCGTGACGCGGGTGTAGTCCTGCGACGGCCACACGCGTGCGGAGGTGATCTGCGTGGCGGTCTGCGACGCCGCGGGCGTGACCCAGCCCAGCAGCAGCCAGAGCGTGACGAAAAAGAGCGTGAAGTAGAGGAACGGCCGCTTGTGGGTGCGGTCGCGGGGTGGTCCTAAGTTTCCAGTCTGTCTAAACAACGCCTGCCAGCCTCCGTGTCGGCGTCTATCTCCAGCTGTCTCCCCGTTCCCTGTGCTTTGAGCGTGATTCTTATGTCGGCTGCGGGCACCACGCCCGCGGCTTTTTCGGGCCACTCCACGAGGCAAACCGAGTCGGGGTTGAAGTGCTCCCGAAACCCGGCTTCTTCGAGTTCTCTCGGTTCTGTGAACCGATAAAAATCAAAGTGATACAAGTATAACCTAGAAAATGAGTAAGGTTCAACCAGGGCAAAGGAGGGGCTCTTGACCTTACCGGCGTGGCCGAGGCCCCGCAGGATGCCGCGGGCGAGCGTGGTTTTGCCCGCGCCCAGCTCGCCGGTGAGGTAGATCACAAGGCCGGGCTCGAGGGCGGGGGCCAGCGCGGCGCCCAGCGCCAGAGTGTCTGATTCTGTAGGGAGATACTTGAGCATCGGCGGATTATGATGGAAAGCAAACGCAACCGCAGATAAACGGGTCGAAACCCGAAACCCATGGAACCGCAGATAAACGCAGAACCACTCGGATAAGCCCAAGAACTGAACCGCCATGACGCCAAGACGCCAGGAAAGACAAGTCAATCATGAATGCGCGGAGACTCCTGAGAGAGGCGGAATTGCGACGATCGCCTACGTGAGAATGGGGAGGACAGGTTGAGCATTGCTTTTTCGTATCTCTCTGCGACTCGGCGGTTTGTAATGAGGTTGTCCTTGTTGGCCGGCCTCCTGGTTGCGCCTGGTGGGGCGCTGGCGCAATCAACACCCGATGCGGAGAAGTGCGGCTCGTCGAGCGGCACGGTGGACGAGGCGATCGCGGCATGCACGCGGGCGATCGACTCGAAGCAGTATGCCGGGGCCAATCTCGCGATCCTGCTCAACAGCCGTGGCATCAGCTGGCGGGAGAAGGGCTACGACGAGATGGCGTTGAACGACTTTGACGAGGCGATCCGGATTGACCCGAAGAACGCGACCACCTACACCAGCCGCGGCAACCTCTACGGCGACAAGGGCGACAACGACAAGGCCATCGCGGATTACAACGCGGCGCTCAAGCTCGACCCGAAACTCGCGCCCGCCTACAGCAACCGCGGCATTTCCTGGATGGCAAAGGGCGAGAACGACAAGGCGCTGGCGGACTTCAGCCAGGCGATCCGGCTCTCCCCGAAAATGGTGGATGCCTACAACAACCGCGGCTATGTCTGGAAGGCCAAAGGCGACGCGCAGCGGGCAATCGCGGATTTCAACCAGGTGATCCGGCTCGATCCGCAGTTCGCCGACGCCTACGATTCGCTGGCCCTGATTCTCGCCACGTCGGCCGACGCGAAGGTAAGGAACGGCAAGCGCGCGGTGGAGTTGGCGTCAAAAGCCTGTGAGCTGACGGAGTGGAGGAACGTTTACTACCTCAATACGCTGGCGGCGGCGTATGCCGAGGCGGGGGACTATAAGCAGGCGGTGACTTTGCAGGAGAAGGCGATCGTAGCGAAGTCATACACCAAGGCGGGCGAGGCGGCGGCGCTGGACCGGCTGAATCTGTATCGCGCCGGCAAGCCGTTCCACGAATCGGCCGGTCGGGCGGCCAGTAGCAAGTGAGGGCGGACGCAAAGCCTCACCGCCAAGGCCGCTAAGGCCGCAAAGGAACAGAAAAGCCTCACCGCCAAGGCCGCTAAGGTCGCAAAGGAAATAGATATGAAAACCAAGGACGCGAAGACAGCGCCAAGAGTGGCTACGAGTCACACTTTCTAACGACTAACGGGGTCAGAAATGAAAATTGACGGCGGCTGCCATTGCGGCAACATCACTTTCGTTGCGGAAATTGATCCGGAGCTGGTCACGGTTTGCCACTGCACGGATTGCCAGGTGCAGACGGGATCCGCGTTCCGGGTCGTGGTTCGCGCGCCCCGGGAGAAGTTCGAGTTGCGCGGCGGGAAACCGAAGACCTACATCAAGACCGCCGAAAGCGGCACGAAGCGCGTGCAGGCGTTTTGTCCCGAGTGCGGCACGCCGATCTATTCGACGAATGTCGGCGAGCCCGAGGTCTACGGGCTGCGCATCGGCACCATCCGGCAGCGGGGTGAATTGCGGCCGGTGAGACAGCAGTGGTGCCGTTCCGCGCTGGGGTGGGTGATGGATCTGCGCGACTTGCCGCAGAGCGCTAAACAGGCGTAAAGCTTCAACGCTAAGGCCGCAAAGGGCGCGAAGGAACAGAAAAGCCTTAACGCCAAGGTCGCCAAGGCCGCGAAGGAACCAGATATAAGAATCAAGGTCGCGAAGACAACGCCAAGGTGGTTACGGGACACACTTTCGGAATGACACAGGTTGCGGATCGGAAATTCGACTATGTAGCCCTTGCTCGCAGTATCAAGCAGTGGGGTGCTGAGTTGGGTTTTCAGCAGGTGGGCATCGCTGATTGCGAACTCGGCGAGGCGGAGACGCGCCTGCTGGAGTGGGTGGGGAAGGGGTTTCACGGTGAGATGGAATACCTGGAGCGGCACGGGACGAAGCGGACCCGTCCCGCCGAGCTGATACCCGGCACGTTGCGGGTGATCGCGGCGCTGATGAATTACTCGCCGCCAGGCGCGCGGGATACGGCGGAAGTGCTGGCCGACGGCAGCCGCGCGTTCATCTCGCGCTACGCGCTCGGGCGCGACTATCACAAGCTGATGCGCGGCAGGATGCAGAAGCTCGCCGACAGGATCGGCGAGGAGGTGGGGGAGTTCCGCTACCGCGTCTTCACCGACAGCGCGCCGGTGATGGAGGTGGAGCTGGCGGGAAAGGCGGGTCTGGGCTGGCGCGGCAAGCACACGCTGCTGCTCAACCGCGAGGCGGGATCGTATTTCTTCCTGGGGGAGATCTACACCGACCTGCCGCTGCCGGTGGACGCGCCGCAGTCAGATCACTGTGGCACCTGCCAGAAATGCCTCGACGTTTGTCCCACGAAAGCTTTCACGGGGCCGTACCAGCTCGACGCGCGGCGCTGCATCTCTTACCTCACCATCGAGCACAAGGGCTCGATACCGGAAGAACTGCGTCCTCTGATCGGCAACCGCGTCTACGGCTGCGACGACTGCCAGACGGTTTGCCCCTGGAACAAGTTCGCGTCACCGAGCGGCGAACCCGACTTCGCGGTCAGGAACGGCCTCGACGACGTGACGCTGGTCGAGTTGTTCTCCTGGACAGAGGAGCAATTCGAGAAGAAGCTCGCGGGGAGTGCGATATATCGGATAGGGTATGAGCGGTGGTTGAGGAATCTGGCGGTGGGGTTGGGGAATGCGCCGAGGTCGGCAGCGGTGATAGACAAACTCAATGCGAGGGCAGATCATTCTTCAGAACTCGTACGTGAGCACGTTGCCTGGGCGCTAACGCGCCAGAACGGAAAATAGACAGGATTAACAGGATTTACAAGATTAGGTCTCGGACTGAGCAAAATTCGAGCCCCTTTGATTTAGTAGATTATGAGGACTATCACTGAAGGACATTGTTATGGCGACTCGCATGTATAACCCGCCGCACCCGGGTGAAGTGCTGCAGGACACCGTGCTTGCCGAGGGGCGGATTTCGGTCACGGAATTCGCGCGCAATCTCGGTGTTTCGCGCGTTGCTCTGTCGCGCATGGTTAACGCGCGCGCGGCGGTAAGCGCCGACATGGCGCTGCGCCTGGCCGCGGCGCTCGGTGGTTCCGCCGAGTCCTGGCTGCAGATGCAGGCTGCCTACGATCTCTGGCAGGCGGCGAAGAAGCGCAAATTCAAAGTGCAGCCGATCAAGTTGGCAGCGTGACCAACGGATAAACGTAATTCGAGCCTGGCCCTGAGATCGGGGGAATGCGCCGAAGTCGGCAGCGGTGGTGGACGCGCTCAAGGCACGGGCGGATGCTTCTTTGAAAACCTCAGCAATGAATGGCAGCAATGAATGGGGCCAAAGCAAAGTCGGGGTCGGACCAGCGCCCAAAGCAAAGTCGGGGCACAAAGTCGGGGTCGGACCAGCGCATCGTGCTGATCTGACTTGGCAAAGCTGCTTTACAAGCCCGCTTTTTGGTCTTAGAAGCCTATTTTCGGCATCAAATCGGTCACTCTAAGAGATTTTGCGAATGAGGCCTTGGTGAGGCCTTAAGCTTTCACGGGAGACCCCCAATGATTGATCTTCGTGCATTGCGAGTAGCGATCCCCTTGGCTTGCGTGCTGGCGGCATTGGTTGCCGGCGGCCCGGCGTGGGGCGCCTATCCGGAAAAGACCGTCCGGGTGATCGTGCCCTCGCCGCCGGGCGGCGGCAACGATGTCATGGCGCGCCTGGCGGGCCAGAAGCTCGCCGAAGCCTGGGGCAAGCAGGTCCTGGTGGACAACCGCCCGGGCGCCGGCGGCGCCATAGCCTTCGAGATAGCGGCGCGCGCGGAGCCCAATGGCTACACGCTGGTGCTCGGAAGCACCAACCTTACGGTGCTGCCGGAGATTCAGAAGGTGAACTACCATCCCATCACGGACTTCGTGCCCATCTCGCTCATTGCGAAGTCGATGAACATTCTCCTGGTGCATCCTTCGGTACCGGCGAAATCGGCGAAGGAATTGATCGCCCTTGCAAAACGCAGCCCAGGCAAGCTCAACTACGCAACCAG
>CAZFRR010000292.1:0-4144 GCA_964521405.1 uncultured Streptomycetaceae bacterium | reverse complement strand
CGCATCGCGCGCCACGGCGTGCTGACGCGCCGCATGCCCGCCGTCGAGACGCTCGGCGCCGCCACCGTGCTGTGCGTGGACAAGACCGGCACGCTGACCGAGAACCGCATGGCGCTGGCGGACGTGATCGCCGCCGCGGAGTTGCGCGAACACGTGGTCGAGGCGGCGGCGCTCGCCTGTGAACTGGAGCCGTTCGATCCCATGGAGCGCGCGATTCTCGCCGCCGCCGGCGAGCACGCCGCCGGGTTGCGCCGTTCCTGGACGCTCGAGCGCGACTACCCGTTGACTTCGGATTTCCTGGCTGTTTGCCACGGCTGGCGGTCGCCTTCCGGGGAGCGGCGCGTCGTCGTCAAGGGCGCCGCGGAAACCGTGATCGGGCTGTGCGCGCTGGACGGCGCGGCGCGCGCCGCGGCGCTCGCGCAGATGGCGGGCGCAGCCGATCAGGGCTTGCGGCTGCTCGCGGTGGCCGAGGCGCAATGGACGGAACCGGAGTGGGCTGCCGATCCGCGCCGCTACGCGTTCCGCTGGCTCGGTTTCGTTGCGCTCGCCGATCCGCTGCGCGCCGGAGTGCCGGAGGCCGTGGCACTGTGCCGCCGCGCCGGCATCCGCATCGTGATGATCACGGGCGACTACCCGGGCACCGCGCTCGCGATCGCGCGCCAGGCGGGTATCGACACCGGCGGCGGCGTGCTGACCGGCGCGGAGATCGCGGCGCTGGACGCCGCGGCCCTGGCGCAGGCAGTGCGGCGGGTCAATGTCTTCGCGCGCATCCGGCCCGAGCAGAAGCTGCAGCTCATCACGGCGTACAAGGCCGATGGCGAGGTGGTGGCGATGACCGGCGACGGCGTGAACGACGCCCCGGCGCTGAAAGCCGCGCACATCGGTGTCGCCATGGGTAGGCGCGGCACCGATGTCGCGCGCGAAGCTTCGGCGCTGGTACTGCTGGAGGACGATTTTCAGTCGATCGTCGGCGCCGTGCGCCTCGGCCGCCGCATCTACGAGAACATCCGCAACGCGATGCGCTACCTGCTCGCGGTGCACGTGCCGATCGCGGGGATGTCGTTCCTGCCGCTGGTATTCGGCTGGCCGGTGTTTCTGTACCCGGTGCACATCGTGTTCCTGGAGTTCGTGATCGACCCGGCGTGCTCGGTGGTGTTCGAGGCCGAGGACAGCGACGAGGGCGCGATGGATCGTCCGCCGCGCGACCCGCGGGAGCCGTTGTTCAGCCTGCAAATGCTGGGGGTGAGCCTGGCTCTCGGCGCTTCGGTCCTGGCGACCGTGTGTCTCGCATACTGGTGGGCGATCGGGAGCGGAATCAGCGGCGGCGAGGCGGGTTCGTTCGGCTTCGCGGCCATCGTCTTCGGCAACCTGGCGATGATTCACGCAACCCGGTCGCGTGATCGGCTGCTTCCCGACACGCTGCGGTCGCCGAATCCGGCGCTCTGGTGGATCACCGGCGGCACGCTCGCTGCGCTGGCCGCCGCGATCTACGTTGCGCCGGTCGCCGAACTCTTCCGGTTTGCGCCGCTCTCGCCAGGGTATCTTGCAGTCGCCGCCGCGGCCGGCATCGCGGGCGTGCTCTGGTACGAAGCCTACAAATTCCTTCGTCCCCGCGCCGCCAAAACCTAGCAGATCGTTGAAAAACGGGTCGTCTCACCGGCGGAAGCCGGTGTCCAGAAAACGCGAATCAATCGAGTCAACGTTTTACTGGATGCCGGCCTTCGACGGCATGACGGAATCATGGCCACCACGGTGATTTTCAACAAGTTGTTAGAACCCTCCTGACCTCAACGTTTCGAATAGAGCATGGCCTGGAGGCCGGGGGGATTGAGGAGGCGGACGTTCCGTTGCCGCACCGCGATCAGCTTCTGGTCCTGGAAACTGGAGAAAGCGCGGCTCACCGTTTCCAGCTTGAGCCCGAGGTAGCTGCCGATCTCGGCGCGCGTCATGCGCAGATTGAATTCGGTCGGAGAATAGCCGCGCGCGGCGAAGCGCTGGGACAGGTTCAGGAGAAAAGCGGCGAGCCGTTCCTCCGCCTTCATGCTGCCGAGCAGCAGCATGACCCCGTGATCGCGGACGATCTCCCGGCTCATGACGCGGTGCAGTTGATGCTGCAGGGAGGGGACCTCGAGGGACAGCTGCTCGAGCAGCGGGAACGGCAATTCGCAGAGCTCGCTGTCCTCCAGCGCGACCGTATTGCTCACGTGGAGGCCGCCGCCGATCGCGTCCATCCCGAGGAGATCACCCATCATGTGAAAGCCGGCGACCTGCTCGCGGCCGTCCTCGTGCAGCACGCAACTCTTGAGGAAGCCCGCGCGCACGGCGTAGAGCGCGGCGAGCGTTGTCCCGGCGCGGTACAGGTGCTCGCCCTTGCGGATGCGGCGGCGCTGGCTGACGAGCCGGTCTAATTTCTCCATTTCCGGCCCCTCGAGGCCCGCCGGCAGGCACAGCTCCCGCAGGCTGCAGGCGGAGCAGGCGACGCGCAGGCGGGCGAGGTCGACGGCGCCCGGCGGGGAGGGGGGGTTCACAGGGGAAAGTCTGCCGCGACCGGGGCCCCCCGGTTTGACCTATATCAAGCTCTGTCCGGGCTGCCATGCAATACTGGCCCGAACTTTACGATCCTGCGCCCGCCCTCCATGAATTGCCCCACGATCGAATTCGATGCCGACCTGGTGCGGCGGGTCGACCGCAACGGGCCGCGCTACACCTCCTACCCGACCGCCGACCGGTTCATCGAGGCGTTCGGCGCCGCCAGCTACAGGACCTGGGCGGCGCGCCGCAACATCGGCGGGATCCAGCGCCCGCTCGCGCTCTACCTGCACCTGCCTTTCTGCCGCGATATCTGCTTTTACTGCGCCTGCAACAAGATCGTGACGCGCGATGCCGGCAAGGCCGCCCGCTACCTGGATTACCTGGGAAGGGAGATCGAGCTGCAGGCGGCGCTTTTCCGCGACGATCCGCGCATCGCGCAGATGCACTGGGGCGGTGGCACCCCGACTTACTACGACGTGGCCCAGCTGGGGGCGCTGTTTGCGCGGTTGAGGGAGCATTTCGATTTCTCCCCCCGCGGCGAATATTCGATCGAAATCGATCCGCGCACCGTGGACGTCCGGGCGATCCAGGCGCTGCGCGAAATGGGATTCAACCGCGTGAGTTTCGGCGTCCAGGACTTCGATCCCAAGGTGCAGGTGGCCATACACCGGCTCCAGAGCGAGGAGCGCACGCTCGAGGTGATGGAGGCTGCGCGCCGCGCGAGCTTCGAATCGATCAACGTGGATCTGATCTACGGCCTCCCGCACCAGACGCTGGCAAGCTTCGACGCGACGTTGACGCGCGTCAACGCGGCCCGGCCCGACCGCGTCGCCCTCTACAACTACGCGCATCTGCCGCAGCTCTTCAAGTCGCAGCGGCGCATCCGCGAGGAGGACCTGCCGTTGCCGGACACGAAGCTGAAGCTGCTCGGGCTCGCGATCGGGCGGCTGACGGCGGCCGGTTACGTCTACATCGGCATGGACCATTTTGCGCTGCCCGAGGATGCGCTGGCCGTGGCGCAGCGCCAGGGCCGGCTGCACCGCAATTTCCAGGGCTATTCCGTGCAGACCGAAGCCGACCTGATCGGGCTGGGCGTATCCGCGATCGGCGCTATCGGCCCGACCTACAGCCAGAATTTCCGCGACCTCGAGGATTACTACGACGCGCTCGACCGCGGCGAGCTGCCGGTCATGCGCGGCATCGAGTTGACCGCTGATGATCTCGTGCGCCGCGCCGTCATCCAGGCATTGATGTGCCAGTTCGCGCTTTCCATGGAGTCGGTCGAGGTCTCCTATCTCGTGGACTTCAATCGTTACTTCGCGGCCGAGCTGGAGGCGCTGCGCGAGTTTTCCGACCTCGGGCTGGTGACCGTCGGGGACGGCTGGATCACGATTACGCCCAGGGGCCGGCTGCTGGTGCGCAGCATCTGCATGGTGTTCGACCGTTACTTGCGGCAGGTGAGCGAGGCGCGTCGCTACTCACGGGTCATCTAACTATGAAAATAGTTTTCATTATGCACAACGATCTCTTCACTGCGCGCGTGATGCAGTTGCTCGATGCCGCCAGCATCGATTACTACACCCGCTGGGACCATGCACCGGGTAAGGGACAC
>CAZFRR010000291.1:0-1753 GCA_964521405.1 uncultured Streptomycetaceae bacterium | reverse complement strand
CCGCACGTGTTCGGCGGTGGTGGCAGAGACGCGTCCATGGCGATTCGCGGAAGGCGCCGCGATGCCGCCGCCGAAGCTCGCGAGCAACCGCTGCGCGATCGGGTTCGATGGCACGCGCACGGCGACTGTTTCCTGTCCGCCAGTGACGAGATCGCTGACTTTGGGGGCTCGACGCAGAATGAGGGTGAGCGGGCCCGGCCAGAATTGTTTCGCGAGCCGCTGCGCCGCCGGAGGAATTTCCCGTGCCCAGTTGGCGAGCTGCACCGCGTCGGCGAGATGCACGATTACCGGGTGTGTCGCCGGACGACCCTTGGCGTCGAATATTTTCCTGACTGCCTGCGGGTTGACAGCGTCGGCGCCAAGGCCGTAGACGGTCTCGGTGGGAAACGCAACCAGCCCGCCCGCGCGCAGTACCGCAACGGCCCGCTCGATGTCCTTGTCAGAAACCATGTAAAGTAGGCCCGCCAGGCGCCATTAGCATATGCGAACTCTCAGCCATCTTTTCGACAATAACAAGGCTTGGGCCGAGCGGATCCGGCAGCAAGACCCGCAGTTTTTCCTCAAGCTTTCACGACAGCAGTTGCCCGCATACCTGTGGATAGGCTGTTCCGACAGTCGTGTGCCCGCCAATGAGATTGTCGGGTTGCTGCCCGGAGAGTTGTTCGTCCACCGGAACGTTGCCAACCTGGTCGTTCACACGGACCTGAACTGCCTGTCGGTGATGCAGTTCGCGGTGGATATCCTCAAAGTGCGCCACATCATAGTCTGCGGACACTATGGTTGCAGCGGCGTGCAGGCCGCGCTGCGGCAGGAGCGGCTCGGCTTGAGCGACAATTGGCTGCGTCATGTGCAGGACGTCGGACAGAAGCATGAGCAGGTTCTGGCGAGCACGGGCGATGATTCCAGGGCTTCCGCCCGGCTCTGTGAGTTGAACGTCATCGAACAAGTAGCCAACGTCTGCCATACCTCGATTGCGCGCGATGCATGGGAACGTGGTCAGGAGCTGACCGTGCATGGCTGGATTTACGGATTACAGGACGGGATCCTGCAGGACCTGCGCGTCACCGTTGCCAATTTTTGCGAAGCCTCCCCGGTTTATCGCGCAGCGATTTCGGCCTTGGTCAACAGCCGCAGCACTTCCTGATATTTCTCGGAAGTCTTCTTCAGCACCTCCCCGGGCAGCTTGGGCGCGGGGGCTTTCTTGTTCCACGGCTGGGTCTCCAGCCAGTCGCGCACGATCTGCTTGTCGAAGGAGGGCGGGCTCAAACCGACGCGATACTCCGATGCGGGCCAGAAGCGTGAGGAGTCCGGCGTAAGGATTTCGTCAATCAGCACCAGATTGCGCGCCGCGTCGGTTCCGAATTCGAACTTGGTGTCGGCGATGATGATGCCCCTGGTCCTGGCGTACTCGGCGGCCTCGCTGTAGAGCTGTATCGACACCGCGCGCACCTTCGCGGCGAGCCCGGCGCCGACGATTTTCTCCGCCTCGGCGAAGGGGATGTTCTCGTCGTGCTGGCCGGCCGGCGCCTTGGTGGCCGGGGTGAAGATCACTTCCGGCAGCTTCTCCGCTTCCTTGAGCCCCGCCGGCAGCGGAATGCCACACACCTTGCCAGTCTTCTGGTAGTCCTTCCAGCCCGATCCGATGATGTAACCGCGCACCACCGCCTCGATCATCAGCGGCTTAAGCTTCCGCACGACCATTGCTCGCCCCTCGACCTGCCCGCGATCTTCCGGCCCTACCACCGAATTCGGC
>CAZFRR010000290.1:0-25855 GCA_964521405.1 uncultured Streptomycetaceae bacterium | reverse complement strand
GACGGCTACACGCTGCTGCTGTCTTCGATCGCGACGCACGCGATCGCACCGAACCTCTATGCGAAGCCGGGCTACGACCCGGTGCGCGACTTCGCTCCGATTACGCTGCTCGCCGTCGCGCCAACCGTTGTGTGCGTCAACCCGTCGGTGCCGGCGAAATCGCTCAAGGAACTGATCGCGCTCGCAAGAGCAAAGCCGGGCGAGCTCAAGTTTGCTTCAGGCGGCGCCGCGACGCCGCCGCACATGGCCGGCGAGATATTTGCTTCGATGACCGCCATCAGGATGATCCACGTTCCGTACAAGGGCGGCGGTCCCGCGATAGCGGGACTGATCGGCGGCGAGACCACCATGATGTTCGACACAGCGGCCTCGATCCTGCCGCACGTGCAGTCGGGCAAGCTGCGCGCGCTCGCTATCGCGCGCGCGGCGCGGCTGCCGGAGTATCCGAACCTGCCGACCTTTACCGAGGCGGGCGTGCCCGGATACGAAGTTAACGCCTGGTACTCGATGCACGCGCCGGCCGGCGTGCCGAAAGACATCATCGCGAAGCTCAACCGGGAATTCGCGCGCGTCCTCAAGTTGCCGGACATCCAGGAGCGCCTGAAGGTGCTTGGCTCGGAGGGCGTCGGCAACACGCCGGAGGAGCTTGCGCAGTTCGTGCGCTCCGAAAGCGCCAAGTACGCGAAGGCGATCAAGGAAGCGGGAGTCAAGGTTGAATGAGGATTGCAGAATGATGAATTGGCAAGACCGTGCAGCAATATAATTCAAGATCTAATGAGGAACGAGGAGCACAGGATGATGGATAGCGCGAAGTCCCGGCAAGAAAATACGCGAAGCGGGTCATCATTCATCATTCATCATTCCGCATTGATGGCGATGTGCGCGCTGGCGTTGTCCGGTGCGCCATGGTCTTCGGCGGTTGCTCAGGCCTATCCTTCCAAGCCGGTGCGGATCCTGGTGGGCTTCGCGCCGGGCGGGGGCACGGACATCATGGCGCGCGCGCTCGGGGCGAAGATGACGGAATCGGTGAAGCAGCCGTTCATCATCGAGAACCGCCCGGGGGCGAACGCGAATCTCGCGGCGAAGCTTGCCGCGGAAGCGCCCGCCGACGGCTACACCATCCTGTTCATGTCGGTGGCGCACATCATGAGCAAGCCGGTCTACAAGAACCTCGGCTACGACATCGAGCGCGATTTCTCGCCGATCACGGTGGTGTCGGAAGTGTCGAACGTGTTCGCCGCCCACCCCTCGCTGCCGGCGAAGACGGTGAAGGAGTTGATCGTGCTGGCGCGATCCAAGCCCGGCGAGCTGACTTACGCCACCTCGGGCGTCGACAACCCCGAGCACTTCGCCGGCGAGATGTTCAAGATGATGACGAAGACCAATTTGCTGCCGGTCCCGTACAAGGGCGGCGGGCCAATCGCCATCGATCTCATGGCCGGCCACGTGATCACCAGCTTCAGCACCATGCCGCCGATCATTCCGCATATCCGCGCGGGGCGCGTGAAGGCGCTGGCGGTGACCAAGGACAAGCGCGCGGCGGTCCTGCCGGACGTGCCGACCATCGCTGAGACCGTGCCTGGCTATGCGATGAGCACCTGGTACGGAGCGGTAGCGCCGTCGAAGACGCCGCGCGAGATCGTGGTGAAATTGAACCAGGAGATGCTGAAGGCGCTGGCGGCCGCGGACGTGAAGGAGCGCCTGGCCTCGCTTGGCGCGGACATCGTCGCCACCAGCCCGGAAGAAACCGCGGCGATTTTCAAGGCGGATGTCGCGAAATACACCAAGGTGGCTCAGGCGGCGAAAATCCAGGCGGACTGAAGAAGAAATGGAGCCGCAGATAAACGCAGATAAATCGGAGGAACCCATGTTTCCCGCTTCAAGTCTTGTTTGTGCGCTGATTGCGTCAGTCCTGGCCGGCATGCCAGCCCTGGTTTCCGCGCAGGCGTTTCCCGTCAAGCCGGTGCGCCTGGTCTTGCCGTTTCCGCCGGGCGGACCCACCGATCTGCTGGGGCGGTCGATTGCCCAGAAGATGGGTGAGCAGATGGGGCAGCAGGTAGTGCCGGAAAACCGGCCCGGCGCGGGCGGCAATCTCGGTCTCGAGCTCGCTTCGAAGTCGCCGCCGGACGGCTATACCCTGGTGCTGACCTCGTCGGTGATCGCGCTGGCGCCCGCGCTCTATGCCAAGCTCAACTACAAGCAAAGCGATCTCGCGCCGCTCTCGCTGGTGGCGGAAATCCGCAACATCCTGGTGGTGCATCCCTCGGTGCCGGCCAGGAACATCAAGGAACTGATCGCGCTGGCGCGCAAGAATCCCGACAGGCTCACCTACGGTTCCGGCGGGGTCGGCACCACCACCCATCTGACGCCCGAGCTCATCATGAGCATTACCAAGACCCGCATGCTCCACGTCCCCTACAAGGGTTCGGGCCTGGCGCTCATCGGGCTGGTCGGGGGTCACGTCGACGTGCTGATCATGGCGGCGCCCGCGGCCGCGGAGCAGGTCAAATCGGGGAAGGCCAAAGGCCTGTTGATCCTCGCCACCGAGCGCTTTCCCCCGCTCCCCGACGTGCCCTCCGCGAAGGACGAGCGCGTGGAGGACTACATCGTGAGGTTGTGGTACGGCATTCTCGCGCCGGCGGGCACGCCGGCGCCCCTCATCAGCCGGCTGAATTCCGAGATCGTCAAGGCGGTCAATTCGCCCGACCTCAGGAAACGTCTCGTGGACGGTGGCGTCGAGCCGCTGACCAGCACGCCGGAGGAGTTCGCGAAGTTCATCGCAGTCGAGACGCCGCGTTACGCCAAGATCGTCAAGGACGCGAATATTCCTGCTCAGTGAAGTAGAAGTTTTGCCACAGAGATCACAGAGAACACAGAGAAATACACCCGATGCTAAATTTGTAGTGGTTTCCTCTGTGAACTCTGTGTGCTCTGTGGCTGATTTTTGCTCTTGATTTACGATCGGGTTTTCATGAAGAGAAAACGGGTTCTGCTCATTTTCCTGGTTGCGCTGGCGGCGGGCGCCGCGATGGCGCAGCCGTATCCAACCAAGCCGGTGCGGCTGATCCTGCCGTTCCCGGCGGGCGGGCCGACCGACATACTCGGGAGACTGCTCGGCCAGAAGCTGTCCGAGCAAATCGGGCAGCCGGTGGTGCCGGAGAACCGCCCCGGCGCGGGTGGCAACGTCGGCACCGAGTTCGCGGCGAAGCAGCCGGCGGATGGCTATGCGGTCGTGCTGGCTTCCCCGGCACTCGCCATCAGCCCCAACCTTTACCGCAAGTTGAATTACGACCCGTTGCGGGACTTCGCCGCGATCTCGCTGGTGGCGCAGGTCCCGAACGTGCTGATCGTCCATCCCGCAGTGCCGGCGAAGAACCTCAAGGAGCTGGCGGCGGTCGCCAGGGCCAACCCCGGCAAGATCACATTTGGCTCGGGCGGTCTTGGCACCGGCCAGCATCTGGCCGGGGAAATATTCAAGTCGCTTGCCAGGGTCAACCTGCTGCACGTGCCGTACAAGGGCTCGGGGCTGGCGATGGTCGGCATGATCGGCGGCCACCTCGACATGCTCGTAATCGGCGCGCCGCCGACGCTGCCCCAGATCCAGAGCGGCAAGGTGCGCGCGCTGGCGGCGCTGTCAACGGAGCGCCTGGGCATCCTGCCCCATCTGCCGACGGCGGGGGAATCGGGCTTTCCGGACTTCGTGGTCACGAGCTGGTACGGGATTCTTGCCCCGGCGGGAACCTCGCGTGACATCGTGATGCGGCTCAACGCCGAGCTGGGAAAAATCCTGGCGACGCCCGACACGCGCGAGCGCATGGCTGCCGCGGGTTTGACACCGCTCACCAGCACCCCCGAGCGCTTCGCCGAATTTATCAAGACCGAGATGGCGCGCTACGCGAAAGTGATCAAGGAGTCCAACCTGCAGATTGAACAGTGACGAGAGCCGGGGAGAGCGTATGAAATTCACAATCAAGATCGGGATGGCGGCAGCACTTTCGCTTTGCGCTGTATTGGGTGCACAGGGTGCCGAAGGGCCGTACCCGTCGCGGCCGGTACGGGCGATCGTGCCGTTCGCCGCCGCCGGGCCGACCGACTACATCGCTCGCATCGTGGCGCAAAAGCTGAGCGAGAGCTGGGGGCAGCAGTTCGTGGTGGACAACCGCGCTGGCGCAGGCGGCAACATCGGGATGGGCATCGCCGCGAACTCGGCCAGTGACGGTTACACCGTAATCTTCGTGAGCTCGAGCCTGATGGTCAATCCGAGCCTCTACAAGACGGTCCCGTACGACCCGCACAAGAGTTTTGCGCCGATTTCCAACATCGCCGCTTCCCCCCACGTGTTCTTCACGCACCCGAGCCAGCCGGTGAAATCCATTGCCGAACTGATCGACGTGGTGAAGAAGGACGCGAAGAAATACAGCATAGCCTCACCGGGGATCGGCACCGTGCCCCACCTCTCGGGGATTTTGCTGGGGCTCGACGCGAAGATCGACCTCGTGGTCGTGCCCTACGCCGGCGGCGGTCCGTCAATCGCGGCGGTGGTGGGCAATCAGGTGCCGTTCGGGTGCCAGGCGATTCCGCCGGTGACGCCGCACATCAAGGCCGGCAGGGTACGCGCGCTCGCGATGACGAGCGACAAGCGTTCGGAAATCGTGCCCGAGGTGCCGACCATGGCCGAACTCGGGTTCCGGGGTCATGAGTCGGACACGATTACTGGAATGCTGGCGCCGGCCGGGACGCCAGCTGCGATCATCAAAAAACTGCACGCTGAAACGGTCAGGGTCATTCTGTTGTCCGACGTGAAGGCGCGGATCGCGGAGCAGGGTTACAACATCATCGTGAGCTCGCCCCAGGAATTCACCGAGAAGATCAAGATGGAAGTCGCGAAGTGGGGCAAGGTCATCAAGGACGCCAATATCGTCGTGAACTGAGGCAGGGATGAGGGGCAAAAGTTTGCAGCTTGCAGTGGGCAGTTTGCAGTGACTGCCAACTGATGGCTGCCAACTGCCAACTCCGATACGGTAACGACTGACGGCCTTTGATTCAAATCCTGTAAATCCTGTAAATCCTGTCTATTGATTCTCTTGGCGCCTTGGCGGCTTGGCGGTTAATAATTTCGTGCGAATTACAGAAATACGAGAGACGGCGGTAGCCCTGAAGTCGAGCCTGCGCAACGCGGTGTTCGACTTCAGCGAGATGACCACCTCGGTGGTGGCGGTGATCACCGACGTGGTGCGGGAAGGCAAGCCCGTCGCCGGCTTCGCCTTCAACTCCACCGGCCGCTACGCGTGCGGCGCGCAGATGCGGGCGCGATTCATTCCCCGCATCATAGCCGCGGCACCGGAGTCGCTGGTGAACGCCGCCGGCGACAACCTCGACCCGGAGAAAATTCTTGCCTGCATGATGCAACGCGAAAAGCCGGGCGGCCACACCGAGCGCTCGGTCGCCATCGGCACCATCGAGGTCGCGGCGTGGGACGCGGTCGCCAAGATCGCCGGCAAGCCGTTGCATCGCGTGCTGGCCGAGCGCTACAACGGCGGCAAGTCGGTGGGCAGGGTGCCGTGCTACGTCGGCGGCGGCTGGTACCAGCCGGGGAAGGGCATATCCGAATTGCTGGACGAGATCCGCGTCCGGCTCGACGAAGGCTACACCACCATGAAGATCAAGGTGGGCGGCGCTGCCATTCCCGAGGACGTAAAGCGGGTCGAAGCCGCGCTGAAAGTCGTCGCTTCCAGCCAGAATCTCGCGGTGGACGCCAATGCGGGTTTCAATCGCGCGCGCGCGCTGGCCTACGCCAGGGCGCTTGTGCCGTTCAAGCTGCGCTGGTTCGAAGAGCCGACCGACCCGCTCGACTACGCGTTGCTGTCGGAGGTGGCGGCGATCTACGACGCGCCGATCGGCACCGGCGAAAACCTGTTCTCGACGCAGGACGTGGAGAACTTGGTGCGCTTCGGGGGGCTCCGCGCCGATCGCGACATCATCCAGACCGACGTGCCGCAGTCCTACGGCATAGTCCAGTTCTCGCGCACGCTGGTGGCTCTTAAGAAGCATGGTTGGGAGCGGAAATCGGTGTTCCCGCACGGCGGCAACCAGATGACGCTTCACATCGTCGGCGGTTTCGGGTTGGGCGGGTGCGAGGCGTATCCGGGGGTGTTCGGCGTCTTCGCCGGCTTCGCGGACGATGCGAAGGTGGAAAACGGCTATCTCAAGCTGCCCGACCGGCCGGGAATTGGGTTCGAAGCGCAGAATGCGTTGTATGCGGTGATGCGAGAACTCGTAAACTAAAAATTAACCGCCGAGACGCCAAGATTACAGTGTTAAATTTTGAATGTTGAATTTTGAGTGGAACGTAGATTTGGGTGTTAACTCAACATTTAACACTCAACATTCAACATTGCTATTTTAGCCGCCGATGAACCCCGTTAGAGGCCAGGCCTCTAACGGGGTGAACGCCGAAAATGGAAAACCAAAATCTTGAACCTTGAACCTTGAACTGTTTTTCCCATAGAGGACGTAGAGAGCATGGATCTGATGTTGAAAGGCAAAGTCGCAATCGTCGGCGGGGCGAGCAAGGGCCTCGGGCGGGCGTGCGCGCAGGCGCTGGCGGAGGAAGGCGTTAACGTGGCGTTGTGCAGCCGGTCAAAGCCGGACCTGGAGAAGGCCGCGCAGGAAATCCGCGACGCGACCGGCACCGACGCGATGGCGTTTGCGGGCGACCTGGACCGCCCTGAAACCATACGCGATCTGGTCGCTGCCGCTGTCAACCGCTACGGGCGGCTCGACATTCTCGTGAACAATTCCGGCGGCCCGCCGCTGGCTTATGCCCAGACCGCCACCGAGGAACAGTGGGCCACCGCCGTGCAGCGGTCGCTGCTGTTCTTCGCCCGCATGTCGCGGGAAGCGCTGCCCCATCTCAAGAAGAGCGGCGGCGGCCGGATCATCAATATCCTGGCGAGCACCGTCTACCAGCCCATCCCCAATCTCGCGCTCTCCGGCGCGACGCGCATGGGCGTGGTGGCATACGCGAAGAGCCTCGCCGACGAAGTGGGGCGCGACGGCATCCTGGTGAACAACGTGTGCCCCGGCTCGATCCTGTCCGAGCGCATGCTCTCGAACGTGACGGCCCGGGCCAAAGAGAAAGGCATCTCGCTGAAGGAGGCGCTCGCGGAGCGCGCGGCCGAGACCGCGGTGGGACGCGTCGGCGAGCCGCGGGAACTCGCGTACCTGGTGGCGTTCCTGGCGTCGGCGCGATCGAGCTACATCACCGGCACGACCATGCTCGTCGACGGGGGGCTGGTGCGCTCGGTGCTGTGAACGGCGATGCGCGAGTTGACAGCCTAGACACAGAGGACACAGAGGACACAGAGAAATATTAGGACTTGAATCAGCGCGCAACACTCACCAGATGGGCAAGGCTTGAACAACGCTTGCATCTTTGATTTTCTTCTGTGAACTCTGTGATCTCTGTGGCTAACTGCTTTTTTAGTACGCGAAACGGAGGGGGCGATGGAACCGGTAAAGGACGCGAGTCATTTGTATGAAGTCGAGCGCCGGGTGTGTCATGCCGCGCGGCCCGGGTTTCGCATCAACGAGCTTCAGATCTCGCCGAAGCAGAAGGTGCCCTGGCACTATCACAGCAACATCCAGGACACGTTCTACGTGCTCGAGGGAAGCATCAGGATTTTCCTGCGCGAGCCCAAGGAAGAGGTGCGGCTCGGGCTCGGTGAATCCTGCACGGTCAAGCCGCGCCGGCCGCACCTCGTCGTGAATGGCGGGGACGCCTCGGCGACCTTCCTCGTGCTCCAGGGGATTGGCGAGTACGATTTCGTTCCGCTCACCTAGGAAAACTCCGGCCCTACGTTCAGGTGAGGTGATGAATTGATACACCTATGCATTTTCCGTGAGAAGTTGCCCTGGCACGTGCGTTAGGCGTAATCTATTTGAGCCATGAAACAGACAATCATCACTACCTCTCCTGAAATTATGGGTGGAACCCCAGTCTTCGCAGGCACCCGCGTGCCGGTGCAGACACTGTTCGATTACCTGGAGAACGGCGAGTCGATCGACGAGTTCCTTAATGGCTTTCCAACGGTAAAGCGAGCACAGGTTATCGCATTTCTTGAAGAGGCCAAGGCGCGGGTCGTCGCCTCGGCGTCGTGAGGGTCCTCCTCGACGAATGCATAGACCGGCGCCTTGCGGCCGATTTAGTTGGCCATGAGGTCAAGACCGTCCCCCAGGCCGGTTGGGCTTCGAAAGCAAACGGTGAGCTTCTCGCGCTCGCCCAGTCCCAGTTCGATGTTTTCGTCACGGTGGACCGCAATCTTTCGTTCCAGCAGCTGCTGCCGCGGTTCTCAATCGCGGTTGTCGTATTGCGTGCCCCATCGAATCGGGTTGCGGATTTACGCCCGCTGGTTCCCAAGCTTCTCGATGCAATACCAAAGGCAATACGCGGAGAGGTTACTTGGGTCGGATAATCTGGCAGGCATGACGAAGCGTTCTGCTATCCGCATTCCGGGTTCATCGACACTGACGTTCATCCTCTACCCGCTCATCGTTGTGAGCTGGGAGTGGTGGTTGAACAGCGGGCGGTTGAATCTGGAGCCCTGGTTTCTGCCGCTGCTCGCGTGGGGCTACCTGCAATACCGGCTGGTCGGGAACTACCGCATCCGGCTGGGCGGCGGCGGGCCGGGCATGGATACGCCGCCCGAGCGCTTGGTGACCACCGGGCCATTCGCTTATTGCCGCAATCCCATGTACCTCGGGCACATCATTTTCCTGCTCGGCTTGACGTTGAGCCTGGGATCCGTGCTGGCGGCGGTCATCACGGCGGCGACCGTGGTGCGGTTTCATCTGCGGGTGCGGCGCGATGAAAAGCGGCTTGCCGAGCGTTTCGGCCAGCCTTATGTAGACTATGCCGCGCGCGTCGGGCGCTGGCTCCCGGGCTTGCACTGAATCGGCATCCCCGCGGACGGCCGGCGACGCAAGGCTGCGGTTTAAATCCTGAAAACAACGGATCACGCTTTATGACGATAGCAACGACAGGCATCACGCCGCCCGCGGATAACCCGAATTTTGCGCTGCTGGAGCGCCTGCGGGCCGCGACGGAGCTGCTCGTATCGATCGCCGAGGATCGGCATCTGCTGGACCGGTTGCCCGTGGAAGACCGGGAGCGCCTGCACCAGGCCGTGGCCCGGGTCTACCATCCCGACCCGGTCGCGCGCCGCAGAAAGATGAAGGCCGCCGAACGCGAACGGAGAGCGGCGGGGACCCGGCGCGAGGAGGCGGTGCTCCACGGCACGGGTATACGTGAGCTGCGCCGGCGGCCGGTGTTCACTACGCCGAACGTCTTTCCGCCCAGGGGATTCGAAGCCCGCGACGTCGACAGGGACGAGACGGTGCAAAAGGAACCGCTCGAGCCGCAGCATTGCTACGTCTGCAAGCAGAAATACTCGGTCATTCACCATTTCTACGACCAGTTGTGCCCGCCGTGCGCGGAGCTGAACTTCAGGAAGCGCACCGAGCTCGCCGACCTGAAGGGCAGGGTGGCGCTGCTCACCGGCGGGCGCGTGAAGATCGGCTACCAGGCCGGCCTCAAGCTGTTGCGCGCGGGCGCGCAGCTCATCGTGACGACCCGCTTTCCCCGCGATTCGGCGAAGCGTTACGCTCAGGAACCGGATTTCGGAGACTGGGGGCATCGCCTCGAGATCTTCGGGCTCGACCTGCGCCATACGCCGAGCGTGGAGGCGTTCTGCCGGGAGCTGGTCGCAACCCGCCAGCGGCTGGATTTCATCATCAACAACGCGTGCCAGACCGTGCGCCGACCGCCGGACTTCTACGCGCACATGATGGCTGGAGAAACGGCAGCCCTGAACGACATGCCGGAAAGGGTTCGCAAGTTACTGGGCACCTACGAAGGGCTGCGCGGCTACCGCATGCTGCCCGAGGGCGGCACGGCGATGAGTCGCGGCTGCGCGGAGCTGCCGGGATTGACGCGCGCAGCCGAACTGTCGCAGTTGCCCATGCTTCAGGAGGAGTTCCTGGCGCAACAGGACCTGTTTCCCGAGGGCCGCCTCGACCAGGATCTGCAGCAGGTCGATCTGCGCGGTCGAAATTCGTGGCGGATGCTCCTCTCGGAGGTGCCGTCGGTGGAACTGCTGGAAGTGCAGCTGGTGAATGCCGTTGCGCCGTTCATCCTGAACGCGCGCCTGAAACCGCTGATGCTGCGCGCGCCGGGGCGCGACAAGCACATCGTCAACGTGTCCGCGGTCGAGGGCCAGTTCTACCGGAATTTCAAGACCACCCGCCATCCGCACACGAACATGGCGAAGGCGGCGCTCAACATGATGACGCGCACCGCGGCGACGGACTATCACGGCGACGGCATCCACATGAACAGCGTCGATACCGGCTGGGTGACCGACGAGGATCCCGCCGAGATCGCCGCGCGGAAAATAGCCGAGCAGCGCTTTCACCCGCCGCTCGACATCGTGGACGGTGCGGCGCGGATCCTCGATCCCTTCATTTCCGGCATCAACACCGGGGAGCACGTATGGGGGCAGTTCCTGAAGGATTACCGGCCGACCCCCTGGTAGGCCTCACTTGGTCTTGGCCGCAGTATCTTTAGAATTGCACCGGGAACTTCCGGTAGGATAACTTCCTCAAAGCGTTGTTTCCGCGCTTTCACCAGGAGGATCCTATGAAACGAATCGTGGTCGCGTTGCTGGCGCTAACTTGGAGCGGACTGGCCCAGGCCTATGGGCTGCCTTATGCCGTGGATTCGTTGAAGAAGGCCCAGGCGCTCACCCAGCAGAATGCTTCAATGCATGTGCTGGTGTTCTACACCAGCCCTGACTGAAGCCAGTGCCGGTACATCACCGGCGTGCTCTCCGGCGGAGAGCTGAAAAAACGGTATACGAAGGATTTCGTCGTGTTCGAGGCGGAGGCGCCTTCGAGCTATCTTCCGACTGACGAGCTGCGCAAGCTCTCCAAGGCCCACTACACGCCGGTCTTTGTCTTTCTCGATTCCAGTGGCAAGAAGGTACTCGAGACCCGTGGCTTTCGCACCCCGCGCGAGGCGAAAGCGCTGCACGAATTCATAGCCAGTCGGTTATACCTCAAGACCGAGTGGCAGGCGTTTCTCGCGGCTTATCCGAAGAGCTGACTGTTTACTCCGGCGAGATGACCACGACGTGGCTGCGGCTCACGTTGAGGAACGGCGCGGAGAAGATCTTGCGCCCCTCCAGGTCCCAGACTTCCGCATGGGTCACGGCGAAGAAGGCCTTGGAGTCCAGCATGTAATCGGTGATCCGCGCGCCCGCCGTCAGCTCGATTTCACCCTTGATCCGGTACGAGCCCGCCAGGATGACAACGCGCGACCTGCTTTCGCTTTCCGCCATGACCCGCCTCCTTGTGCCAACAACGATACCAGGGAACCTTTGCGCAAGTATCTCATCTGCCGATGCAGTCGATGAGGTTCCCCCTGAAGTCGGGGGTGCACGAGGGGGCGGAGCCCCCTTGTTCAGAGTTTCCCTAGCCGCCGAAGGGCATATCCTGTCCGATACCGCGCTCGCGGGCAAGCGCGAGCATTTTCACCCCGACCCACAGGTCCTGCAGTCCCATGCCGTGGGATTCGTAGAGCGTGATCTGCTTGGCTGAGGCGCGCCCGGGGGCTTTTCCGGCGATGACTTCGCCGATCTCGGCCAGGTAGTCCCAGCGCAGCCAGCCTTTCTCGACGGCGGGCAGCAGGTCGCCGCACTCGTTGCGCGCGGTGCCGCGGCCGTCCACCGTGATGACGTCGCATTGCTTCACCACGGCATCGTCGATTTCGCGGCGGGTGAGGGCGTTGGAGCCGGCGGCATTGATGTGCTGGCCGGGTTCCAGCCACTCGCCCTTCAGCACCGGCTCCGCCGACTTGGTGATGACATTGATAATGTGCGAGCCGCGCACGGCGGCTTCCGCGCTTGCCGCGGGCTGGACCTGGACGCCGGTTCTCTTCGACATCTTGTCGCAGAATGCGGCCAGCTTGTCGCGGTTGCGGGCAAAGACTTTCGCCGACTTGATGCTCCTCACCTGGCACACGGCTTCGAGCTGGCTCTCGCCCTGGAAACCGGCGCCGATCTGGCCGAGGACGCTGGCATCCGGGTTGGCCAGATGCCGGGTGGCGACGCCGCTCGCCGCGCCGGTGCGCACCATGCTCATCCATACCGCCTCAATGATCGCCTCGAGCTTCGCGGTCTCGGTGCTCATGAGGTGCACGTAAAAGCTCTTGCCGGTGGGACGCGTGTAGTAGTACTTGAAGCCGATGTACCCCAGCTCCGGCGCGGCCGCCTGCAGCACGTGCTGCGTGCCCGTCGGCAGGTGTATGCGCGCGCGCGGGACGTCGATGGCGCGATGCTCGGCCAGCGCCCGGTGCGCCTGCTCCATCGCTTCCAGCGCGATGGGCATGGTCAGCAGTTTCTGGATATCGCTCTCAGTAAGGTATCGGATCATTGTTCTAGCCCAATCAAAAAAGCTTCAACGCCAAGGCCGCTAAGGCCGCGAAGGAAAGGAACAGCCTTTCCGCAAAGGCCGCCAAGGACGCAAAGGGAAAAAATATAAGCAAGAACCAAGGACGCGAAGACAACGCCAAGTGGCGATGGGAGACGCCGTTGGAATTCGAATCCCCAAGACTACTACATCAAATAATTCGATATTTCCCGAACATGTATTGAGGAGGCCTTGGCGTATTCTTTGCGACCTTGGTCTTGCAATTGATTTTCCATTTAGTTGATCCTTTGCGTCCTTGGCGGCCTTCGCGTCGAAGCATTTATTTTCCTTAGCGCCCTTGGCGGTTTTTGCGATGAGGCTTTACGTCATTTCTTGTTTTTCAGTGCGGCGGCGCGAATGGCGGAAAGCGTCGTCCGCGTGGTAATCGCCTCGGGATCGATCTTGAGGTTGATGAGCGAAGCGGTGCCGGCGTTCCAGCAACGCTCGAACGCCGCCTCGAAGTCCGCCGTCTTCTCCACGGTCTCACCGTGCAGCCCGTAGGCGCGGGCGAGTGCCGCGAAGTCGGGGTTCTTCAGATCGGTGCCGCTCACGCGACCCGGGTGCTCGCGCTCCTGGTGCATGCGGATGGTGCCGTACATGCCGTTGTTGACGACAATGAACACTACCTTCGCGCCGAATTGCGCCGCGGTCGCGAGCTCCTGCCCGTTCATCAGGAAGTCCCCGTCGCCGCAGAACGCAACCACTGGCCGCTCGGGATGCACGATTTTTGCGGCGATACCGGCCGGCGCGCCGTAGCCCATCGAGCCGGCGATCGGCGCGAGCTCGGTGCGGAAGCCGGGGTAGGGGTAGTAGCGGTGCACCCAGCCCGCGAAATTTCCCGCGCCGTTGGCGATGATGGTCTCGGGCGGCAGCCGCTTGCGCAAATACACCATTACTTTGGCCATGTCGAGGCTGCCCGGCACCGGTCCCGGCTCGAGCCACGCTTCGTAGTCCTTGCGCGCAGCCTTGGTCCAGTCGCTCCACGCCGACGAGTTGACCGGCTGCAGCTTGCGCGCCGCGGCGGCGAACTCCGGCATGCCGGAATGGATCGGCAGGTCGGCCTCGTAGACCCGGCCCAGCGTTTCGGCGCCGGCGTGAACGTGCACGAACTTCTGCTTCGGACGCGGCACGTCGATCAGCTTGTAGCCGCCGGTGGTCATCTCGTCGAGCCGCGTGCCGATGGCGAGCAGCAGGTCGGCAGCCTTCACGCGCTCCGCGAGAGCGGGATTGATGCCGATGCCGACGTCGCCGCAGAAGTTCGGCAGCCGGTTATCGTAGAGGTCCTGGCGGCGAAAACCGGTGCCGACCGGCAGGTTGTTGGCCTCCACGAAAGCGCGGAAATCCTCGCACGCCTGCGCCTGCCAGCCGCTGCCGCCGAGGATCACGAAGGGGCGCTTCGACTGCGCGAGCAGTTCACGCAGCTTGCGCATGTCGGCCTCGCCGGGATGAGCGGCGACGCGTTTGTAGTGCGCGGTGTCGGCGACGCTGGCGGTCTCGGTCAGCATGTCTTCCGGCAGCGCGAGCACCACCGGGCCGGGCCGGCCGGACATCGCGGTATGGAACGCGCGGTTCACGTACTCCGGGATGCGGTCGGCGCGGTCGATCTGCGCGACCCACTTCGCCATCTGGCCGAACATGCGGCGGTAATCGACTTCCTGGAACGCGTCGCGCTCGACGAAATCGTTGCCGACCTGGCCGACGAACAGAATGAACGGGGTCGAGTCCTGCTGCGCGACGTGCACGCCGATCGCGGCGTTGCTCGCGCCGGGGCCGCGAGTGACCATGCAGATGCCGGGGCGGCCGGTCAGCTTGCCGTAGGCTTCCGCCATGTAGGCCGCGCCGCCTTCCTGGCGGCAGATGACGAACTGGATTTTCTCGCGCGCGCCGTGCAGGGCGTCGAGCACCTCGAGATAACTTTCGCCGGGCACTCCGAACGCGATGTCCACGCCATGGACCTTGAGCGCATCCACGAGTATTTGACCGCCGGTGCGGGCGAGGGTGGTATCGGAGGGTTTCATAGGGGAATCCCGTGACGGGCCGCTGAATGTGCGCTGGATGCAGGGAGGCCGCAAATCTATCACGGATGCGCCCGCCTTACATACGGGCGCATGAATTACAGGCGGGTCCCGGCGCTACAATCCGCATTCGACGTGGCCAACCAGGGGGCGATGATGCAGGAGTTGTGGAGACTATCGGCGACCGAGGCGGTCGCGCTGCTGAAGAAGCGGGAAGTCACGCCGCTGGAGCTGATCGACGTGGCCGAGGCGCGCATCGCGGCCACCAACCCGAGGATCAACGCGTTCGTGACGCTCTGCGTTGATCGCGCCCGCGAGCACGCGCAGCGCATCATGAAGGAGAGACCAGCAGATGCGCCGGCGCACTATTTGCACGGCCTGCCGATCGGGGTAAAGGACGGCACCGACGTCGCCGGCGTGCGCTGCACTTCCGGCTCGCGCATCTACGCGGACCGCATCGCGCCGGCATCGGACATCGTCGTGCAGCGACTGGAGGCGAATGGCGCCGTCGTGATCGGCAAGACCAATCTCCCCGAGTTCGCGGCGGGCGGCAACACCTTCAACGATGTTTTCGGCGCCACGTTGAATCCGTGGGACACGCGCATGAGCGCGAGCGGTTCCTCCGGCGGGTCGGCGGCCGCGCTTGCCTCGGGCCAGGTGTGGCTCGCGACGGGCGGCGATTTCGGCGGCAGCATCCGCACGCCTTCGAGTTTCTGCTCGATCACGGGCCTGCGCCCGAGCCCCGGCATGGTGCCGCGCGCGGCCAAGCAGCCGTTCAGCCCGCTCTCGGTCGAGGGGCCGATGGCGCGCAATGTTGCCGACACGGCGCTCATGTTCGACGTCGAGGCCGGCTGGCATCCGCTCGATCCCCTGTCGCAGGTCGGGCCGCACCCGAGCTTTTCGCAGGCGGCTGCGCGCCCGAAGAAGCCGGCGCGGGTCGCATTCAGCACCGATCTTGGCATCGCGCGTGCCGTGGACAAAGAAGTGCGCGGTGTGTGCAAGGCGGCGGCGGAAAAAATTTCCCGGGACGGCGTGACGGTGGAGGAAGCGCACCCCGATCTCGCGGACGCTGAAAAAACCTTTCTCACGCTGCGCGGGTCGGTGTTCATCGCGCGTCACGCCGAGCTGCTCAAGAAGTACCGCCATCTCTACAAGCCGGAGATCATCAGCAACACCGAGTTCGGGCTCGGCCTGAAGCTCGAGGAAATCGTCGCCGCCGAAATCGCGCAGGGCGAGCTCATCCGGCGGACGGCGAAATGGTTCGAGCACTACGATGCGCTGCTGTGCCCCGTGATCACGTGCCCGCCGTTCGACATCAACCTGCGCTATCCCACGACGGTGGACGGCGTTGCTTTCGATGGCTACATGGGCTATCTCATCCTGACCTACGCCATCACCGCCACGGCCTGCCCGGTGGTTTCGCTGCCGGGCGGCTTCACCGCGACGGGCCTGCCCATCGGGCTGCAACTGGTGGGCCCGCCGCGCAGCGAGGCGCGGCTCTTTTCGATGGCGTCGTACCTGGAAACGCTGCTGGACGTGAAGCCGAAGACGCCGATCGACCCGCGATGAGAACAGTGTTGAGTGTTTAATGTTGAGTGTTGAGTTTGTCAGGTTTAGAAACGCTTTTTAACTCAACACTCAACACTCAACACTCAAAACTGGGGGTAAAAAAACCCCGGCATGAGCCGGGGCAAACAGGGGAGGGATGATCAGTTCGTAGAAACTATTGCATGCGCCTGCCGATTTCGTAACCGGCTATGGCGCCCGCGCCCGCTCCGGCCACGGTAGCGGCAGTATTGCCGCCGCTGATGGCCGAGCCGACCACGCCGCCGAGGGCTGCGCCGGTTGCGGCGCCGATCTGGGCGCTGCTGCGATTGGACGCGCAAGCGCCCAGACCCAGGCTCATCACAATGACAATCGCGGCTGCGTTCAGTTTTTTCATGTTGCTCCTGCTGCTCGTGGTGCTCTCGCCGTTAAACCACGCACAGGTCGTACCAGAATCCGCTTTTTCATCCAGATCAGGGCGTTGAAGTAAAATCCGGTCTTGGCCCAACGGGCTGAAATGTCACCGTTGGGAGACGGTATTAGTTCGAATTCAATGCATCTGCCTGAATAGCGCCGAAATTCATCTGTCGCCAATGCGCGACAACTTAATTTTTCGGCCGGAACCAATGGCTTGCAGTTGTGAGACGATAAAAATCACCCACTCTTCATGTCCTCGGCACAGGCCGCCGAAAAATTATGAGCGAAGCGAAACCCTTACCGCTGCAGGGCATCAAGGTGATCGAACTCGGCACGCTGATCGCGGGGCCGTTTTGCGCGCGCATGCTGGCCGAGTTCGGCGCCGAGGTGATCAAGATCGAGTCGCCCGCGGGCGGTGACCCCCTGAGAAAGTGGCGCAAGCTCCACGAGGGCACTTCGCTCTGGTGGTACGCGCAGGCGCGCAACAAGAAATCCGTCACGCTGGACCTGAAGCAGCCCGAGGCGCAGGACATCGTGCGCCAGCTGGCGCGGGAGGCCGACGTCGTGGTCGAGAACTTCCGCCCCGGCGCGATGGAAAAATGGGGCCTCGGCTGGGAGGCACTGTCGAAAATCAATCCCGGTCTCGTCATGGTGCGGCTCTCGGGCTTCGGCCAGACCGGGCCCTATCGCGACCGGCCCGGCTTCGGCGCGATCGGCGAATCCATGGGCGGGCTGCGCTACGTCACCGGGCACCCCGACCGGGCGCCGGTGCGGGTCGGCGTCTCGATCGGGGACTCCATTGCCGCGCTGCACGGCGTGATCGGCGCGTTGATGGCATTGCACCACCGCAACGTGAACGGCGGGCGCGGGCAGTACGTGGACGTCGCGCTCTACGAGGCGGTCTTCAACATGATGGAGAGCGTGCTGCCGGAGTACGACATGTTCGGCTTCGTGCGCGAGAGGAGCGGCGCGTCGCTCCCCGGCATCGTGCCGTCCAATACCTACCTCACGCGCGACGGCAAGTACGTGGTGATCGGGGCGAACGCCGACTCCATCTTCAAGCGCATGATGAATGCAATCGGCCGGCCGGACCTGGCGGGCGATCCGTCGCTTGCGCACAACGACGGGCGCGTCGCGCGCACTGACGAAATCGAGAAGGTGATCGGAGACTGGGTCGCTGCGAACGACCTCGATTCCGTGTTGGCGGTGCTGGAGAAAGCCGACGTGCCGAGCGGCAAGATCTACGATATTGCCGACATCGCAAAAGATGCGCACTACGCCGCGCGCGAGATGATCCGCAGCCACCGCCTGAAGGACGGAAAATCCGTCAAGCTGCCCGGCATCGTACCCAAGCTGTCGGAGACGCCCGGCGACACGAAGTGGGTGGGGCCGCAGCTGGGCGAGCACACGGCGGAAGTTCTTTCCAGGCTCGGCTACGACGAGGCGCAGCAGAAGGAGCTCAAGAAGCGGGGTGTTACCTGATGAGGCCGGATGCGGGATGGGCGACGGGGATGATCGATTCACGAATCACGATTCACGCTTTTCGCCGTATGGGCTATGATGGGCCGAAGAGAACTTTTTAGGGGAAGAACCCATGAGAACCGGTCGTTTGCTGTCGATACTATTGGCCCTGATGGTGGCCGCGCCCGTGGTGGCGGCCTATCCCGACAAAAACATCCAGTACATCATTCCGTTCGTGCCGGGCGGCGAGTCCGACGTGATGGCCCGCTGGCAGCAGACGGTATTTCGCAAGAAGTACAAGAACGAAATCGTCGTCGTCAACAAGCCGGGAGCGGGTGGCGGGCTGGCCTGGTCCATGCTCAACGGCATGACGAACGACGGCTACACCCTGATGGGTTGCAACCTGCCGCACATCGTGCTGCAGCCGCTCGAGGGGCAAGTGCAATACAAGACGTCAGATATCACCCCGGTCTACTGGTTCCACTACACGGCCGACGCGATCATCGTCGCCTCGGACAGCCCGTACAAGACATTCGGCGACCTGGTGAAGACGGGAAAGGAGAAGCGGGGAGAGCTCAGCTTCGCCGGCTCTGCGACGTTCTCGGCCAACCATCTCGCGCACGAGAAGTTCAACCTCTACACTGGCGTGAAGAGCACCTACGTGCCCTTCAAGGGTACCGGCGAACTCATCACCGCGGTGCTCGGCAAGCACGTCACGGGTGCGATGTCGTACGTCCCGCTCGCGCTGCAGCAGAGAAGCCGGGTGCGTATGCTGGCGGTGGCGCTCGACAAGCGTCATCCCGCCTTCCCCGACGTGCCCACGTTCAAGGAGCTGGGCTACAAGTGGGTGGACGGCGCCTACCGCGGCGTGGCGATGCCCAAATCCTCGACGCTCGAAGCGCGCAAGCGGGCGTCTGACCTGATGGCCGAGCTCAATAAGGACCCGGATCTCCTCAAGTGGATGGCAGATGGTGGTTTCGAGGTCGTGAATGTTCCTTACGACAAGAACGAAGCCTTCATGAAGGCGCGCGGCAAGGAATACATGGAGATCGCGAAGCACATGGGCTTGCTGAAATAAGAAGAATCCGAAAGTTCACAGCCTCGACACAAAGGGCACAAAGGGTGAACTACCACCTGAAGTCTGTTCCTGCTTGTCCTGTTAGTGTCCTTGGTGTCCTTGGTGTCCTTGGTGTCCTTGGTGTCCTTTGTGCCCTTAGAGCGCCTAACAAAATGACCTGCCTTGCTTTACTCCCCTCCTTTTCAAGGAGGGGTGGAGGCGAAGCAGACGGGGTGGTTACGTCGGCAACTCTTGCTCCCACCACCCCGCCCGCTTGCGCGGGCACCCCTCCTCGGGCAGGAGGGGAATTTATTATGTTAGGCGCTCTTGGTGTCAGGGCTTTTCTTCTTTAATGGCCGATAGGCCCGGAGCGTCGCTCGCGCCAGGCGTCAGCCGGCGCGAGGTGTTTTCCTGGGCGATGTACGATTTCGCCAACTCCGGCTACACCACGGTCGTCATCACCGCGGTATTCAATGCGTATTTCGTGGCCGAGGTCGCCGGCCGCGCGCCGTGGGCGACTTTCGCCTGGACCGCAGCGCTCGCGGTTTCCTACGCCCTCATCGTCCTGACCGCGCCGGTGATCGGCGCCTACGCCGACGCGCATGCGGCCAAGAAGCGCCTGCTGCTTTTCACCACGCTCGGCTGCGTCGTCTTTACGGCGGGGCTGGCGCTGGTCGGGCGCGGCGACCTAGCGCTCGGCATCACAATGGTGATCCTCTCCAATTTCTTTTTCGGCACCGGCGAAAACCTGGTCGCGGCGTTTCTGCCGGAGATCGCGAAGGGGGAGGCCATGGGCAAGGTGTCGGGCTGGGGCTGGAGCCTGGGATACCTGGGCGGCCTGATCGCGCTGGGCGCCTGCCTTGCTTATGTTGCCCACGCGCAGGGACAGGGCGCGACAGCCGCGGAGTTCGTGCCGGTCACGATGCTGATCACCGCGGGCATTTTCGCGCTGGCGAGCCTGCCGACCTTCCTGTTCTTGCGCGAGCGGGCGGTGCCCGTCGCCGGCGCCGCGGACATCCTGCGCGGCGCTTTCGCGCGCGTGGCGCAGACCCTCAGCCATGCGCGGCGCTATGCTGACCTGTGGCGATTCCTGATCGCCCTCGTTTTTTATCAGGCGGGAATCCAGACCGTGATCGCGCTCGCAGCGGTGTACGCGCAGGAAGCGATGGGCTTCACCACGCGCGATACCATTATTCTGATCCTGGTCGTTAACGTCACGGCGGCGGTCGGCGCCTTCGCTTTCGGCCACGTGAAGGACCGGCTCGGCCACGTCCGCACGCTCGCGCTGACGCTGTGCGGCTGGCTGCTCGCCGTGGTGCTGGCGTGGATGGCCGAGGGAGCGGCGCTGTTCTGGGTCGTCGCCAACCTCGTCGGCTTGTGCCTCGGCTCGAGCCAGTCGGCGGGCCGCGCGCTGGTCGGCTACCTGAGCCCGCCGGCGCGCACGGCGGAGTTCTTCGGGCTGTGGGGGCTCGCGGTCAAGTTTTCCTCCATACTGGGCCCGCTCACTTATGGCGCCGTCACCTGGGCGACCCAGGGCAACCACCGGCTCGCCATCCTGGGCACGGGAGCGTTCTTCGTCATCGGCCTCGCCATCCTCGCCGGGCTGGACACCACCCGCGGGCGGGCGGCGGCCCTGAGGGATGAGGGATGAGGAGGGATGACTGTGATTTATTTCTCCACTCGTCATCCGCGCTTATCATGCCTTTTCCAGGCGCAGCGGTTAAATTACAATCACTGCGCTCACTAAAATTGCTCGTCTGAAAAGAACGTTCAGGGGTCAACAGCATGGCGCTCAATCTGTTCGGCGGCGGCAAGGTCGATCACCCCATGGCCGACCCGAAGCGGGCGCGCCAGATCATCGACGAGCTGCCGGCCAACGATGCGGCCAAGGCCCTGGCGGAGGTCACCGAGTGGCTCGATTCCCTGAGCCGCACCGATGGCTTCAGGCTCGACCGCCGGTTCGAGATCATCGATTCTCTCGACGGCGCCGGGAGAAGTCCCCAGCGCAAGCTCGCGCAGGATTACCTTGCAGTGCCGCGCCAGCAGAAGTTCCAGGAAAACCGGCTGTGGTCCCTGTCCTTCGACTTCTGGAAGCAGCTGGGCGACGCCTACCTGCGCTGCGTGCTCGAGCACGAGTCCAGCACGAGTGGCGTCACCGCCATTCGCAAGAACCTGGCGGCAATCGTGGCGCGCGCAGTGCGCGCGCTGGCGCTGCAACTCAAGTGGATCCTGTTGCGCTACGGCGTGGTCGAGCCGCGCATCTGGACCGATTTCGCGCGCCTCTACCAGTTCGCTGAGCAGCAGGGGTGGGCAAACGCCGAGACCGCTGTCTACCCGGGCCCGCAAGGGGTGAGCTCGGTGAAGCGCGAGTTTCTCAAGGCGCTGATGCTTTCCGCCTCGTCGCCCGACGGCCTGTCGCCGCTGCGGCAGGAAATCGCCGAGCGCCTGGTGGCGCATTTCGCGCAGGCGTTCGTCCTGTCCGCCAAACCGGAAGGCTGCACCCGCTACATCGATCTGGCGGTGCCGAGGGCGCCGGCGCGCCTCTTCAAGGGCGTCGCGGCCACGGCGACGATGCGCTTTTTCGGAGCGGGCGCCGCGCTTGCGGGCGTCAGCCAGTTCGCGGCGCTGATCAATGAGCGCGGCATCCCGGCGGACCTGAACCTCGGCGGCAACTACGGCAAGGAAGTCGTGACCGGCGTTCTCAGGCATCTCGCCCTGCAATGGTCGGAGACGCCGCCGGTGCGCAGATCGGAGCGGCGCAATGTTGCCGGCGGCCTCTCGGTGGTCCCGGGGCTGAACGAGATCATGGGCGTGCTCGATCCCGCCACCAGCGACGACCTCGATTTCAGCGCGGAGCAATCCCCCCAGTCGTCCGAAAACTGGGTCGTGGTCAACGTGAGCGACGGCGGCTACGGCGCGATCATACCGGCTCAGAAGAGCGACTGGATCAAGGTCGGCACGCTGGTCGGCATGCAGAACGAGATTTCGAAGCACTGGGGCATAGGCGTGGTCCGGCGCATCACGCGCGACGCGCATCAGCAGCGGCAGGTCGGCATCGAGTTGATCACCCGGAGCGCGATACCGATCAAGGTATCCAGATCCGGCGGACTCTCATTCACCGGCGGCAACAGCGAGGCGCAGCCTGCGATTTTGCTGTCCACCTCGCCCGACAAGCAGGGCGAAATCGGCGTGTTGCTGCGCGAGGGCATCTTCAACGGGCGCGACAGCCTGGAAATGATGGTGAAGGACAAGGCTTACCTGCTGCTGCCTTCCAGCCTGGTCGAGGGCGGGGAGGATTTCGACTGGGCGAAGTTCAAAGTCATGCAAAGAAGCGCATGACTTTGAGTGATGAGTGATGAGTGACAGGTGACGCAACCCCGCGGCCGGGCTGTTCGATTCACGATTCACGAATCACGACTCACGCCTTCAAGACTTTTCGCAGCCATGCGCCGATGTCCTGAATCTCCTCGGCGCAGACCGAGTGCTGCATCGGGTACTGCTTCCATTCGACCTGGTATCCGAGGCCGGCCAGGATCGTCTGGGAGCCCGCGCCCATCATGAGCGGCACGACCGGGTCGTAGACGCCGTGCGCCATGAAGATCGGCGCGGTCTTGTTGGCTTCGGCCGCTTCCTGGGGTAGCGAGTCCGCCAGCGGCAGGTAGGTCGAGAGCGCCATGATGCCGGCGAGCTTTTTCGGGTAACGCAGCCCGGCCTGCAGCGCGATCGCGCCGCCTTGCGAGAAGCCCGCGAGCACGACTTTCCCGGCCGCAATCCCGCGTTTCAACTCGCGCTCGATCAACGCATTGATGCTCTCCTGCGATTCGCGGACGCCGGTCGCGTCGGCGCGGCGGGAATTGCCCTCGAGGTCGCCGAGGGTAATGTCGTACCAGGCGCGCATCACGAAACCGTTGTTGATCGTCACCGCCCGCCTCGGCGCATGCGGGAACACGAAGCGGGTGGCGGGCGCGCCGTCGAGGCCGAGCTCGCCGACGACCGGCACGAAATCGTTACCATCGGCGCCGAGGCCGTGCATCCAGATGACGGCCGCGGTGGGGTTCTTGGCCGTTTCTATTTCGATCGTTTCCAGTATTTTTTCCATTCAACTCCCGTCAAATCCGGACGCGCCGCGCCGGTTTAACTCCACGCGTTCGAACGGACGAAAAGCTCGCCGTTCAACGCGTGTAGCAGTCCTCATCCCTCATCCCTGCCTTGTTGAACCGCCAAGTCGCCAAGTCGCCAAGATTTAAGTGCTGAATTTTGAATGTTAAATGTTTAGTGAAACGGATCTTATCTATGGTTTTAACTCAAAACTCAAAACTCAACACTCAACACTGATCGGCGGGCGCCGCCGGGTCATTCTGCCCGGATGTTCGCTTCCTTGACGACTTTCGTCCACTTGGCAATCTCGGCCTTCAGCCAGCGCGCGAATTCTTCGGGCGTGTTGCCGACCGCCTCGCCGCCTTCCGCGGCCAGCTGCTTCCTGACCTCGGGCTGCCGGACGATGATCGCGGTTTCGCGGTTGAGCAGCTGGATCAGCGCCGGCGGCGTCGCCTTCGGCGCAAGCAGCCCCTGCCACGCCACCATTTCGTATCCCGGCAGCCCGCTTTCGGCGACAGTCGGAACCTCGGGCACGAGCGCGGAGCGCCGGGAGCCCGTCACGGCGATGGCGCGCAGCTTGCCCGAGCGCACGAATCCCATGGCCGAGGGCATCGTCGCGAAGGAGAGCTGGATGCGGCCGCCGATGAGATCTATCAGCATCGCGGGCGCGCCCTTGTACGGTATCTGCGTCATCCGGACCCCGGCCATGAGATTGAACAACTCGGCCGCGAGCTGGGTGGCGCCGGCAATGCTGGAGACGCCGTAGTTGAGCTCGGTGGGCTTCGCGCGCGCGAGCGCGATCAGCTCCTTGACCGATTGAACCGGCAGCGACGGATTCACGACGAGGACTTGCGGCGCGTAAGCGATATGGGTGATCGGGGCGAGATCGGCGAGCGAGTCGTAGGGGAGCTTCTTGTAAATCCCCGGGTTGACGCCGAAGCTGGTTGTGACCAGCAGGAGCGTATAGCCGTCGGGAGGCGCTTTCACCGTGATTTCGGCGGCGATGATGCCGCTCGCGCCGGCGCGGTTGTCCACCACGAACTGCTGTCCGAATCGCTTGCCTAGTGCTTCCGCGATGATGCGCCCGACGAAATCGGCGTTGCCGCCGGGGGTCTGGGCGACGATGAGGCGCACCGGGCGCTTCGGGTAATCGGCACTGGGCTGGGCACCGGCGGCGCAGGCGATTGCGGACAGCGCGCACGTACACGCCGCGACAAGGAAATCTTTCAGCATCGGGTTCCGGGAAGACAGGGCAATGGCAGGCGCTTTCGTGAATAATACAGGCAGAATCACCATTGCGGAAAGCGGCTCATGAAATCTTATTGGATCAGGCATGTCGATGGCGACGCCGTCCTGGAATTGCGCGAAATTCCGGTTCCGGAGCCGGCGGCTGGTCAGATGCTGGTGCGAGTGCGCGCAGCTTCGCTCAATCGGGGCGACCTGCTCGGCGCCATCGCCTTTCATCGCGCGGCCGCCGGCAGGCCCGCCGGCGTGGACGCGGCCGGCGAAGTGCACGCGGTCGGCAACGGGGTGAAGGAGTTCAGCCGCGGCGATCGCGTGATGGCGCGCGCTCGCGGCTGTTTCGCCGAGTACGTGCTGGTCGATCCCGCGCTCGCAACGGCCATCCCGGATCGCTTCTCGTGGGAGCAGGCAGCGGCGATCCCCATTTCCTATGTGACCGCCTGGGAGGCCTTGATTCAGTTCGGCCGGCTCAAGGCGGGCGAATGGCTGCTCGTGGTGGGGGCGTCATCGGGCGTCGGCGTCTCGGCTATCCAGTTGGGCAATGTGCTGGGCGCGAAGGTGATCGGCGTTACCAGCTCGGCGGGAAAGCTGGAGAAACTGCGGGCGCTCGGCCTGCATACGGCAATCTGCGCGCGCGGGGAAGATTTCAGCGGCCGGGTGCTGGAGGCGACCGGCGGCAAGGGCGCCGATCTCGCCGTGAATCTCGTCGGCGGCACGGTATTCGCAGCTTGCCAGAAATCGCTCGGGAAATTCGGGCGCCTGGCGATCGTGGGTTACGTCGACGGCGTCATGACAACCCCCCTCGATCTCGAGGCCGCGCACGGCAAGCGGCACGAGATCTTCGGGATTTCGAACGCGCCGCTGACGCCGGAAATGCGGGCCGAGGCCACCCGCGGCTTCAACCGCGACGTCATGCCCGCGCTAATCGACGGGCGCATAGTGCCGGTCATCGACCGCGTGTTTCCGTTCGACCAGCTGCCGGCGGCGAAGGCTTACGTGGACGCGGGGACGCAGATCGGCAAGGTTGTGGTGAGGCTAGACTGACGATCGAACCGCCAAGCACCGTTAAATCCGGACGCGCGGCGCCGGTTTAACTCCACGCGTTCGAACGGACGATTGCTCGCCGTTCAACGCGTGGGGCAGTCCTCACCTCCCGATCTCGGGTCGGACCACGGTAAGTCTGTGCAGCTGCTGGAATTTCCGTCCAGAGAGTAGCGTTTTTCAGCCTTAGAATTCCGATCTCGGGTCGGACCACGGTAAGTCTGTGCAGCTGCTGGAATTTCCGTCCAGAGAGTAGCGTTTTTCAGCCTTAGAACGCCGTTTCCGGCGCCCAAAGTACTCATATAAGCGCTGCTTGGCTGGAGCAAAGACGACTCCATTTCCTTAGAGTGTCGATATTGCCCTCAAAAACGAGCGTCTAAGCCTCTTAAACGATCCGAATTGAAGCCCTTACTTCCACTAATCAATGTATTGCGCTGGTCCGACCGGGTTTCTC
>CAZFRR010000289.1:0-2403 GCA_964521405.1 uncultured Streptomycetaceae bacterium | reverse complement strand
CTTGGGCTGATAACCGATCAGCTGGCCGGCCAGCGTGTCCTTGGGGTCGGACTCGTTGGTGGCCATTTCCTGGCGCGTGAAACCCTTGCCGTGGAAATGGTAGGCGACGACCTTGCCGCCGGCATCGAGCCCGGCGCGCCCGCTGAATACCCCCGCGGGGCCTTTCGGATCCCAGCCCGTGCCCTCGTGCCGCATGTACTGCACGCGCACCGGGCGGCCGGTCAGCTTCGAGAGCAGGGACGCATCCTGCGCGGCGTCGCCGGCGTCGTTGCGCCCGTAGCAGCCCGGTCCCATGACCCAGGTACCGCGCATCTTGTCGATCGGAACCCCGGCGATCTTCGCGGCGCCATCGCGTGCAAAGTGAGGCTTCTGGCTGCCGGTCCACAGGCGCCCTTCACCGTTCCTCACGTCGGCAACAGCGCAGGCGGGGCCCATGCTGGCGTGCGATTGCAGCGGCCATTCGTATTCGGCCTGCACCACGCGCGCCGCGCCTTTCATTGCCGCTTCGACGTCGCCCTTGTTGACCGGCATGCCCTTGCCGTTCGGCTTGCCTTCACGGATGTACTGGTAGAGTTTCTCCATCGGCGGGAAGGGCGTGGTCGGCGCCGTCCAGTTGACCTTGAGCGCTTGCGCGGCGCGCACGGCGTCCCATTCGCGTTCGGCGACGACCGCGATGTAGTCCTTTTCACGCACGACGCGCACCCCGGGAATGCTCTTGATCGAGCTCTCGTCCACCGACACCGGCGTAGAGCCGGCGCTGGGCGGGCGGATGACGCGGCCGTGCAGCATGCCCTCGACCTTCACTTCGGTGATGTACTCGGCGCGCCCGTACACTTTCTCGGCCACGACTTTCTGCGGGAAGGACTTGCCGACGACCTTGTGTTGCTTGGGATCCTTGGGTTTCGCCTCCACCTTGAGGGCGAGTATGTTGCCGTAACGCTTGTTCCATTCGATCTTGTGGTGGAAATGCCGCCCGCCGATGAGTTCGCCGTAGCTCACCCGCTGCAGCGCGTAGCCCGGAACATTCACCACGCCGTTTTCGACCGAAAGCTCGCTCGCCGGCACGCCCAGTTTTTTCGAGCCGAGCTCGACCAAGATGCGCCGCGCTTCCGCGGCGGCGTTCCTCAAGGTCACGCCGCCCAGCTGGATGCCGGTCGAGCCGGAGGCGCCGCCCTGGTTGCAGGAGGTCGCGGTGTCGCCCATGACCACGCTGACCTTCTCGAAGGCGACGTCCATCTCCTCGGCGACCATCTGCGCGATCGCCACGTCCACGCCCTGGCCCATGTCCATCTTGCCGAAGAACGCGGTGACGCTGCCATCGGGCAGCACGGCGATCCACGAATCGAGCTGATCGGGTATGAGCGGCGGCTTGCCGCCGAGGGTGGCGCCCTGGCTCAAAGCGGTGGCGACCGCGCCGGGGATGGACACGGTAACGACGAGCGAGCCGGAAGTCTTCAGAAATTCACGACGGGTAATCGGGTTCATGATCCTCTCCTTACGCCGTCAGAGTGCCAGCGGCACGCTTGATTGCACGCATGATCGCCATGTGGGTGCCGCAGCGGCACTTGATGCCGGTCATGGCCTGGCGGATTTCGGCGTCGCTCGGCTTGGGATTCGCCTTCAGAAACGCCGCCGCGGTCATGATCCAGCCGGAGAGGCAGAAGCCGCATTGCGGCACCTGCTCGGCGATATAAGCCTGCTGCAGGGGATGGGGTTTCTCGGGCGTGCCCAGGCCGGAGAGCGTTGTGACGCTCTTTCCGGCGGCGGCGCTGACCGGCAGCACGCAGGAGCGCACGGGCGCGCCGTCAAGGTGAACCGTGCAGGCGCCGCATTGCGCGAGCCCGCAGCCGAACTTGGGATTGTTGAGACCCAGTTCCGAATGGAGCGCATACAGCAGGGGCATCGACGGATCCACGTTGACTGTCGCGGACCGGCCATCGACGGTGAAACTGATTTTTTGATCCATGGGAACCCCTCCTTGAGTCCGAGACATTAGGCTGGGGCGGAATCAGTGTCAAACGTTTCATGAGGGCAGAAGCTTGTCGGACTCCGGCCCGACAAGCTTCTGAGGCAAGACCGCCCGCTCAAGTACTCCTAAGTCTGTGAACTGCCCATCCCGTCCATTGACAGGGTCCATGTCAGGACCAAGGGCGGGTTTTGTCATCAGTAACATTCAAAATCCTCGGGCGGTCTTGTTTTCAGCAGCCTGTCGAAAACTGCGTTCGACAGGCTGCTCGGCGGTGCCGCTATAATCGATCGTGATATGGCACGGGACCGGAAGGCTATTGCGGCGATCCTGCTCGCCGCCGGCGCGGGCCGGCGTTTCGGCGGAGACAAGCTGCTGCACCCGCTGGAAGACGGCGTGGCGATTGCCGCGCATGCCGCGCGCAACCTGCTCGCGGC
>CAZFRR010000288.1:0-58158 GCA_964521405.1 uncultured Streptomycetaceae bacterium | reverse complement strand
CTGGCCGATGAGAACCACCTGCTGGTGATCGACAACGACGGCAAGATTCTGTCCGGCGACGGCACGCCCAACAGCGAGTTCTGGATCCACGCGCGCATCTACGCCGCGAGGCCGGACGTCGGGGCCGTGGTCCACGCGCATCCGCCGGCCTGCATTTCACTCACGCAGATCGGCGAGCCGCACCGCGTCGTGCACAACCAGGGCGCCGCGTTCGCCGACCTTCCGGAGTACGGCCGCATCGGCCTCATCCGCTCGCGCGAGCTGGGCGACCAGGTGGCGAAGAGCCTCGGCAGCGGCGTCGCGGTCATGATGCGCGGCCACGGCATCAGCACCGCGTTCAAGGACGTGCGCGCCGCGACGGTGGCGGCATGCTTCCTGGAAGAGAGCGCCCGGCTGAACCTGGGCATGCTGGCCGCGGCCGGCGGGGACGGCAAGCGCTTGCGCGCTTTCACGCGCGAGGAAGCCGAGTTTGCGAACGAGCAGACCGGGCCCGCGGCGCGGGCGGCGGAGCGGGCGTGGGAGTACTACGCGATGGTCGCCGCGCAGAAGCCGCTGGGAGGGTAGGACTAAAGGCAAAAGGCAAAAGGCAAAAGGCAAAAGGCAGAAGGCAGAAGGCAAAAGGCAAAAGGCAGAAGGCAAAAGGCAGAAGGCAGAAGGCAAAAGGCAGAAGGCAGACGGGGAAGGCGAAGCGGTTATTGCCTTTTTCCTTTTTCCTTTTGCCTTGGCCGTTACTTGGGGGCGGCGAGTTGCCGGACTTTCTCCATCTCCACCGCCGCCAGCTTGGCGGTTTCGATGGCGCGCTCGCGGGCCTTCGCAAGCAGCGCCTCGTCAATCAGCGCCGCTGAATCCACGTAGGGCGCGATTTTTTTCTGCGTGGAGGTGAGCGTGCCCAGCAGCGTGCCGTAAGTGGCCACCATGAGCCGGTAGTCGCGGAAGTCCTTCTCCGCCCGTTCCTTCGCGAGCACCGCCTGCTTGACCCAAGCGCCGGTGTGGTTGTCCGCGCGCATGTGGTCCTGCAGCGCTCCCAGGCTCTCGGTATGCAGCACGTAGAGGCGGTTGGCTGCGGACCGTTTGCTGATGATTTCCCGCAGGGTGATGAGGTAGTTCTCCGCGTCGTCCGCGAGCATGAGGTCGCGCTCGACCTGCAGGAGTTTCAATTGCCCGATGGACTTGTCCATCGCCGCGGCATGGTCCTCGAGCTTCTTCGCGAGTTGCAGCCGGTCATCCGCTGACGGCCCGGGCTCGAGGGTGAGCGATTCGCGCAGCGCTCCACCCGCGTTCTTCAGGATGGTGGAGATCCCGCTGTGGAGCACGCGTTTCTGGTAGACGCTGTAGCCCCAGTAACCGAGCGCAATCACCGCGGCAGCCACCACGGCAATGACAATTATCCTGTTCGAGGCTCTCGCGGTCATCGGTTTCTCCGGCTGGGTGGATTCGGTGATTATTCTCCGCCCATCAAGGCAGATTGTCACTGCGTCACGGCATCCAGCTGCTCGTGCAGCGCGAGCCATTCCGTTTCGAGTTGCGCCAGTTCCCGCGCGACGTAGGCCTGGTCGAGGAGCGCCGTCTTCAGCGTGTCTCTTTTCTCCTCGCTGTAGAGGCCGGGATCGGCGAGCAGCTTGTCCATCGCGGTTTTCTGCGCGGCGAGCTTCGCGATGCTCTCGTCCAGGCGCTTGAGGCGTATTTCGAGCGGCTTGCGCGCCGCGGACAGGCGCTGGCGCTCCTCCGCCTCCCGGCGCTTCTGGCCGCGCCGGTCGGGCTGGGGCGCGGCGAGGGCGGGTTGTGCCGGCGCCGCCTTGCGGACTACCGGCGGCGGCGCCGCTTCAGCCGCCGCATCCTGCCGGGCATCCCCGGCCGCATCCTTCACGCCCAGCTTGGTCTTGAACAGCCAGTCGCGGTAATCGTCGAGGTCGCCGTCGAACGGCTGCAGCCGCCCGTCGGCGACGATCAGGAACTGGTCGGTGGTGGCGCGCAGCAGGTGGCGGTCGTGCGACACCAGCACCAGGGTTCCCTCGAACTGGGCGAGGGCCACCGTCAGTGCCTCGCGCGTATCCAGGTCGAGGTGGTTGGTCGGCTCATCCAGCAGCAGCAGGTTGGGGCGGCTCCACACGATCATGGCCAGCGCGAGCCGCGCCTTCTCGCCGCCGGAGAAATTCTCGATCGAATTGATCGCCATCTCGCCGGGGAAGTTGAAGCCGCCTAAAAAACCGCGCAGTTCCTGCTCGCGGACGCCCGGCGCGACGCGCGCGAGATTCCACAGCGGCGACTCGTCGTGGCGCAGCATCTCCACCTGGTGCTGCGCAAAGTAGCCGATGGCGAGTCCCTTGTTCACGGTCGCCGTGCCGGCCAGCGGCGGGAGTTCGCCGGCGATGGTCTTGATCAGCGTGGATTTTCCCGCGCCGTTGATGCCGAGAAGCCCGTAGCGCTGCCCGCTGCGCAGCGAGAAGCGGATGCCCCGCACCACGGTCTTGTCGGGGGAACCTTCCGTCCGGTAGCCGGCGTCCACGTCTTCCAGCGTGAGCAGCGGGTCCGGCGCCTTCAGGGGATCGCGGAATTCGAACGAGAACGGCGCGGACACGTGCAGCGGCGCCAGATCCTCCATCCGCGCCAGCATCTTCATGCGGCTCTGCGCCTGCCGCGCCTTGGTCGCCTGCGCCCGGAAGCGGTTGATGAAGGACTCCAGGTGGGCGCGCTCGCGCGCCTGCTTCTCGATCATGCCCGCCGCGAGCACCACCGCCGCGGCGCGCTGGCGCTCGAAGTCCGAGTAGTTGCCCGAGTAGCGCTTCAATTTCTTGGCGTCGATGTGCGCCACGACGTTCACCACGCCGTCGAGGAAGTCGCGATCGTGCGAGATGATGACGAGCGTGCCGCCGTAGCGCTTCAGCCACTCTTCGACCCAGAGGATCGCGTCGAGATCGAGATGGTTGGTCGGCTCATCCAGCAGCAGCAGGTCGGACGGGCACATCAGCGCCTGCGCGAGATTCAACCGCATGCGCCAGCCGCCGGAGAAGCTCGCCACCGGCTCGTCCATCTGCTCGTGCGAGAAGCCGAGCCCGTGCAGGAGTTGCTCGGCGCGCGAGCGCACGGTGTAGGCGTCCGCGTCGCCCAGCGCGGCGTGCAACTCGCCGATGCGAAGGCCGCTCTGTTCGGCATCCTCGTGGGCCTCGGCTTCCGCCAGCTCCCGCTCGAGCCGGCGCAGCGTGGTGTCGCCGTCGATCGCGTACTCGAGCGCCGGCCGCTCCAGCGCGGGCGTCTCCTGCGCCACGTGCGCGACGCGCCAGCGCGCGGGGAAATCCACCTCGCCCTGGTCGGCATGCAGCTCGCCGCGCAGCAGCGCGAACAGGCTCGACTTGCCGGAGCCGTTCGGGCCGATGAGGCCGATTCTGTCGCCGGGATTGAGGGCGATATCGGCGCCTTCGAGCAGCACCTTGGTGCCGCGTATCAACGTGACTTGCGAGAGGCGAATCATGGGGTTCCTGCGCCGCGAGGCGCGCATTGTACCCGCAACTGTCCATTCATGGGTGCTCGCAAGGAACGGGAGAGACCGGGTATTGATAATGCCCCGCCCCGCGTGTTGAACGGCGCAATCTCGTCCGTTCGAACACGCGGAGTTAAACCGGCATTCCATGTCCGGGTTTAACGAGTGCTAGTATTCGGTTTCCTAAATTGGGGAGGGGACATGCAAGTTCGCGGAAATATCACCAGTCATCCAGCCGCCGCGCCGTCGGCCCTGGTCTTTACCGATTGCAACCTGTCGGTCGCGGCAAGGGCGCAGGCCCGGCCCGGGGCACCGAAGCAGGCGAAGGCCAGGGGGAAAGCGAAGCCGGCCGGGCGCCGCCGCGAGGTGAAAGTCGGCGGCCGGCGCGTGAAGACCATCGACGTGCACGCGCATTGCGTGATCCCGGAAGCGATGAAGCTGCTGGGCTTGACGATGGAAGACCAGCGCGGACCGGGGATAGACCAGGTGGGGGAGAGGCGCCTGCGCGAGATGGACGAGCAGGGCATCGACATGGAGGCGCTCAGCATCAACCCGCAGTGGTACCAGGCGGAACGCGACGTGGTGACCGAGGTGATCCGGATCCAGAACGAGAAGCTGGCGGAATTCTGCGCGACCTACCCGGACCGCTTCGTCGCCTTTGCATCGCTGGCGCTGCAGTATCCGGACCTGGCCGTGCAGCAACTCGTGCACGGCGTGAACAAGCTCGGGCTGCGCGGCGCGGCCATCGGCGGCAGCGTCGCCGGCGTGGAGTTCTCCGATCCGAGGTTCCACCCGGTGTGGGCGAAAGCCGAGGAGCTGGGCGTGTTGCTCTTCATCCATCCGCAGAGCACGCCGGAGTTGAACAACCGCTTCAAGGGCAACGGCTGGCTCGCTAACACCATCGGCAACCCGCTCGACACCACCATCGCCCTCTCGCACCTGATCTTCGAGGGCACGCTCGACCGCTTCCCGGACCTGAAGATCTGCTCGGCCCACGGCGGCGGCTTCCTGCCGTCTTATGCGCCGCGGTCGGACAATTGCCTGCGCGTGGCGCCGGAGATGGACACCGGCGTCAAGCTGAAGCGCAAGCCGACCGAATACCTGCGGAGAATGTACTTCGACACGCTGGTGTTCACCTCGGAAGCGCTGCGGCACCTGGCGGCGGAAGTCGGCTCGAACCGCCTCGTCATCGGCACCGACCACCCGATTCCGTGGCAGTCCAAATCGGTGGACCACATCCTCAAGGCGCCGGGCTTTACCGACCGGGAGCGCAGGATGATGCTTGGGGAAACCGCCGCAAGACTGCTGGGCATCAAGTTATAGCCCAGCCGATGGCCGGGCGGTGATGAGTGATGAGTGATGAGTAATTTGCTCATCCCTGCATATCAAACGGCGAACGTGAAGGCGTTGCTCGGCATCGCGGCGGGGTTGCTCGCGGCTGCGGGCATGCCGGGTATCGCGGGCGCGCAGGATAAATGGCCCACCCGGACGGCGCGCATCGTGATGCCGTTCTCTCCGGGTGGCGGCGCCGACATCATGGGCCGGTTGTTCGCGAAGCGTTTTACCGAGACCTTCGGCCAGTCCTTCATCGCGGAGAACCGGGCCGGCGCCGGCGGGTTGATCGGCGCCGAGATCGTCGCGAAAAGCCCCCCGGACGGCTACCACATCCTGGTCACCACGGCCTCCCTCTCCGTCAACGTGAGCCTGCACAAGAAGCTCGCGTTCGATCCGATCAAGGACCTGGCGCCGGTGAGCCAGCTCACCTCGGTGCCGCTGATGCTGGTGGTGCATCCCAGCGTGCCCGCGCATTCGACAAAGGAACTGGTCGCGCTGGCAAAAAAACGCCCGGGGGGCATGAATGCCGGGACCAACGGCGCCGGGACCACCAGCCACCTCGCGGTCGAGATGCTGAAGCAGGCGGCGGGCATCGAGGTCACGCACATCCACTACAAGGGTGGCGGCCCCGCGCTGATCGCGATGCTGGCGGGAGAAACGGATTTCCGCTTCACCTCGGTGCTGACGAGCATTCCGCACATCCGCAGCGGCAGGATGCGGCCGCTCGCGGTGACCACGGCGAAACGCTCGTCCGTCCTGCCCGAGCTGCCGACGCTCGCCTCGGTCTATCCCGGCGTCGAGTGCGACCAGTGGTACGCGATGTTCCTGCCCGCCGGCGTGCCGAAGGAGATCCTCGCGCGGCTGCACGCCGAGACGGTGAAGGCGCTCGCGCTGCCGGAAGTGCGGGACTACCTCGTCAAGGACGGCGCCGAGCCGGTCGGTAGCACGCCGGAGGAACTCGGCGCGTTCTTCCGGCGCGAGGTCGCGAAATACGCGAAGATCATCGCGGTGGCGAAGATCCAGGCCGACTGATGAAGCCAGAAAAACTATTTGCCACAGAGAACACAGAGGACACAGAGAAAAGCAAAAACAATAATTTTTCTGTCGTTTCCTGGTGGTTTGGTTTTTTCTCTGTGTTCTCTGTGACCTCTGTGGCTGAATTGCAGTTTTTAGGATGAAAATAGACGCGAACCGGCCGGAACTCCTCGCCGCGGGCGGAGCCACGCTCGCGCTCGGCACCTGGGCCGCCGGCCTGCGTTACGCCGACCTCCCGCCGGCGGTAGCCGCGAAAGTGCGGGAATGCGCGCTCGACGCACTCGGCTGCTGCCTGTTCGGCGTGACCCGGTCGTGGACGCGCATGGTGCTCGACATGGTGCTGGAGCAGGGCGGCGCGCCGCAGGCGTCCATCCTTGGCACCCCGCACCGCACCTCGGTTTCCCAGGCGGTGCTGGTCACGAGCACGGCGGGGCACGGCTTCGAGCTTGACGATATCCATGTCCAGGCGCATCTCCATCCCGGCTCGCTTACTGTGCCGGTCGCGCTCGCGCTCGGTGAATGGCGCGGCGGCAAGGAACCGGTCTCGGGGCGGGATTTCATCACGGCGGTCGCCGCCGGCTACGAGGTCGCACTGCGCATCGGGCTGGCCGCGACCGGCAGCCACTTCATGCGCGGCTATCACTTCCAGGGCACCTGCGGCGCGTTCGGCGCGGCGGCGACGGCGGCGCAACTGCTCAAGCTCAACGGAGAGCAAGCGCGCCACGCGCTCGGCATCGCGGGATCGCAGGCCGCGGGCCTGATGGCGGCGCAGGAAGGCGCGATGGCGAAACGCCTGCACGGCGGCCGCGCCGCGCAAAGCGGCGTCTACGCGGGGCTGCTCGCGGCGCGCGGCTTCACCGGCATCCCCAACGTGCTCGAAGCGCCTTACGGCGGGTTCCTCAGCTCGTTTACCGACAGCGCGATGCCCGGTGAGTTGACCGAGGGGCTCGGCAAGCGGTGGGAGATCCTGAACGTGGGCTACAAGTCCTACGCCTCGGCCGCGAGCACGCACACCGCGCTCCATTCGCTCTACACCATCATGCAGGAGAACGGCCTCAAGGCCGCGGACATCGAGGAAATTCACCTGCGCTGCAGCACCATGGCCGTAAGGCACTGTGCGTGGGAGTACGTGCCGCAGGGCGTCACCTCGGCGCAGATGAGCCTCTACTTCACGCTCGCGGCCATGGCGCACGACGGGGAAGTGCTGACCGAGCAGTTTTCGGAGTCGCGCCTCGCTGACCCGCAGCTGCTGGCGTTCATGCGCCGCATTCGCATCGAGCCGGACCCGGCTTACGACCTGGGGGGCGACGTGACCCGCCACCAGTCGCGCATGAAGGTGACGGCGCGCGGCGGGCGGGTGTTCGAGAAAGACGCGCCCTACCGCAAGGGCAGCCCCGATTTTCCGATGACGCTCGAGGAGCGGCACACCAAGTTCCGGCGGCTCGCTGGTGCCGCGCTGCAGGCCCGGGCGGTCGAGAGCATCATCGGCGAGGTCGAGTCCCTGGACTCCGCCGGCAGCATCGGCGCGCTGGTTTCAATGCTTAGTGATGGATAATCAGGTTACGGGAGAAGACTTATGAAACTATTTCATGCAACGTTGCTGGTGTTGATGACGGGATCTGCCTTGACCGGCGCTGCGGCTGCGCAGGGCACACGGGACAAGGACAAGTGGCCGTCGAAGCCGGTGCGCATGATCGTGCCGTTCACGCCGGGCGCGGCGAGCGATGTCCTCGGGCGCATCGTCGGCCAGCGCCTGAGCGAGATGTGGGGCCAGCAAGTCGTCATCGACAACCGGCCGGGCGCCGGGGGGCTGATCGGCAGCGAGTTGACACGCCAGGCGGCGCCCGACGGCTACACCATCGCCATGGTCGGGCAGCCGCATCTGTCGAACGCGCTCCTGCGCGAGGAGAAGCCGTACGATCCCCTGAAGGATTACACGGCGATCTCGCTGGTCGGCTCGACCCACAACGTGATCGTGCTCGCCCGGACCATCAACGCCAAAACGATCCCGGAACTGATCGCTCTCGCCCGGGCCAAGCCCGGCGCGTTGAATTACGGCTCGGCCGGGGTGGGCAGCTCCTCGCATCTCGCCGGCGCGCTGTTCGCCTCGAAGGCAAAGATCGACGTTGTGCACGTGCCGTTTCGCATCGGCGCCGACAGCCGCAGCGCGCTGATCGCCGGCACGATCCACTATTACGTCTACCCGCTGCCTGCGATCGTCGGCATGCTGAAGGCGGGCACGCTGAGGCCGCTGGCGGTCGCCTCCCCGAAACGGGCGGAATCGCTGCCGGAGGTGCCGACCAGCGCGGAAGCGGGCTTCGGCGAATACCGCTCGGAGTCGTGGTTCGGGCTGATCGGGCCGCGCGCGCTGCCGCGGCAGCTCGTTCTCCGCATCAATGCGGACACGGCGAAGGTGCTGCAGGAGCCGGCGACGCGTGAAAAAATCGTGCAGCAGGGCGCGGAGGCCCGCTTCGGCACGCCCGAGCAATTCGACAAGATGCAGCGCGACGAATACGTCGAGCTCGGCGCGCTGATCAAGAGTATCGGCATGAAAACCCAGTGATTGAGTGATAAGTGATAAGTCGCCCGCTGCGCGGTAGGCACGTCACCCAACCCCAACATTGAACCCGGAACTTTGAACCTGGAACGCGGAACCGCAGCCGCGAGCGCAGTGCGCGGCGCGCCCGCCGCTCTGCGCGGCGCCCTGTGGATGGGCGGCGCTTTGCTGTCGTTCACCCTGATGGCGATCGCCGTGCGCGAATTGACGCGCGTCATGGGCAGTTTCGAGATCGTGTTCCTGCGCAGCCTCGTGGCGCTCGTCATCCTGCTTGCCATCCTGCCGGCCTTCGGCTGGCAGGCTTTGCGCACGCAGCGCTTCGGGCTGCACCTCTTCCGCAACGTGGTGCACTTCGGCGGCCAGTACGCGTGGGTCTACGCGATCGGGTTGCTGCCGCTCGCGACCGTGTTTGCGATCGAGTTCACCATGCCGGTATGGACCGCCGTGCTGGCGATGCTGATCCTCGGCGAGCGGCTGAACCGGGGCCCGCGCCGTCATGCTCGCCCTGGGCCTCACCGGCATACTCATCATCCTGAAACCCGGCGTCGCGGAGGTGTCGCACGCGGCGCTGGTGATGCTGGCCGGGGCATTCGCATTTGCCTCGATCATGATCGCCACCAAGCGCCTTTCGCAGAGCGATTCGGCGCTCGCCATCCTGTTCTACATGGCGGTGATCCAGATTCCGCTCGGCTTCTTCCCCGCGCTGCCCGGGTGGGTCACTCCCGGGCTGGCCGATTTTTCCTGGATCGTCGCGGTCGGCGCGAGCGGGCTACTCGCTCATTTCTGCATGACGCGCGCTTTCCGCCTCGCCGATGCGATGGTCGTCGTCCCGATCGATTTTCTCCGGCTGCCGCTGATCGCCGTGATCGGCGTGCTGTTCTACGACGAGCCGCTCGACCTCTCGATCCTGCTGGGGGCCGCGGTGATCTTCGCCGGCACTTACTACAGCATCCGGCGCGAGAGCCGGTGAAAAAGGCCTCGTCGCAAAGCGATTTCCGACTAAGGGCTTTTTGCTCTAATCTTGTAAATCCTGTTAATCCTGTCAATCCTGTCTATTAGAGAGAGAACGAGAAATGAAACTGGCCCTCTACTACGCCCCCAACACCTGCGCGACGGTGCCCTATATCACGCTGACGGAAGCCGGCGCCGATTTCGAAGTGCGGAACCTCAACACGCGCACCGGCGGCAACCGCACGCCCGAGTTCCTGCGGTTGAACCCCAAGCACAAGGTGCCCGTTCTCATCATCGATGGCGAGCCGCTGACCGAGAACGTCGCCATCCAGATCTGGTTGAACCGCCAGTTTCCCAAGGCGAAGCTGCTGCCGGCGGAGCCGAAGGAAGAGATCAAGGCGATTTCGCTGATGGCTTTCTGCGCTTCCGGCATACACCCGCATCTCACGCCCAATGCCCGGCCGCAGAATTACTGCGACCTGCCGGACTCGGAGGAAAGCGTGAAGCGGGTCGCCAACCAGCTGCTCTTCGAGGATTTCCAGGTTATCGAGGATTCTCTCGCCGGCCGCGAGTGGTTTTTCCTGCATTTCACCGCCTGCGACGCCTATTTCTACTGGTGCTTCAAGCGCGCGCTGTCCTTCAAGCTCGACCTCGCCCGCTTCGTGAACTGCATGGGCCACTACCAGCGCATGCTGGGGCGACCGAGCGTGCAGAAGTTGCTCGCCCACGAGAAGCAGGTGATGGAAGAATTCTCGAAAGCGGCCTGAGCGCAGACCAGGGACGAGCAACGAGTAACGAGCAACGAATAAATGAAACGACTGGACAACAAGGTTGCCTTCATCACCGGCGCCGGCGCCGGCATCGCGAAGGCCACCGCGCTCGCGTTCTGCCGGGAGGGCGCGAAAGTCGCGATTATCGAGTTGAACGCCGAGACGGGAAGGGCGGCGGAGCGCGACGTGCGCGCGGCGGGCGGCGAGGCGCTGTTCATCGAGACCGACGTGACGCAGGATGAGTCCGTCAAGCGCGCGGTCGCAGCGACGGTGGCGAAATTCGGCAGGCTCGACGTCATCATGAACTGCGCCGGCGGCTCGCTCGAGGAAGACGTGCCGGTGCACCAGATGGACCTCAAGGTCTGGCACCACACGATCAATCTCAACCTGCTGCACCCGTTCCTCACCTGCCGCCACGGCATCCCGCATCTCATCCAGGCCGGTGGCGGCTCCATCATCAACATCACCTCCCACCTGGGCCTGATGGGCTCGGTCAAGCCGGCTTACGCCGCGACCAAGGGCGGGATCATCTCGTTCACCAAAACGCTCGCCGCGCAGTACGTGCAGCACAACATCCGCGCCAATGCGATCGCGCCGGGCTCGATCCGTACCGAGCGGCAGATCAAGCGCTACGAGAACAAGGACTACCTGCTCGCGGAGAAGCCGGGACCGGCGGCGCGCGCCCGCATGGTCGCGCAGAAGCTTTATCCGTTTTCGAAGGGCGACCCCGGCGACATCGCGGAGATCGCCGTCTTCCTTGCATCGGATGCTTCGCGCATGCTGACGGGAACGACGATTGCCGCCGACGGCGGGCGCTCGTCTTATTTGAAGTTTTACGCCGAGGGAGACTAGAACGCTAACAACAAGGAATGGACAGGATTAACAAGATTTCGCAGGATTAACAAGATTAAAGCAAAGACAGGCAGGCAAATTATAATTATCTGGCGTTCCAGGTTTAATCCTGTAAATCTTGTTGAATCTTGTTAATCCTGTCTATTGAACTTAACCAACGCGCTCCGCGAGGAGCGTGTTCTTCTTGAGCGCTTGCTCGTCGATGGTGACGCCGAGACCATGACCGGTCGGCACATTGACGTGACCGTCGCGTATCTTGAAATCGCTTTCGGGGCACAGCGGATCTTTCGCCGCGGCATTCAAGCCCATCACGAATTCCGCCGCGCCCATCATGCGTGAAGCTGGAATGCTCGAGTAGAAATGAGCGCCCGCGGCCGCTTCCAGCTGCGATTGCACCGCCAGGCCGCCGCAATTCAACTGGATGTTCGCGGCCTGCGCGATCGCCGCGATCTTCCTCGCGGGCGTGATGCCGCCCAGCTTGTAGAGCTTGATGCAGTAGGCATCGCAGGCGCGCGCCTGCGCCAGCGCATAGGCGTCCTGCAGCGTGAAGATGCCCTCGTCCGCCATCACGGGAACGCCCCCCGCGGCGCGGCGGATCTCGGCCATGCCCTTGAGATCGCGGCGCTCGATCGGCTGCTCGATGTAACCCAGCCCCATCTTCCGGATTTCCGCGATGGCCGACAGCGCGTCGGCCAGCGTCCACCCGGTATTGGGGTCGATGCCGATCATCACGTCGTTGCCGATCGCCTTGCGCACCGCCTCGAAGTTCTTCACGTCCTGGCGCCAGCCGCGCCGGTCCGCCATCTTGAGGCACAGCACCTTGATGCCGAACTGGTCCACGGCGCGCTTCGCTTCCGCGATCATCACGGCAACGTCGTCCGCCATGCTGACCGACCATTCGAGCGGGATGCGCGGCTGGCAGCACCCGCCGATGAGATTGTGGACCGGCGTCTTGAGCGCTTTCCCCACGGCGTCGTGCACCGCGATATCGAGGACCGCCCGCGCGGCCGGATTGCCCGCGAGCCGCAGGTCGAAAATCTCGTTGATGGCTTCGATATCGAAGATGGACTTGCCCAGCAACGCGGGGCCGTAAATTTCCTTGATCGCCGCGACCACGCTCTGGGTCGTGTCCGCGACGAAGTGGCCCGGGCTGATCGGGCGGATCTGGCCGAGGCCGACCACGCCGTCGGCGTAGATCTTGACCAGCACCGGCTTGCCGAGCACGCGCTCGGCGGGGCCGGTATCGTATGAGCCGCTCGAGAAGATGCGCTGCAGGCGCTCCGACAGCGCGGTCACGAAGATTTCGATGCGATCGATCATAATTCCTCCTCGGTCCGTATTGTAAACGCGGAAGGGCGCGCGGACCGCCGACGCGACCCCTTTCTGCTGGAAATGCAACATGAGCAATACCGGCTTCCGGTTGACGCCACAAACCCCATTTGTTACGTTGCAGCCATCCGGGCGCGCACGCGCGCCGGGTCCGGGAGAAATTGATGACGACCGCCGCTGTAGAGAATCGAAGCGGGCAACGCTCGCAATTCCAGGTGGTGCCGACACCGGCCGCGCTCGGCGCGGAGATTCGCGGCATCGACTTGAAGCAGCTGGACGATGCGACGTTCCAATCCCTGCACAAAGCCTGGCTCGACCACGTACTGCTGGTGTTCCGCGGCCAGTCGCTCGCCGCGGAGGATCTCGTCAAGCTCGTCAAGCGCTTCGGCACGCCGGTGACCTCATCCAACCTGCACAGCCGCGACCTGAGCGAGCGCGCCGGCACCCGGTTGCTCAATCTCCCGCCCGAGGTCACGGTGGTCTCGAACGTGAAGCAGGAGGGCAAACCGGTCGGCATTCTCGGCGACGGCGAAATCGTGTGGCATTCCGATTTCTCCTTCAAGGAGCGGCCCACCGCCGCGCGCATGCTGCTCGCCATGGAAGTCCCGCCGCAGGAACTCGGCGGCTTCACCTATTTCCTGAATTGTTACGCGGCCTACGACGCGCTGCCCGATGATCTGAAGCAACGCGTCTCCGGCCTGACCATCAAGCAGGCCGACATCGTGGACACGGCGATGAAGGTCCGGCCCGGCATGTCGCTCAACATGGATTATCGTTCCGTGCCGGGCCCCAGCCACCCGGTCATCTCCACGCACCCGCAGACCGGGCACAACATGCTGTTCCTCGGCCGGCGGCACGGCTCGTACGTCAACGGCTGCTCGCTGGAGGAATCCGAGTCGCTGCTGAACCGGCTGTGGGAGCACGCCACGCGCCCGCGGTTCTGCTACGAGCACAAGTGGTCGGTCGGCGACGTCGTGGTGTGGGACAACCGTGCCACGCTGCACCGCCGCGACCCTTTCGATTCGAAGAGCCGCCGGGTCCTGTACGCCGCGCAGGTCGAAGGACACCGGCCCTACGAAGCATCCGATGCGCTCAACCTGCCGCCCCATCCGAGGGCGCAGTTGTTCATGTCATAAGGGGAGGGAACCATGAAGAAACCGAACCGCAACACCGCCGGCACTCTGCTGGCAGCCGCCGCCGTCTCGGGACTGCTGCTGCTCGCGTTGCCGACGGAGCTTTCGGCGCAGAAGTATCCCGCCAAGACAGTACGGGTGATCGTGCCGTTCCCGCCCGGCGGGGGAACCGACGTCCAGGCCAGGGTGATCTTCAAGGAATTCCAGGAGCAACTGGGCCAGACCTTCCTCATCGACAACCGCTCCGGGGCGAGCGGATTGATCGGCGCGGAGTTCGTCGTCAACGCTCCGGCCGATGGCTACACCCTGCTGTTCACCACCGCCACGCTGGCGATCAATACCACGCTCTACGGCGACCGGATGAAATTCCATCCCCTGAAGAGCCTGGCGCCGGTCAGTTTCATCAGCACGACGCCGATGGTGATGATTGTGCATCCCAGCGTGCCGGCAAGATCGGCGAAGGAGATGATCGAGCTCGCCCGGAAGAAGCCCGGGCTGCTCAACGCGGCCATCAACGTCGCCGGCAGCACCAGCCACCTGTCGGCGGAAATGTTCAAGCAGCTCGGAAAGTTGAACGTCACGACGGTTCCCTACAAGGGCGGCGGCCTGTCGCTGGTGGCGGTGATGGGCGGCGAAGTCGACATGCAGTTTGCAGAAGGGCTGCTCGCCGCCCCACAGCTCAAGTCGGAGAAGATCCGCGCGCTGGCGGTGACCACCCCGAAGCCATCCGAATTTTTCCCGGGCCTGCCGACGATGGACTCGCTGATGCCCGGGTTCGTATCCGACAACTGGTTCGCCATGTATTTCCCGACGGGAACGCCGAAGGAAGTCGTCGCGGCTTTGCACGCAACGATCAGGAAAACGCTGGAGATGGAGTCCGTGCGCGCTTTTGCGAAACGGGAAGTGCTGACGCTCGTGGGGGGCACGCCGGAGGAATTGAGCGTCTTCCTCAAGAGCGAGATTGCGCGCTACGGGGATGTCATCCGCAAGGGCAACATTACCCTGCAATAATTGCGAGGTGCCGTGGCGCTCTAAACCAGGGTGACGCCGAAGGTCGTCCGCCAGACGACCGCATCTCTGCAGGGCGACGCGCGGCGGATCAGGCCGCTCCGGCCTTCTGCTCCAGTGCGCGGTTGCGTATGCGCGCGAGCAGGATGCTCAGCGCGGCGCCGACGAGGCAGAGCCCGCCGATGCCGAAGAATCCCCACGTGAACGATCCCGTCATGTCCTTCACGGCGCCCAGCGCGTAGGCTGTGATCAACCCGCCCAGGTTCGCGAACAGGTTGCTGAACCCGGTGGCCGTGCCGGCGGCGCGCTGGCCCAATATCTCCAGCGGGACGAAGAACAGCGGCCCGAAGTACAACTGCAGGAAGATCGAGCCGGCGGCCACGACCAGCAGCAGTGCCGGCACGGACTCGACCTGGACGAGCAATATGCTGGAGCAGGCGAGCCCGGCGAGCGATGCGCCGATGATGAGCGGAGGATTTCTGATCCGGTCCGACAGGTAGCCGCCCACCGCATTCGCCGGCACCGAGAGGACGGCGCTCATCGCGGCAATGAACCCCGCTACCTGCAGCGAAAAACCGCGATCGGCGACCAGCAGTGACGGCAGCCAGAAGCTGAAGCCCGTTACCGCGCTGAATCGCACGAACTGGATCGCGCCGCATATCCACAGGATCCTGTGCTCGAACAGCCGCAGCGCGTCATGGATCGAGAATGGCCGGGCGATACCCGCCCCCGGTCTGGCGCGCCCCAGCTTGTAGTAGGCGATTGCCGCGGCGACGCCCAGCGCGGCAAACAGCATGAAGGCCGGGCGCCAGCCCAGCGCGGCAGCGAGCGCGGGGCCGACCAGCGACAGCACGATGTTGCCGGTGTATCCGCCCACCATGTAGAGGCTCATTGCTGTTGCGCCGCGTTCGGGCGGAAACCACGAGGCGAGCAGGCGCAGACCGGGCGCGAACAGAAGAGCGCGGAACAGGCCCGCGACGAACAGGTTCAACACGGCAAGCCAGTAGGAGTGGATCAGGCCGAGCGACATCGAGAGGAACGACCAGCCCATCAGCCCGATGAAGAACAGGCGCCGCGCGCCGAACCGGTCTGCGAGGTAGCCGGCGGGGATCTGGCCGAGGGCGTAGCTCAAGGTCGCGGCGGCGGACAGCACGCCGGCCTGCGTATAGTTGATTTGCAGGTCTTCGCGGATGAGCGGAAGAAAGAGCGCGATCCCGACCAGGGTCAGGCCGTGACAAACCTGGCAGAAAAAAACCAGCGTGACGTTGATGATCCGGTTCCGCTTGGCGGGACCGGTCATGGCCGTGGCAGACAGGGCGGGGCGCCCATCCGGACGGGCAGAAATTTCCATGTAAGCCGGGCCGATCGGGTAAGAGTCAGTTTTTCAGTCTATTAGCCTCCGGCAGGCGGGACTTTGATCCAGGTTAAGGCGCGGTGAGATTGTTCAGGGATGCCGGGCCAGAAACGCCTTCACGGCCTGCGTGAAGCCGGCCGGGTTGTCGAGCGTGACGTGGTGATCGGCTTGGGGGATTTCAGCCAGCTCAACTTGCGGGCAGCGCGCTTTCACCCCGGCGAAGATCTGCGGGCTGATGCGCTGGCTGCGCTCGGCCTTGACCAGCAGCGCCGGGATGCGGATGTGATTCCAGCGCGGCAGTCCGTCCGTGGTTTCGCGCGTGGCGTAAACGTTGCGGTCGAACTTGTGCCGCCAGGTGCCGTCGGGAAATTGCCGGGCGCTCGCTTGCGCCAGGTGGCGGATGATCGTGGGCGCCGCTGTTGTGCCGGCCGGCCGCAGCCGGTAACGCGTGACGAATTCCTCTTTCGTGGCGTAATGGCTGCCCGCCCGCGACCCGACGTCGCGCAGCGCGGCGACGCGATCCGGGGTCATTTGCAGCGTGGAGTCCACGATGACGAGCTTGCCGACCCGCCCGGGATAGGTGGACGCGTATTCAAGCGAGACCGTGCCGCCCATTGAATGGCCAATCAGGACGAAATCGCGCAGATCGAGCTTCTCGACCACTTCCGCCAGGTCCGCCGCGTAGCGCTCGTAGCTGTAAGCCGGCGGATTCGCCCACGCGCTGTCGCCGTGGCCGCGCTGGTCCAGCGCGCGCACGTGGTAATCCGCGGTGAAGGCCCCCGCGACGAAATCAAACCAGTGCGCGTGGGCCGCGCCGCCGTGCAGGCACAGCATCGGCGGCTTGCCCGCAATGCCGTAGTCCTGGTAGTGCAGCCGCAGGCCGCCGGCCTCGACGAAGCGGCTGGTAAACGGCGCCGGCTGAGGAGCGTCCTCGGGACGGTGATTGCCTACCTCGGGATTCAGGCGTGTAGTCATATTGGCTGGTGACGACTGACGGATTGTTCGTCGCTCAACGCTCAACACTCAACATTCAAAACTCAACACTCGGTCGCCGCTAAGCCTTGGCGGCGACCGTCAGTCCGCGAACGTTGTTCTTCTCGATCAGTCTTGCGACCAGGCCGGTGGCTTTGACGTCCTCGATGAACTCCCGGAGATATTTCGCGCCGGCAGGGCGGCCTTTCGGCGCGCCGGCCGCTTGCTGGACCGCCGTGAAGTTGCCCTCGAGTATGCGCGAGCCGGGCAGGTTTGCCTGGATTTTCACCAGTCCCGGCCGCAGGCCCGCCATCGCGTCGAGCTGGTCAGAGACGAAGCGCTTGAGCACGTCGTCCCCGCGCGCGCGTATCAGTTCGGCGTGCTTCAGGTGGCGGGTCAGGTAGAGGTCGTAAGCGCTGCGGTCCGATATCGCGATGCGGATGCCCGGGCGGTCCACGTCGGCGATGGCCTTGATCGGGGAGCCGGGCGGCACGAGGTAGGTGGCCTCGATCTCCACGTAAGCTGCGGTGAAGTCGATCTCGTTCGCGCGCTGCGGCTCGGCGCCGATGAAGCCGACGTCCCACACACCGCTCCTGGCCGCGTCGGCCACCGCGCCGGGGTTGGGGAAGGGCACGAGCTCGACGGGGACGCCGAGCCGCTTGCCAAGCTCCTGTCCCAGGTCCGCCGCGAGCCCCTTGGGCTTGCCGGTCGCGGCATCGGTTGCGGTCAGCAGCACGTTGCTCATGTTGAGGCCTACGCGCAGCTTGCCGGTTGGCGCGAGCTCGGAACGAAGTGCGGGAGTAACGTCAGCCATTGCGGTCACCTGTGATTTTAATGTTGAATGTTGAATGATGAATGATGAGTCGAATCACGACTCACGAATCACGCCTTTTCAGCCTTGCCCCAGGAATCGCGCAGCGTCACGGTGCGGTTGAAACTGGGTGCGCTGGAAACAGGATCAACCTTGTCGGAGATGAAGTAGCCGTGGCGCTCGAACTGGAAGCGCTCCTCGGGCTTTGCGTCATTCAGCGCCGGCTCGAGTTGCGCGGTGATGGTTTTCCGTGAGTCCGGATTGAGATCTTCGAAGCTTTGCGGTTGCGCCGCCTTGAACAGGCGGTCGTAGAGCCGCACGTTCGCGGCGCAGGCATGCTTCACGCTCACCCAGTGAATATTGCCTTTCACTTTCACTTTCTCGGCACCGGGGGTGCCTGATTTCGTGTCGGGGTCGTAGGTGCAGCGCACGGTATCCGTCGCTTGGTCATAGCCGGTGCACTCGATGACGTAGCCGTAGCGCAGGCGCACCTTGTTGCCGGGGAACAGGCGGAAATAACCTTTAGCCGGCGTTTCCATGAAATCCTCGCGCTCGATCCACAGTTCGCGCGAGAACGGAACGCTTCTCCTCCCCCAGTCGGGCTTCTGCGGGTGGTTGGGCACCTCGCACAGCTCATCTTTGCCTTCAGGGTAATTCTCGATGACGAGCTTCACGGGATCGAGCACCGCCATGCGGCGCGGCGCGATTTCGTTCAGGTGCTCGCGCATGCAGTCTTCCAGCACCGAGTATTCGATCCACGAATCCGCTTTCGACACGCCGATCCGCTCGGCGAACAGGCGGATGCCTTCCGCTGTGTAGCCGCGCCGGCGGGCGCCGGCGAGCGTCGGCATGCGCGGGTCGTCCCAGCCTTCCACGTGGCCTTTCTCGACGAGCTCGATCAGCCTGCGCTTCGAGAGCATGACGTAGGTGAGATTCAGGCGCGCGAACTCGATTTGCCGCGGCAGCGGGCGCGCGAGCAGCCCGGCTTCGGCGAGGCGCTCGAGCAGCCAGTCGTAGAACGGGCGCTGGTCCTCGAACTCCAGCGTGCACAGCGAGTGCGTGATGCGCTCCAGCGCGTCCTCGATTGGGTGCGCATAGGTGTACATCGGATAGATGCACCACTTGTCGCCGGTGCGGTGGTGCGTCGCCTTCCGGATGCGGTAGATTGCCGGGTCGCGCATATTGATGTTGGGCGAGGCCATGTCGACCTTTGCGCGCAGCACGTGCTCGCCTTCCTTGAATCTTCCCTCGCGCATCTGGCGGAACAGTTTCAGGTTCTCCTCGGCGCCGCGGTTGCGGTAAGGGCTGCCGCTGCCGGGCTCGGTGAGCGTGCCGCGCAGCGCCCGCATCTGCTCGGCGGAGAGGCTGTCCACGTAGGCGTGCCCGCTCTCGATCAGGTGCTCCGCCGCGTGGTACATGAAATCGAAGTCGTCGCTGGCGTAGTAGAGGTGCGCGGCTCCGCCGTGTTCCCAGCCGAAGCCCAGCCATTTCACCGCGTCGATGATGGAGTCGACGTATTCCTGCTCTTCCTTCTCCGGGTTGGTGTCGTCGAAGCGCAGGTGGCACGCGCCGCCGAAGTCGCGCGCGAGCCCGAAATTCAGGCAAATGGATTTCGCGTGGCCGATATGGAGATAGCCGTTGGGCTCCGGGGGAAACCGCGTGCGGATCTTCGCCGGATCCGGCGCCGCGCCCTCGTGCGTCTTCGCCGGGCCCGGCTGGCCGCCCCAGGCGCGCGCGGCGAGCTTGCCGCTTGCCAGGTCGGCTTCGATGATCGAGCGGATGAAGTTCGATGCGGAAGGCGGCCGCGAGGCTTGTTGCTTCGGTCTGGCGGCGGAGGACTCGGACATGGGATCGCTCGAAAGCGGTATTCTAGCCGAGCACGCGGCCGCCTTACGGCTTGATACGCTGTCGGAGCGGGGCGGGCACATCCAACGAGAAACGAGAAACGAGTCACCCCTTCTCTTACTGCGGTTTGTACCCCGTCTCCTTCACCAATTTCGTGAAGCGGTCGAGTTCGCCGCGCAGGAATTTCGTGGATTCGGCGGCTGGCGTGCCGATCGGGTCGGCGCCCTGCGCCTGCATGCGTTCCTTCATTTCGGGAGTAAACAGCACGCGCGCCACTTCGGCATTCAGCGTGGCGACGACCTCCGGCGGCGTGCGTGCGGGCGCGAGCAGGCCTTGCCAGGAACCCGTCAAAAAGCCGGGCAGGAATTCGGCGACCGTCGGCGTGTCAGGCAGGCTCGAATGGCGCTTCTCGCCGGTGACCGCGATCAGCTTGAGCCTGCCCGACTTCACCGGCGGCAGCGTGGCGAGCATGCCGTTGAACAGCACGTCGGCCTGCCCGGTCATCACGTCCATGATCGATTGCGCGCCGCCGCGCCCGGTGATGTATTCCCACTTGATGCCCGTGCGGTGGGCGAACTGCAGCCCCGCCAGGTACGGCGCGCCTGCCGGGCTCGAGGCGTAGTTGAAGGCGCCGGGGCGCTTCTTCGCGAGCGCGATCAGTTGCGGCACCGTGGACGCCGGCACGTTCGGGTGCACGCACAGCAAGTGCGGCGAGAAAGAGATGGTGGTGATCGGGGCGAAATCCTGCAGGCCGTAGGTCGTTTTCGTGTAGAGGACGGGGAGGATCACCAGCGTGCCGACATCGGTGAGAACCAGGGTGTAGCCGTCGGGCGCGGACTTTGCGACCACTTCCATGGCTATCGCGCCGGCCGCGCCGGGGCGGCTCTCGACGATCACCGGCTGCCCCCATTTCTCGGTGAGCTTGGGGCCGATCAGGCGCGACAGGATGTCGGAAGTGCCGCCCGGCGGGAACGGCACAACGATGCGGATGGGGCGGGACGGAAAAGCCTGCTGGGCTTGCGCCGCGCCGCACACCAACGCGAGCAACGCGCAGAAAAACACGTGGATCATCCTCATGATCTGCCTCCGGATAGATTTGCTGATTGGGTGTGCCGTATTTCCGCGATCGTGTTAGCAGCTTGTCAGGCTTTCGCCCCGACAAGCTGCTAAATGGAACGACAGGTTACGAGAGGTTGCAGTCAACCCGAATGGCTTTGTTACGTTAGGCAAGCAGGGCATATTGATGAAGGTTCCGGGCCAGTAAATACCCCATTACAGCCTGTCGGCTCCGCGGTACCCAGGATCGACTACTCATACGTTCACACCGACCGTTCATGACCCCAAGTCCGACAGGCTGCTAGGCTATTCTATACGTTCCCCATGAAACCCCTCACCGCAGGCGTGCTCACGCGTCTGACAGACGGCGCCTTCCATTCCGGCGAGGCATTGGCGCGCAGCCTTGAGGTGTCGCGCGCGAGCATATGGAACGCGGTCCGCGACCTGGAGGCGACGGGTCTCGAGATCTACAAGGTGCATGGGCGTGGCTATCGCCTGCCGTATCCGGTCACGCTGCTCGATCGCGCCGCCATCGAGCGCCACCTGGGGGAAAGTGCAGCGCGCTTTGCGATCGACGTTCGCACCACGGTGGATTCCACCAATACGGCGTTGCTGGAGCGCGCGGCAGCCGGCGCGACAGACGGGACCGTGCTCGCAGCCGAGTGGCAACCCGGCGGGCGTGGGCGCATGGGCCGCGCGTGGCACGCGGGCATTGGCGAGGCGCTCACTTTCTCGCTGCTGTGGCGGTTTGCGCGCGGCGCCGGCGCGCTCTCCGGGCTCTCGCTCGCGATTGGCGTTGCGCTGGCCCGCGCGCTCGCTGCGGCCGGCGTGGAGGACGCGGCCTTGAAGTGGCCGAACGATGTATTGTGGAACGGCCGCAAGCTGGCGGGCATTCTCATCGAGCTCGCGGGCGATGCGCTGGGGCCGACCGCCGCGGTAATCGGGATCGGCATCAACGTCCGCGTCTCCGAGGCGGCGCGTGCTCGCATCGATCAGCCCGTGGCCGACCTTGAGGCGGCCTGCGGCGCCGCGCCCGACCGCAACCGGCTCCTCGCCACCGTGCTGATCGAACTCGAGCGCGTGCTGGAAGCGTTCGCGCGCGAGGGCTTTGCGCCGCTGCGTGCCGAGTGGCAGCGCGCCCACGCGCACCAGGGCAAGCGCGTGACCTTGACGCTGACCGACGGCTCGCGCCAGGCCGGGCTTTCGCGAGGCGTGGCCGAGGACGGCTCGTTCCTGCTCGAGACGCGGGCGGGCGCGAAGCGCTTTCACAGCGGGGAAATCAGCTTACGGCCCGCTTCCCGGGGAAAAACCAAATAGACAGGATTAACAGGATTTACAGGATTAATACCAAGACCCAATCCGAAAACGAGTTGTGTCGATCGGCTTCAATCATCAAACCTCAAATCTGCTGGTGTATTTGATCTAATCCTGTTAATCCTGTGAAATCCTGTAAATCCTGTCCATTGCGCTTGATCCTGACATGAGAATACTGGCCATCGACGCCGGCAACAGCCGCATCAAGTGGGGCGTGCACGAGGGCGGCTCATGGCAGGTGCAGGGCTGGGTTGCCACCGCGCAGCCGGCGCGCCTTGCGCGCGAGTGGGGCAGGCTCGAGCCACCCGCAGTCATCATCGCCACGAACGTGGCGGGAGATCGCGTCGCGCGCTCGATCGTAACGGCCGCGCGCCGGCTCGAGCGGCGCGTGCGATTCGTGAAGAGCGTGGCGAGCCAGTGCGGCGTGAAGAATTCCTACGATCGCCCATCGCAACTCGGCGCCGATCGCTGGGCGGCGCTGATCGGCGCCCGCCATCTCCACCGCGGCCCGTGCGTGGTGGTCAATGCCGGCACCACGATGACGGTGGATGCGCTCGCCGCGGACGGCGTATTCCTCGGCGGCATGATCGTGGCGGGGACTGAACTCATGCGCGGCGCCCTGGCGCGCAAAACCGCGCAGCTGCGGCCGCGGGGCGGGAAATTCGCGTACTTCCCGGCGCGCACGGCGGACGCGATCGAAAGCGGGACCGTCAACGCGCTCGCCGGTGCCGTCGAGCGCATGCTGCGTTTCCTGCGCGATGCGGGCCAGGAGGCGCCGCTCGCGATGCTCTCGGGCGGCGCCGCCCGGTTCATTGCGCCGCACCTTAACGGCACTGTCGAGGTCATGGATAATCTGGTTCTCGAAGGAATCGTGCGCATCGCGCACGATTCCTCAAGGTGACCCGGAAACTCATGCGAGCATTTTTTCTCCTGCTGGTGTTGGCCAACCTGCTCTATTTTGTCTACGAGCACGTGACGCGCGAGGGCGCGGAGAACCCGATCGAGCAGCTGCAGATCGCGCCCGACAGAATCAAGCTCTTGAAAGCGGCGGGGCAGGTGGCGCCCGACAAGCCCGACCGGTCGAAAGCGGCGCCGGGCAAAGCCATCCCGCCCGCGCTGCCGAAGACCGCATCGGCCGCGCCGGCGGCCTGCATGGAATGGGGCGTTTTCGCCGGTCCGGGCGTGACCAGGGCCGAAGCCGCGCTGGCGAAGCTCGAGCTGCCGGCGGAGAGAATCGAGCGCGTGGTGGCCGATTCGAGCGGCTACTGGGTGTACATACCGCCGTTGAAGACCAAGGCCGAAATCGACCGCAAGCTCGGCGAGCTGAAAAGGTTCGGCATCACGGAGTTCTTCGTGGTGCAGGACGCGGGCCAGTGGCGCAACGCCATCTCGCTCGGCATCTTCCGCACCGAGGAGGCGGCGCTGGCGTTCCTCGCGAAGCTGAATGAGCGCGGCGTGCGCTCGGCGGTCGCCGCGCGGCGCGCGAATTTCCTGAAGCAGGTCGCGTTCCACGTGCGCGAGCCCAATGACGCGACGGTGGCGCGGTTGACGATCATCCAGCAGGAATTCCCGGGCAGCGAGCTGAAGGCGGGGCCGTGTCCGCCCCCTGAGGCGAAAGGCTAAAATCTCTCACCGCAGAGGACGCGGAGGACGCAGAGGAAAACAAAACAATAATTGAACCGCCAAGACCGCCAAGACCGCCAAGAAAGCAAATTCAATAATTGAACCGCCAAGACGCCAAGACGCCAAGAAAATAAAAATATATTGATTCGAAGGTGCGCATCCCGCGGCGCAAAATGCCGCCTTATAAGACGGTTTTCGGCCGTCCACTTCAAAGTTAGCTGGCGATATGGCCCAGGCGCATGACAGTAAAGCAGCGAGAGAATTGGCGGAAAGCCTGCTTGTTGCCGTGGTCGATGGGGCGCGGGATGTATTTGGCCAGCGACTTGCCGCGGCGTATGCATTGGGAAGTCTCGCGCACGGTGGGTTTAGCCCTCATGTCAGCGACATCGATGTGGGTCTGGTATTGGGTGATCCTCTGGATGGAAAAGATGCCGAGGTTGTGGCCAACCTCGTGTCTTCGATCGCTGCCAGCAAGAAGCCATTCGCTAATCGTCTCTCCGTCTTTTGGGGCTCGATCGGCACGCTGTCCGGCGTTTCGTCAGGCGGACGCTTTCCTCCGCTTGATCGTCTCGATCTAAAACAATTTGGTCGGTTGCTTGCGGGTCGCGATGTGCGCAGCGAGCTGCCTGCGCCGACGCGCAAAGATCTCATTCTGGCAGGTGCGGAATTTGCGCTGCGGCGCCTGGCAACCGATGAGGTCACCAGGAAATTGCAGAACCCGAAGGCATTGGCCAATTCGGATCCCAAGACTTTGACCAAGCTCGTGCTTTATCCTGCGCGTTTTCTGTTTACGGCGCGCACGGGTGAAGTCGGCCGCAATGAAGCGGCGGTAGCCCACTTCGTCTCGCATTCAAAAGGTCCGGCAACCCATCTTGCGCGGGCGGCGCTGGAGTGGCGAAATACGCCTCCAAAGTCCGGCGACGAGGACGCGGTAGAAGCCATTGCCCGTGGTTTGATGCCGCTATATCACGAATTTATCGTGGACCACGAGCATCGATTACGAGAATATGGAAGGGCGGCCCTGGCGGAAGCGTTCAGCAAGTGGCAGCAAAGACTTCAAGCGTGAAGGTTGCGGATGGTCTTATCCGCGTTCATCTGCGTTTATGCCGTTACAACCACCACGAGGCCGAAACCGCGCAACTTGATTCTCTGCACCTGACATATCAATCGGATCCCTGAAGCACAGGTTGTAACGGCATTTATCTGCGGTTCCATTGTAGTTCTTGTTTTACTCCGCGTCCTCTGCGTCCTCCGCGGTCTTGCGGTTCAGTCGATTCACGATTCACGAATCACAATTTACGCCTTTCTATTTGAGCGGATGCGGTCGATCACCGACGTCGTCGAGCGCCCGGGCAGCAACGGGATCGAGTGAACGGCACCGCCCCAGCTTTTCACTTCGGCTGCGCCCACGATCGCCTCCGGCTTCCAGTCGCCGCCCTTCACCAGCACATCGGGTTTCGCGGCGAGGATCAGCTTCAACGGTGTTTCCTCCTCGAACCAGGTGACAAGCGTCACCGCTTCGAGCGCCGCCACCAGCGCCAGGCGATCTTCAAGCGTATTGATGGGGCGGTCGGCGCCTTTGCCCAGCTTGCCTGCGGAAGCGTCGGAATTGAGCGCGACGATGAGGCCCGCGCCCAGCGCACGCGCTTGCGCCAGATAAGTAACGTGCCCGCGGTGCAGGATGTCGAACACGCCGTTGGTGAAGACGAGGGGACGCGGGACCGATTTCAGCCGCGACGCAAGGTCGCTCGGCAGGCAGATCTTGGATTCGAAGACGGGAGCGGCCACCAGTCACCAGACGCGGTTCATCATTGAATTTCCTCCGCGTCCTCTGCGTCCTCCGCGGTGAGAGGTTGTCAGTCGAGGTATTCGAAGACCCTGACCACCTTCTGCACGCCGCTGGTGGTGCGGGCGATCTCGGTGGCGTCGGTGGCTTCCTGCTTTTTCAACAGCCCCATCAGGTAAACGACGTTGTTCTCGGTGACTACCTTGACGTGTATCGTGTTGAACTTGCCGGCGTCGAGGAAGCGGCCCTTCACCTTGGATGTGGTGATGGCATCATTGCTGCGCGCCGTGAACGAGGTCACGCCGGAGACGACGGTCTCGTTGTAGACGCCACGCACGTTCTCGACGCCGCGCGTGATCCGTTCCACCTCGGCCCTGGCCGCGGCATCGGGCACCTCGCCCGTCAGCAGCGCCGTGCGGTTGTAGCTCGTGACGTTGACGTGCACGCCGTCCTTGAAGCGCTCGCCGATGCGGCCGGACGCCTTCTGCTCGATGCCCTCGTCCTCGGTCATGGTCCCGACGGTGCGGCGGTCCTGCGCAACCATGACGCCGCCGACGGCCGCACCGCCCACTATGAGTGGCGCACAGCCATGAAGGAGGGGGAGGGAGGAAAGTATCAGGAGAGAGATCAGTATCTGGCGCATTTATTCAACTCCCAGTAAGAGACAATCAATGGCGTCGCACAAGCAGTGCAACGAAAGCAGGTGGACTTCCTGGATGCGCGCGGTGCTCTGCGCGGGCACGCAGATGTGGATGTCGGTGGGCCGCAGCACTTCGGCCATCTTGCCACCGTTGCGGCCGGTCAGCGCGATGACATCCACCTGGGCTTCGTGGGCGGCGTTGATCGCCGCGATCACGTTGCGCGAGTTGCCGCTGGTCGAGATCGCGAGCAGCAGGTCCCCGGCGTGCCCCAGCGCGCGGACCTGCTTGGAAAAAACCTGGTCGAAATCGTAATCGTTGGCAATCGAGGTGAGGATGGAGGAGTCGGTGGTCAGCGCGACCGCCGAGAGCGGCGGCCGCTCCATCTCGAAGCGGTTCACCAGCTCGGCCGCGAAGTGCTGCGCATCGGCGGCCGAGCCGCCATTGCCGCAGCTCATGATCTTTCTGTCGCTTTTCAGGCATTGCACCATGCGCTCGGCCGCGGCCGCGATCGGCCCGGCGAGCGCGTCCATCGACTGGAGTTTGAGGTGCGCGGACTCGGAAAAGTTCTCGCTGATGCGCGTTATGAGGTCCACGTGGCAGGCTCGGTGGCGTAAAACGCTATTGTACCGACCTCGGTAGAGCATGTCTCTAAAACGTCAAGCACCCAAGCAACCGCAGATGAACGCCGATAAACGCAAATACATCGGGTCAACCCATGGTCTTGTTCCGGTTCCGGATCGGCGTTGATCAGGGGGCGCCAGCGTTTCCATGTTGTCTTTGATTCTTGAAGTGATTCTGAAGGATTTTCAAAGATGAAAGCACGGCTAACCGTTGATCAGCGCAGATGAGCATTGCCGCTGGTGAGCGCTTCGAGATTCGATTGATTAATCTGTGTTCATCTGCGTTAATCTGCGGTTCCATTTAGCTTTAGAGACAGCTTCTAGTCATTCACCAAACGCGTCCGCCAGCCACTCAATCTCCTGGCTGCGCCCCTGGATGAGCACGACGTCGAAGCGGCAGGCGCTGCTCACCCGGTGCCTCGCGAGGTAGTGTCGTGCCGCGGCGACAATCCGGCGGCGCTTGGCGGCGGTGATGCTGCCGGCGGCCCCGCCGAAAGCTTCCGAGGCGCGGGCGCGCACCTCGACGAACACGAGGGATCCTCCGCTCAGGGCGACGAGGTCGATCTCGCCGAAGCGGCAGCGGTAGTTGCGCGCCAGGATCTTCAGTCCCTTGCGCTCGAGAAAGGCGGCGGCGAGGTTCTCGGCGGACTCGCCGCGGCGGTTCATGGGTTTTCGCGCAACGGCACGGTGAGCTTGCCGTCGGTGAACTGCGCGACGGTGAGGCCGCGGACGAAATGGCGATCGCGGCCGAGGGTGAGCCGCCCGGTCACGCCGTCGAGCGCGGTGTCAGCCCTGCCGGCGATCAGCAATTGGGAGACGCGGAAAGCGTCGATGCCGAGCGCGAAAAAGCGGCCGATTTCGATCGATTCGCCCAACTCCGGCCGCGCGTAAACCATGACCGCCGGGTGGTCCGGCTGGAGCAGCCACGGCATGTCGAGGAAACGCACCCCGGCAAGATCGAAGCTGGCGAGCGGGCCGGCATTGCCGGGATACACCTGGGAGGTGGCGTAGATCGGCATGGCGCCCAGGTACGGGCGCGCGAGCCGCGCCCGCGGGACATCGAGCGCGAGGAACACCATGTCGACCGAGTCGGTATCCACGGCCTTCTTGATGCGGGAGAGCCCCTCGGGATCGCTGGTGAACGAATAGGCAATCACGTGCGAGCCGCCGAGGCGCGTGAACTCCTCGACGAATGCCTGGTGTATGCGTTTCAGGAGCGGGGTATCGCCGTTCACGGTGAGCGCTTTGCGCAGGCCGTCCTGCCAGGCGAGCTGCGCGACTTGCCGCGCCTCGGCCTCGATCTGCAGGCTCAGCATGTAGATCTCGGGCGGCACGGCGGCATGACCCTCGGGCACGTTCAATACCAGCGTGGGCACCAGCACCACCGCGCTGTTCATGAGCGCGGTCACGCCGTTACGCGTGAGGGGTCCAACCACCAGGCGCGCGCCGGCGGCCAGCGCCTTGATATAGCTCTCCACGATTTGCTGGGGGTTGTCTTCGACGGAATAGATGCGCACTGGCAACGCCGTGCCCTGCACTTTGCCGGCCGTGAGAAAACCGTTCCTCACGGCCTCGGCATGCTTGCCGAAATCCTTCGATCCGAGCGGCAGCAACAGCGCGAGGTGCGGGCTGTCTTCGGCAGCGGCAGGTTTCGGCTTGTTGGCGCTCGCAGCCGGAGCAACCGTCGGTTGCACGGTGGCGGCCGGCGCGGCCGCCGGCGTTGTCTTCATGGCGGGCGGCAATGCGACCGGCGCTTGCAGCGCGGGCGGTTGCGGGGCGGGCGAACTCACCGCCGCTTCGCTGGCCAATGCGGAAGCGCCCCCGTATAGTAGTGCCGCAGCGAGAGGCACTACGAGCCAACGATGGAGAAAGCCGCAACGCATGGGGATGCCGGGGGGAGAACGAGACCGACATTATATGTAGTGGCCACGCCCATTGGAAATCTGGCCGACATCGGCCTGCGGGCGCTGGAAGTCCTGAAAAGCGTGGATGCGGTAGCGGCGGAGGATACGAGGGTCACCGGGCGCTTGCTTGCCCATTACGGCATCAGCAAGCGGCTGATACCGGTCCACGAGCACAACGAGAGGCGCGCCGAGGGCCAGGTGCTGGCGCTGCTCGCCGCCGGCCGCTCGCTGGCGCTGACCTGCGACGCCGGCACGCCGGCAATCTCCGATCCCGGGGCGCTCATCGTCGCCGCGGTGCGATCGGCGGGTTTCCCGGTGACGCCGGTGCCGGGCCCCAATGCGGCGATTGCCGCGCTGTCCGCCTCGGGATTCCCCGCGCCGCATTTTCTCTTTTACGGTTTTCTGCCCGAGCGGGCCGCCGCCCGCCGCCGGGCGCTCGCCGGCCTCGCGAAGCTGCCGTACACGCTGGTATTTTACGAGGCGCCGCACCGCATCACGGAATCCGTCGCCGACCTGCGCGCGGCGCTGGGCGACAGCCGCCGCATCGTGTTCGCACGCGAGCTGACCAAGCTCTTTGAGACGCTGCACGAGTGCTCGCTGGCGGATGCGGAATCCTGGCTGGCCGCCGACGCCAACCAGCGCAAAGGGGAATTTGTCCTGATCGTGCAAGAGGCGGATGAGCCGGCGGATGGGAATGGCGGCGCTGCTGCGCAGCGCGCGCTGGCGGTGCTGCTGGAAGCGCTCCCGCTCAAGCAGGCGGTCGATCTGGCGGCGAAGATCGCGGGCGGCAGAAAAAACGAGCTCTACCGCATGGCGCTTGGAATGAAGAAAGGGCGTGAATCGTGAATGGTGATTAGTGAATCGAGGATTGCAATGGAAATAAGGGTTTTACCATTCACCATTCACCATTTACCATTCACGAAGTCATGAGAAAAATCACCATTACCCGTCCCGACGACTGGCACCTGCATTTGCGCGACGGCGAGCCTCTGCGCGCGGTACTGGCGGATACGGCGCGGCGCTTTGCCCGCGCCATCGTGATGCCCAACCTCAAGCCGCCGGTCACCACCACGAAGCTCGCGCTCGAGTACCGCGACCGCATCCTTGCCGCGCTGCCCGCCGGTTCGCGCTTCGAGCCGTTGATGACGCTGTACCTCACCGATAACACGGCGCCCGCGGAAGTCCCCGCTGCGCGCTCGAGCGGCGCGGTGCACGCCGTCAAGTATTACCCGGCGGGCGCCACCACCCATTCGGATGCCGGTGTCACCGATCTCGCGAAATGCCATCGGGTGCTGGAGGCGATGGAGAAGCACGGCATGCCGCTGCTGGTGCATGGCGAAGTCACCGATCCGGAAGTTGACGTCTTCGACAAGGAAGCCGTGTTTATCGAGCGGGTGCTGGCGCCGCTCATCGCCCGTTTCGAGGGCCTGCGCGTCGTCATGGAGCACATCACCACGAGCGAAGCGGCCAGTTTCGTGGCGTCAGCGGGGCCGCGGGTCGCAGCCACGCTGACGGCGCACCATCTCCTGTTGAACCGCAACGCCCTGTTTGCGGGCGGCATCCGGCCGCATCTCTATTGCCTGCCGGTGCTGAAGCGCGAAACGCACCGGCAGGCGCTGGTAAAGGCGGCCGTGAGCGGCAATCCGAGGTTCTTTCTCGGCACCGACAGCGCACCCCACGCGCGCCATACCAAGGAAACCGATTGTGGCTGCGCCGGCATCTACACCGCGCATGCCGGGATCGAGCTCTATGCCGAGGTGTTTGCCGCCGCGGGAGCGCTCGACCGGCTGGAAGGGTTCGCCAGCCGGCATGGGGCGCAGTTCTACGGGCTGCCGGTGAATGCCGGCACCATAACGCTCTCAGAAGAGCCGTGGCACGTTCCTCCGGAGCTGCCATTCGGGGTCGACCGGCTGGTGCCCCTGCGCGCCGGTGCCACGGTGGGGTGGAAACTCGCGTAATCCGGAACGAGGCTTGCAGGTCAAGTCAGGAAAGGACACGGCCACCAAGGTGACGGACACGCCAGCGCCCCATCCCTCCGAGCTGGGTATCCCGCCGGGCGACCTCTGGATCTTCGGCTACGGCTCGCTGATGTGGGACCCGGGGTTCCGCTACCTGAAGCGGGCGCCCGCCCTGGTGCACGGTTATCACCGCGCGTTCTGCATCTACTCGAACCGCTGGCGCGGCACGCCCGATCAGCCGGGCCTGGTGCTGGGACTGGATCGCGGCGGAGCCTGCCGGGGCGTCGCGTTTCTCGTGGCCAGGGACGACGTCGAGGCCACGATCAAGGCGCTATGGCACCGCGAAATGAGGCGGCGGGTATACCGGCCGCGGCTGGTGCGCATGCGGCTGTCGAGAAAAGCGGCCCGGGCATTCACTTTCGTCGCCGACCCGCAGCACCCGGGCTATGCAGGCGGGCTTTCCGTCGAGCAGACCGCGCGACTCGTTGCAACCTGCTGCGGCGCGCGCGGGCCCAACATCGTGTACCTCACGCGCACCATCGACCACCTGGAAGAACTCGGCGTGCGCGACCATAAGCTGTTGCGCGTGCTGGAGGCGGTGCGCCAGCTACAACGACAGTGACGAGGTAAAGGTGACGAGATAAGGGTGACGATTAATGGTGACGAAAAACCGTGAAGTGAAAATCCTCTCACCCGCACCTCGTCACCCTTATCTCGTCACCCGTAATCGTCACCTTCCTCCTTAAACCTGGCGCCGAAGGTGTAAAATGCGCGTGGGAAGTCGGCCAGACAGCCGCTGCGAGCGGATGAAGCGAGCCTATACGATGGTTCGTACCGTTCGGAGAGGAAAGTCCGGGCTCCACAGAGTAGGGTGGCGGCTAATCACCGCCCGCCGTGAGGCGAGCAACAGGGCCACAGAGACGAGTCCCGACGTGGGTAACCGCGTTGGGGGTGAAACGAGGCAACCTGCACCCGGAGCAACACCAAATAGGCAAGCGACGACGCGACTCGCCGAGCTTGCGGGTAGGTGGCTTGAGCCCAGGAGCAATCCTGGGCCTAGAGGAATGGCTGTCGGGGCCGCAAGGCTCTTACAGGACCCGGCTTACCGGCTGACTTCCCACTTTTCCTTCCCTGCCTTGAGTGCTGGTCCGGGCTAAGCCCGACAACGCCTGGATGTTGCCCGTCCGCAACACTCATCGAATCCCATATATCTCACCCGGAAGCCGTACGGTACTTAAAGTATTACATTCGGTTCGGTTTTTATAACCCTGTTTTTAAGCATTAATTAATTCTAAAATACATACTAAAAACAGCCTCAGTATTGCCTCATAAGTCATTGTCCTGAAAACAGAAAACACTTTTAAAACCCTTGACCGTTCTCCGCCCTTTCCAATATAGTGGGAAGAAGTGGATAAAAGTGGGATAAAGCGTCGCCCCAGAATGACCCGGGCCGCTTTTTCCCGCGCGCCAGGGGGGATCGGTGTTTCGCGGTGTCGCGCAACTCAATCTGGACAGCAAGGGGAGGCTGGCGGTGCCTTCCCGTTTTCGCGACGCTCTCGCCGCGCGCTGCAGCGGGCATCTCGTCGTCACCGCCGATTCCGACCGCTGTCTGCTGGTTTATCCCCTTCCCGACTGGGAGCCGATAGAGCAGAAGCTGATGGCGCTCTCCAGCTTCAACGCACAAATTCGCGAATTGCAGCGGCGCCTCGTCGGCTATGCGGAGGACGTCGTGATGGACGCGACCGGCCGCATCCTGGTGCCGCCGGCGCTGCGCCGCTACGCGCAGCTCGACAAGGCCGTGACGCTGATCGGTCAGGGCAACAAGTTCGAGTTGTGGAACAAGGACAACTGGGAACAGCGGATGGATCAGGGCGGCAGTTTCGGACCGGGCGGGTTGCCGCCTGAGCTGGAGGGTTTCTCCTTGTGAGCGGGGGCTCACATACCGCAGTCCTGTTGGAGGAAGCAGTAGACGGTTTGAAGGTGCGGAGCGACGGCTGCTACGTCGATTGCACTTTCGGCCGCGGCGGGCACAGCCGGCTGATTCTGGCACGGTTGGGAAAAACAGGACGGTTGATCGCGCTCGACCGCGACCCGCAGGCGGTTGCTGCGGGAGGAGGAATTGATGACGGGCGTTTTCACATGCTACATGGCCGGTTTGGCCGGCTTGCCGAGGTGGCGGCCCGGGCGGGCGTCGCCCGGGCTGACGGCATCCTGCTCGATCTCGGCGTGTCCTCGCCCCAATTCGACGATCCCACCCGCGGCTTCAGCTTCCGCTTTGATGCGCCGCTCGACATGCGCATGGACCCGGGCAGCGGTGTCACGGCGGGGGAATGGCTCGCGCACGCGCCCGAGCAGGAAATACGGGAGGTCATAAGAAACCATGGCGAAGAACGGTTTGCTAAACAGATTGCAGCAGCGATTGTTGCGGCTCGAGCGCGGGGACCTGTTGGCACCACACGACAACTTGCCGCGCTCGTGGCAGAAGCCATTCCCACGCGCGAGCCACACCAGGATCCGGCGACGCGCACGTTTCAAGCTCTACGGATTCACGTCAATCAGGAGCTTGAGGAATTGTCGCTAGCCCTGCCGCAATGCGTGGAACTCCTTGCGCCCGGTGGGCGTCTGGTGGTGGTGAGCTTCCATTCGTTGGAGGACCGTATCGTCAAGCGCTACCTGCGCGATAGCGCCCGCGCCGACCGGCTGCCGCGGCGGCTGCCGCTGCGCGCCCACGAGCTGCCCCAACCGCGCCTGAAGCTGATCGGCCGCGCGGTGCGGCCGTCCGCGGCCGAAGTCGCCGCCAATCCCCGCGCCCGCAGCGCCATCATGCGAGTGGCCGAGAGGGTGGGGGAGTAGATGGTCAGGCTGAACCTCCTGCTGCTCGCCGCCCTTGCCACCTGCGCGCTCGCGCTCGTGACCTCCCAGCACCAGGCGCGCAAGCTCTACGTCGAGCTGCAGAAGGAGCAGGAGATCGCCAGGCAGCTCGAAGTCGAGTGGGGGCAGTTGCAGCTCGAGCAGAGCACCTGGGCGACGCATGCGCGCGTGGAGAAACTCGCCGTCCGGTCGCTCGGCATGCGGGTGCCACCGGCTTCGCGCATCCAGGTGGTGCCGCCCGCAGGCCCGGGGCCAAAGCCGTGAGCGCCGCCATCCATCCGCAACTCGCCTTGCAGCTCCCGGCATGGCGCGCGCGCGTGGTGCTTGGCCTGCTGCTCGTCTGGTTCGTGGCGCTCGCCTGCCGCGCGCTCTACCTGCAGGGGCTCAACAACGACTTTCTCCAGCAGAAGGGCGAATCGCGGTATTCGCGGGTGATCGAGCTCCACTCCACCCGCGGCCGGATCGTCGACCGCAACAACGAGCCGCTCGCGATTTCCACGCCTGTGGAATCGGTGGGAGCGAGCCCGGCCGACATCCGGATCACCCCGGAGCAGATGAAGCGCCTGGCGCGGCTGATCGAGACGGACGCGGGCGAGCTCGCGAAAAAGCTGTCCGACACGAAGCGCGAGTTCGTGTACCTGAAGCGGCAGCTGCCGCCGCAGGAGGCCGCGCGCGTCGTCGCGCTCGGGATTCCCGGCATCATCCTGCAGCGCGAGTACCGCCGCTACTACCCGGCGGGCGAAGTCACGGCGCATCTCATCGGCTTCACGGACGTGGACGGGCGCGGGCAGGAGGCGCTCGAGCTCGCGTTCGAGCCGCAGCTCGCCGGTCAGTCGGGCAGCCGGCGCGTGATCAAGGACCGGCTCGGGCAGATCGTGGAAGATGTCGAGAGCATCCGCGCGCCGCAGGACGGGCAGACGCTCACGCTTTCGATCGACGCCAAGATCCAGTACCTGGCATTCCGCGAGCTGAAGGCCGCCGTCGCCGCGCACCGGGCCCGGGCCGGCGGCATCGTGGTGCTCGACGCGGCGAGCGGCGAAGTGCTGGCGATGGTGAACCTGCCCTCGTACAACCCCAATAATCGCGGCCAGCTGGATCCCCGGCGCATGCGCAACCGCGCGGTGACCGACCTCTTCGAGCCGGGCTCGACGTTAAAGCCGTTCACCGCCGCCGCGGCCCTCGCCGCCGGAACGGTCAGCCCGGATAGCGTGATCCAGACCGCGCCGGGAAGCCTTGCCATCGGCAACAGCACGATCCATGACGCGCATCCGCTGGGCGCGCTCACCGTTTCCCAGGTGATTCAGAAATCCTCCAACATCGGCGCCGCCAAGATGGCGCTGGGCTTGAAGCCCGAGACGCTGTGGAGCCTCTTCAACCAGGTCGGCTTCGGCGTGCCGCCGCGCTCCGGCTTTCCGGGGGAAGTGTCGGGCAGGCTGCGGGCTCCCGCAGGCTGGCGCCCGATCGAGCAGGCCACGATGTCCTACGGCCACGGCATTTCGGTATCGCTGCTGCAACTTGCGCGCGCCTACCTCATCTTCGCCACCGATGGTGAATTGAGGCCGGCCACGCTGGTTCGGCGCGAGACGCCCGCGGCTGCGACACCCGTCATCTCCCCGGCGATCGCGCAGGCGGTGCGTCACATGCTGGAGATGGCGGCGCAGCCGGGCGGCACCGCGCCGCGCGCGCAGGTGACCGGCTATCGCGTCGCCGGCAAGACGGGAACCGCCCACAAGCTCGAAGGCAAGGGCTATGCGACCGACAAATACGTCTCCTCGTTCGTCGGCTTCGCGCCGGTTTCCAACCCGCGGCTGATCGTGGCGGTGATGATCGACGAGCCCACGGCCGGCCAGCACTACGGCGGCGTGGTTGCCGCGCCGGTATTCAGCCAGGTCATGGCGGGAGCGCTGCGGCTGCTGGCGGTGGCGCCGGATGCGCCGGTGGACAACGTGGTGCTGCCGCCCCCGGGCGCGCCGGAGATCAAGGAAGAAGTGTGACGCGAGGCTCAAGGTTCAAGGTTCAAGGTTCAGGCGCGCTGACGCGGGCCGACTGGCAGACCATCGAGGCGCTCGGCATCAGGCGGCTCACGAACGACAGCCGCGCGGTGCGGCCCGGCGACACCTTCGTCGCCTATCCCGGCGAGCTGCGCGATGGCCGCGATTACATTCCACAGGCGATCGCGAACGGCGCCGCGAGCGTGCTGTGGGAGCGCGCCGGGTTCGAATGGAACCCGCGGTGGCGGGCGCCCAACCTCGGCCTGCGGGATCTCCGCCGGCACGCGGGCGAGATCGCGAGCCGTGTATACGGCAGGCCCAGTGCCCGCCTGCGGGTGATCGGGGTGACCGGGACGAACGGCAAAACCACCTGCAGCCACTGGATCGCGCAGGCGCTGGCGCGCGCCGGCCGCCGTTGCGCGGTGGTCGGCACGCTCGGCTACGGGCTGCGCGCGCCGCTCGCGCCCATCGTCAACACCACGCCCGATGCGCTGTGGCTGCACGCGCAACTGGCGGAGTTTTCCCGCCGCGGCGCGCAGGCAGTGGCGATGGAAGTGTCCTCGATCGGGCTCGACCAGGACCGCGTGGCGGGCGTCGAGTTCGACGTCGCGCTGTTCACCAATCTCACGCGCGATCACCTTGAATACCACCGCACGATGCGGCGCTACCGCGAAGCGAAGGCGAGGCTCTTCGCGTGGGAGACGTTGAAGCACGCGGTGGTGAATCTCGATGACGATTTCGGCCTGGAGCTCGCGCGCCGCATCCGGCGGCCCGAGCTGAAAGTGATCGGCTACGGTTTCAGCGCGGCGCGCGGGACACGGGCCGCGCAGGTGACCGGCTCCCGTCTTGTCACCAGCGCGCGCGGCGTCACTTTCGATGTGAAGACGCCCTGGGGTTCCGCCCGCGTGGCAAGTCCCGTGCTCGGCCGCCACAACGCTTACAACCTGCTCGGCACGCTGGCGGTGCTGCTCGCCAGCGGCGTGCCGCTGAAGCGGGCCGTGTCCGCGCTCGCCGCGGTGAAACCGGTGCCGGGGCGGCTGCAGCCCCTCGGCGGCGGTGCGAAGCCGGTGGTGATCGTCGACTACGCCCACTCCCCCGATGCGCTCGAGCAGGCGCTGCTGACGCTTCGCGCCCTGCTCTCAAGTTCCGAGTTCAAGGTTCCGGGTTCCGGGTCAGACGCCGGGAAATACCCTGGCCGCAATTCGGAACTCGAAACTCGAAACCCGGAACTGATCTGTGTATTCGGCTGCGGCGGCGACCGCGACCGGGGCAAGCGCCCGCTGATGGGGAAAGTGGCGGCGCTGCTGGCGGACCGCGTGATCGTCACCTCCGACAACCCGCGCGGCGAGGATCCGCGGAAAATCATCCGGGACATTCTGTCCGGCGTGCGCGGCGCGGCCGGCGCTATCGCGATCGAAGCCGACCGCAGAGCCGCGATCCGGCGCGCCATTGTCGAGGCCCGCCGCGGCGACGTCATCCTCCTCGCGGGAAAAGGCCACGAGGATTACCAGGAAATCCGCGGTGTCCGGCGCCCGTTCTCGGATGCCGCCGTGGCCCGGAAAGCGCTGGCGACACGATGAGCATGATGCGATTGTCGGAAGCCGCGCGCGCGATCCCGGCCGAACTGAGGGGCGAGGACCGCGTGTTCGAGACCGTCAGCACCGATACCCGCGCGCTGGCGCCGCAGGCGCTGTTCGTCGCATTGAAGGGCGCGCACTACGACGGTCACGACTTTCTTGCCCAGGCGGCGGAGCGGGAGATCGCCGGCGCGCTGGTGCACAGCACGGACAAACTCCCGGCGAAGCTGCCGGCGCTGGTGGTCGACGACACCCGGCTTGCGCTGGGCAGGCTGTCGGCATACTGGCGCGGGAAATTTTCCGCGCCGCTGGTCGCGTTGACCGGCAGCAACGGCAAGACCACCGTCAAGGAAATGCTGGCCAGCATCCTGCGCGCGGCGAGCACGGAGGACGCGGTGCATGCGACCCGCGGCAACCTCAACAACGACATCGGCGTGCCGGTGACGCTGCTCGAGCTGCGCCAGGGCCATCGCTACGCCGTGATCGAGATGGGCATGAACCATGCCGGAGAGATCCGCTACCTCGCGCGGCTCGCGGCGCCCGACGTGGCGCTCGTCAACAATGCCGGCCTGGCGCACATCGAGTTCTTTGCTTCGGTCGAGGCCATCGCGCGCGCCAAGGGCGAGATCTTTGAGGGCCTGAAGCCCGGCGGCACGGCGGTGATCAATGCCGACGACCGTCACGCCGGCCTGTGGCGCGAGCTGGCGGGCGGGCGGCGCATCGTGGAATTCGGGATCGACCGGCCGGCGGCGGTGAGCGCGACCTACCGGCTCAAGTGGCTCGAGAGCGAGATCGTGGTGAAGACGCCCGTGGGCGAGGCCGCGATGGTGTTGAAGGCGCCGGGAGTGCACAACGTGAGAAACGCGCTCGCGGCGAGCGCCGCCGCGGTGGCGCTGCAGGTGCCGGCGCCGGCCATCGCGCAGGGGCTGGCGCGCTATGCCGGCATCAAGGGGCGCCTCCAGAAGAAGTCCGGCCAGAACGGCGCCACGCTGATCGACGACACCTACAACGCCAATCCCGAATCGATGCGCGTCGCGATCGCCGTGCTGGCGCAGGCGCCGGGGGAAAAGCTGCTGGTGCTGGGCGACATGGGCGAGCTGGGGCCCGGCGCGCCCGAGCTGCACGCCGAGGTCGGGCGCTATGCGCGGGAGCAGGGCGTCGGCCGGCTGCTCGCGCTGGGCGAGGCATCGGCCCATGCGGTGCGCGCATTCGGAACCGGCGCCCGGCACTTCACGCGCATCGAGGACCTGCTCGCTGAGGCCGGGAGCGCGCTCGCGCCCGGCGTCACGGTGCTCGTCAAGGGCTCGCGCTTCATGCGGATGGAAAGAGTCGTTCAAAGTTTCGAGTTTCAAGTTCCAAGTTCCAAGCCGGAGAGCAAGCATGCTTGAACCCGGAACCCGGAACCCGGAACCGTGAGGGACAAATGTTATTAGAGCTCGCGCAATGGCTCGCGAAGGACATCCGCGCGTTCAACGTGTTCGGCTACATCACGCTGCGCTCGGTGCTGGCTTGCCTCACCGCGCTCCTCATCTCGTTCATCATCGGGCCGGCGATGATCCGCAGGCTGACCGCCTACAAGGTCGGGCAGTCGGTGCGCGACGACGGCCCGCAAACCCATCTCGCCAAGGCCGGCACGCCGACTATGGGCGGGGCGCTGATCCTGGCGTCGATCACCGTCACCTCCCTGTTGTGGGCCGACCTGGAAAACCGCCTGGTCTGGATCGTGCTGTGGGTGATGATCGGTTTTGGCGCGATCGGCTGGGTGGACGACTATCGCAAGGTGGTGGCGCGCAACCCCAAGGGGCTGTCGGCCCGCAGCAAGCTCTTCTGGCAGTCGGTGATCGGCATTACCGCGGCTTGCTACCTCGCGTACTACACCAGCCTGCCGGCACAGACCGCGTTCATCGTGCCGTTCTTCAAGCAGGTCGCTTACCCCCTCGGCGCGTTGGGCTTCATCGTCATGACCTTTTTCGTGATCGTCGGCACCAGCAACGCGGTGAACCTGACCGACGGGCTGGACGGGCTCGCGATCATGCCCACGGTGATGATCGGCAGCGCGCTCGGTGTCTTCGCCTACGTTGCCGGCCACGCGGTGTTCTCGAAATATCTCGGCTTCCCCTACATCCCGGGCGCGGGCGAGTTGACGGTGATCTGCGGCGCGATTGCGGGGGCGGGCCTCGCTTTCCTGTGGTTCAACGCCTACCCGGCGGAGGTGTTCATGGGCGATGTCGGCGCGCTCGCGCTCGGGGCCGCGCTCGGCACCATCGCCGTCATCGTGCGGCAGGAAATCGTGCTGTTCATCATGGGCGGCGTGTTCGTGGTGGAAACGCTGTCGGTGATGCTGCAGGTCGCCTCCTTCAAATTGACGGGAAAACGCATCTTCCGCATGGCACCGCTGCATCACCACTACGAATTAAAGGGCTGGAAAGAGAATCAAGTCGTGGTGAGGTTCTGGATCATCACGATGATGCTGGTGCTTGTCGGGCTATCGACGCTGAAACTACGTTAAGTGAAACCGCAGATGAACGCAGATGAACGCGGATCGAAGATTTTTGAAAACCTCGATATCGGCGTTGATCGGCGTTGATCGGCGGTTAGATATGACTTGTGGACTTGAACGGACGAAAGGTGGTCGTGCTCGGACTCGGTGACACGGGGCTGTCGATGGCGCGCTGGCTCGCGCGGCGCGGCGCCGACGTGCGCGTGGCCGACAGCCGCGCCGCGCCGCCGCACGCCGCGCGGCTGGCAGCCGAGTTGCCACGCGCGCCGCTTGCGACCGGCAAGTTCAGCGATGCGACGCTGGCGGGCGCCGATCTCATCGCGATCAGCCCCGGGATCGACCGGCGCGAAGCGCCGATTGCGCGGACCATCCAGCGCGGCGTGCCAGTGGCCGGCGACATCGAGCTATTTGCACAAGCACTCAAACAACCTGGAACCCGGAACCTTGAACTCGGGACCGCGAAAGTGCTCGCCGTGACCGGCTCGAACGGCAAGAGCACCGTGACGGCGATGGCGGGAGACATGTGCCGCGCAGCGGGACGCAAAACGGTGGTGGCCGGCAACATCGGCGTGCCGGTGCTCGACGCGCTGGCCGCCATCGAGGAAGGCGGCCCGGCGCCGGATGTGTTCGTGCTGGAGCTCTCCAGCTTCCAGCTCGAGAGCACCAGGAGCCTCGAGCCCGACGCGGCAGCGGTGTTGAATGTCACCGAGGACCACCTCGACCGCTACGACAGCATGACCGATTACGCCGCCGCCAAGGCCCGCGTGTTCTCGGGCAGCGGCGCGCAGGTGTTGAATCGTGACGACCGCCTGAGCCTGGATATGGCTCGCGCCGGCCGCACCCTGCACACCTTTGGCCTCGCGCTCCCACGCGGGGAGTTGGAGTGGGGCATCACGTCCGGGGCTGGCCGCGCGCTGGCACAAGGCGGGCACCGCCTGATGGCCGTGGACGAGTTGCCGCTCGCGGGGCTGCACAACGCCGCCAACGCGCTCGCCGCTCATGCGCTGGCACACGCGATCGGGTTGCCCGATGCGCCGCTCATCGACGCGCTGCGGCATTTCCGCGGGCTGCCCCATCGCATGTGGAAGCTCGCCGAGATCGCGGGCGTGGCTTTCTACGATGATTCCAAGGGCACTAATGTCGGCGCCACGGTCGCTGCGCTCACCGGCATGGAGCGGCCGGTGGTGCTGATCGCCGGCGGCGATGGCAAGGGGCAGGACTTCTCACCGCTCGCGCCCGCCGTGAAAGCGCGCGCGCGCGCCGTAGTGCTGATCGGGCGCGATGCCCCGCTGATCGAGCGCGCGCTCGCCGGCAGCGGCGTGAAAATCGAGCGCGCCGGTGGCATGGAAGAAGCGGTAGCGAGAGCATCCGGCGCCGCCCGGCCGGGGGATGCCGTGCTGTTGTCTCCCGCGTGCGCGAGCTACGACATGTTCCGCGATTACGTCCATCGCGCGGAAGCTTTTGCCGCGGCGGTGCGGCGTCTCGAGAGCGGGAAGCGCTAGTGTTCTATACCGACGCTAATCCGCGCGCGCCGCTCCCCGAGATCGACCAGGGCCTGGTGTGGACCACGGTGCTGCTGATCGGCCTGGGTCTGGTGATGGTGTACTCGGCATCGATCGCGATCGCGGAAGGCAGCCGCGCCACCGGGTATCAGCCGTCTTACTTCCTGATGCGGCACGGGCTGTTCGTGGCGGTGGGCGTGGTGGCGGCGGTGATCGCGTTCCAGGTCCCGCTGCGGCTGTGGCAGCAGGCCGCCCCCCACCTGTTTCTGCTCGGCGCCGCGCTGCTGGTGCTGGTGCTGGTCCCGGGCGTGGGCCGGGAGGTGAACGGCAGCCAGCGCTGGATCTCGCTCAACTTCGTCACCCTGCAGCCCTCCGAGTTCATGAAACTCTTTGCCGTGCTCTACGCCGCCGACTACACGGCGCGGAAGACGGCGCACATGGCGAGCTTCCGCAAGGGTTTCCTGCCGATGTTCGTGGTGATGATGGGCGTCGGCTGGTTGCTGTTGCGCGAGCCCGATTTCGGGGCCTTCGTCGTCATCACCGTCATTGCAATGGGCATCCTCTTCCTCGGTGGCATGAACTGGAAACTGTTCGCGGGCCTGCTGGGCCTGCTGCTGGCCGGCTTCATCGTGCTCATACTCACCTCGCCGTACCGCCTGCAGCGCGTGATCGGGTTCATGGACCCGTGGGCCGATCCCTATGGCAAGGGCTACCAGCTCTCTCACGCGCTGATCGCGTTCGGGCGCGGAGAGTGGCTGGGCGTGGGGCTGGGCGCGAGCGTGGAGAAACTCTTCTACCTGCCCGAGGCGCACACGGATTTCCTGCTGGCCGTGATCGCCGAGGAGCTGGGCTTCGTGGGGGTGGCCGCCATCATCCTGGCCTTCAGCTGGATCGTGGTGCGGGCATTTTTCATCGGGCGGCGCGCGGCGGCGCTCGAGCGCTACTTTTCCGCGCTGGTGGCGCAGGGCATCGGCCTGTGGATCGGCATGCAGGCGATCATCAATATCGGCGTCAACACCGGGATGCTGCCGACCAAGGGCTTGACGCTGCCGCTCGTTTCCTTCGGCGGCAGCGCGCTGGTCGCGACCTGCTGTGCGCTGGCAGTCCTGTTGCGCGTCGACTGGGAAAACCGGCAGCTGATGAGAGGGTTCACCGTTTAGGCGTTGGATGATGCGAGATACGAGATACGAGATTCGTGATGAACCGAGCACAACCGGTGCCGGCGCATCCCGCATCCCGCATCCCGCATCCCGCACCATTATGATCATGGCGGGCGGCACCGGCGGGCATATCTTCCCGGCGCTGGCGGTGGCCGAGCACCTGCGCGCGCAGAGCTGGAACGTGGTGTGGATCGGGGTGCGCGGCGGCATGGAGGAGCGGCTAATCCCGCCGCGCGGCTACGCCATGTCGTGGGTGCGTTTCTCCGGCGTGCGCGGCCGGGGGCTCGTCGCCGCCGCGCTGCTGCCGCTCAACCTGCTGATCGCGTTCTGGCAGACCGCGCGCGCGATTTTCGCGCACCGTCCCGACGTCGTGCTCGGCATGGGCGGCTACGTCTCGTTTCCCGGCGGCATGATGGCCTCCTTCTTCAACCGGCCGTTCGCCATCCACGAGCAGAACTCGATCGCGGGACTGGCGAACCGGGTGCTGGCCCGGCTCGCCGACCGGGTGCTCACCACCTTCCCCAGCGCTTTTGGCGAGTCGACCGCCGTGATCTGGACCGGCAACCCGGTGCGCGAGGAAATCACCGCCATGGCGCCGCCGGAAAACCGCTACGCCGCGCGCGCCGGGCAGTTGCGCCTGCTGGTGGTGGGGGGCAGCCTGGGGGCGCAGGTGCTGAACACCGTCGTGCCCGAGGCGCTCGCGCTGCTCGCGCCGGGCGCGCGCCCGCGCGTCACGCACCAGGCGGGCGCGTCCAACCACGACGCGGTGCGCGACCGCTACCAGGCAAACGGCGTGAGCGCCACGGTCCTTCCCTTCATCGACGATATGGCGGGGCGTTACGCGGAGACGGACCTGATCGTTTGCCGCGCCGGCGCCACCACCGTCGCCGAGATCGCCGCGGCCGGCATCGCCTCGGTGCTGGTGCCCTACCCGCACTCGGTGGACGACCACCAGACGCTGAATGCCCGCTTCCTCTCCGACCGCGGCGCCGCGCTGCTGATCCCGCAGAGAGAGTTGACGGCGCGGGGATTGGCCGATGTGCTCTCCAAGTTGACGCGCGAGCGGCTGCTCGCGATGGCGCAATCGGCGCGCGCCGCCGGCAGGCCGGAAGCGACGCGCAAAGTGGCGCAAGTGTGCATGGAGCTGGCGGGAGCGACATGAAAATAATTTACCGCAGAGACGCAGAGTTGCCGAGCAGGCATGAATGGAGGTTGTCTCCGTGTCTCCGCGCCTCGGCGGTGAAAGGGCTTGAACCATGAGGCACAGGGTAAAGCAGGTGCATTTCATTGGTATCGGCGGCTCGGGCATGAGCGGCATCGCCGAGGTGCTGTTGACGCTGCGCTACAAGGTGAGCGGTTCCGACCTTGCCGAGAACGCCTCGACCCGGCGACTGCGGCAGCTCGGCGCCAAGATCCACATCGGCCATGACGAAGCGCACGTCGCAGCCGCGGATGCGGTGGTGATCTCGAGCGCGGTCCGGGACGACAACCCGGAGGTCGTGGCCGCGCGCGCGCGCCGGATTCCCCTGGTGCCGCGCGCGCTGATGCTCGCCGAACTGATGCGGCTGAAGCAGGGCATCGCGGTGGCGGGCACGCACGGCAAAACCACGACGACGAGCCTGGTGGCGAGCGTCCTGGCCGAGGGTGGGCTCGATCCGACATTCGTGATTGGCGGCCGGCTCGAAGCTGCCGGCTCCAACGCGCGGCTCGGCGCCGGTGAATACATCGTCGTCGAGGCCGACGAGTCCGACGCCTCCTTCCTCTACCTGCAGCCGACACTGGCGGTGGTCACCAACATCGACGCCGACCACATGGAGACCTACGACCAGTCGCTCGACAAGTTGCGCCAGGCGTTCGTGGACTTTCTGCAGCGGCTGCCGTTCTACGGGGTGGCGGTGCTGTGCGCCGACGACCCCAACGTGCGCGCGATCCAGCCGCAACTCACCAAGCCGGTCACGACCTACGGGCTCTCCGCCGACGCGCACGTGCGCGCGCTCGATCTCACCGCGAGCGGCACGCAGATGCGCTTTCGCGCGGTGCGTGGGGGCGGGGAGCGGATCGCTGCCGCCGAGATCGCGGTAACGCTCAACCTGCCGGGGGTGCACAACGTGCGCAACGCGCTCGCGGCGATTGCGGTGGGCCTCGAACTGGGCGTGCCGGAGGCGAAGATCGCAAAAGCCCTCGCGGAATTCAAGGGCGTGGGCCGCCGATTCCAGCAGCACGGCAAGGTGCGGCTCGCGGGCGGGGGCAGTTTCACGCTGGTGGACGACTACGGTCACCATCCGGCGGAGATGGCGGCAACGCTCGCCGCTGCTCGCGGCGCTTTCCCGAAGCGCCGCATCCTGCTCGCGTTCCAGCCGCACCGTTACACGCGCACACGCGACTGCTTCGAGGATTTCGTGGCGGTGCTGTCCACCGCGGACACGCTGGTGCTGACGGAAGTCTACCCGGCGGGAGAGGCGCCGATCGTGGCGGCGGACGGACGCGCGCTCGCGCGCGCGGTCCGGGTGCAGGGAAAAGTCGAGCCGGTATTCGTCGAGAAGGTGGCCGACCTGCCGGCCGCGATACTCGCCGCGGCGCGCGATGGCGACGTGGTGCTGACGATGGGCGCGGGCTCGATCGGGAATGTCGCGGGGAGTCTCGCGAGCCGGGTCCGCAGCGTGAACGGCGCAGCATGAACATGACGGACATCCAGAACCTCGTGGCGGCCGGATTGCGCGGCGTGGAGCGGCTGCGCGAGCCGATGGCTCGCCACACCAGCTGGCGCGCGGGCGGCGCGGCCGAGCGCGCCTACTTTCCCGCCGATCTAGACGATCTGGCTGCGTGCCTGCGCGCCCTGCCGGCTGGAGAGCCGGTGCACCTGATCGGTCTCGGCAGCAACCTGCTGGTCCGCGACGGCGGACTTCGCGGCACGGCGATCTTCACGCAGCGGGCGCTGCGCGAAGTGCGACTCGATCATCTGGGCGTGCTCGGCGGCGGGATTTACGCGCAAGCCGGCGCGGCGAGCCCGAAGGTGGCCCGCTACGCCGCGCTGAACGAGCTGGCGGGCGCGGAATTCCTTGCCGGCATCCCCGGCACGGTGGGCGGGGCGCTCGCCATGAACGCCGGCTGCTACGGCGGCGAGACCTGGGACATCGTCGCCTACGCGCACACGATGGATCGGTCCGGCAAGCTGCGGGTGCGCACGCCGGGGGAATACGAAATCGGTTACCGGCACGTTCAACTGAAGGCGGAAGGCGGAAGGCAGAAGGCGGAAGGTTCTCATCTCCCGGAGGAGTGGTTCGTCGCGGCCATCTTCAATCTGAAGCGCGGCTCGGGCGTCGAATCCCGCGGAAAAATCACGGAGCTGCTCAAGCGGCGCATCGCAACGCAGCCGCTGGACCAGCCCAATGCCGGTTCGGTGTTCCGCAATCCGCAAGGCGACTACGCCGCGCGCCTGATCGAGGCCTGCGGGCTGAAGGGGCGGGTCATTGGCGGCGCGCAGATTTCGGAGAAGCACGCGAACTTCATCGTCAATCTCGGGCGTGCGCGCGCCGCGGATATCGAGGCCCTGATCCAGCTGGCGGAGCGGTCGGTTAAAGAGAAGTTCCGGATCGTGCTCGAGCGTGAAGTGCGCATTGTCGGTGATGCGTGATGCGGGATACGAGATACGGGATACGGGATACGGGATAGGTGACGGGTGACGGGTAAGTTTGGAAAGGTGGCGGTGTTGATGGGTGGCCGCAGTGCGGAAAGAGAAATCTCGCTGAAGAGCGGGACGATGGTGGTGAACGCGCTCCAGAAGAGTGGCGTGGATGCCCACGCCTTCGATCCGCGCGAGAGCGGCCTCGATGCGCTCAAGGCGCAACGCTTCGACCGCGCATTCATCGCGCTGCACGGCCGCTTTGGCGAGGACGGCACGGTGCAGGGCGCGCTCGAGTACCTCGGCATCCCCTATACCGGCAGCGGCGTGATGGCGAGCGCGCTGGCGATGGACAAGTGGCGCACCAAGCTCCTGTGGCAGGCGGCGGGCCTGCCCACGCCGGGCTGCGAATTGATGACGGCGCGCACCGATAGCGCGGAGCTCGCGAAGCGGCTGGGGCTTCCGCTGATGGTGAAGCCGGCGCGCGAGGGTTCCTCGATCGGCATGACCAAGGTGACGGCGGTGGAGAGAATCGCCCCGGCGTACGAGCTTGCGGCGCGCTATGACGAGGTGGTGATCGCGGAGCGCTTCATCGAGGGCGTGGAGCTGACCGCGGGCATTCTCGCGGACGAGCCGCTGCCGCTGATACGGCTCGAGACCCCCCGCGAGTTCTACGACTACGAGGCCAAGTATTTCGCCAATGACACCCGCTACATTCTCCCGTGCGGCCTGCCTGCCGATGAGGAGCGCTCCGTGCAGCGAACGGCGCTGGAAGCCTTTCGTGTCCTCGGCTGCAGCGGGTGGGGGCGCGTGGACGTGATGCTCGACCGCGGCGGCAACCCCTACCTGCTGGAGGTCAACACCATACCCGGCATGACCGACCACAGCTTGGTGCCGATGGCGGCGCGCGCGCAGGGGATTTCGTTTGAAAACCTGGTCGTGAGAATTCTGGAAACGGCACATGTTGGATGACTTGAATCTCGAGACCCGGAAGCCAGAACCCGGAACCCGGAACGGGCGCAGCCATGTGGGATAAGCCGGCGCTCATGAACGCCACGGCCAACACACTTTTCGCCATCGCAGCGCTGCTCGTGCTTGCCGCCGTCGCCATCCAGGTGGCGCGGCTGCCGGCATTTTCCCTGCGCGAGGTGCGCATTGGCGGCGAGTTGAAGCACGTCACCCGCGGCGAGATCGAGGCGGTCGTGGGGCGCGAGCTCAAGGGCAATTTCTTCACGATCAATCTCGCCACCACCCGCGCCGCGTTCGAGCGTCTGCCCTGGGTGCGCCAGGCGAACGTGCGGCGTCATTGGCCCGCACGCCTGGAAGTTGCGCTGGTGGAGCACGTGCCGTTCGCGCGCTGGGGCGCCGCCGCGATCGTCAACACGCAAGGCGAGGTATTCCGCGCGGCCTACGACGGGACGCTCCCGGTGTTCAACGGCCCCGAGGGCAGCGCGCGTGAGATCGCCATTCAGTACTTCCACTTCCAGCGCAGCCTGGGCGAGATCGGAGAGACCCCGGTGGAGGTGCAGGTCACCGCGCGGCGCGCCTGGCAGGTGAAGCTCGCGAGCGGGATGACGCTCGCGCTCGGGCGCGAGAACATCGAGGCGCGCCTCGCACGCTTCGTGGCGGTTCACGACCGCACGCTCGGACAGCTCGGGCGCCGGATCGATTACGTGGACCTGCGCTACGCCAATGGTTTCGCCGCGCGCATACCGGAATTGCGCCAAGAGAAGGCGGAGCCGAGGCGCGGGCGGCGGGCTGGGTAGAGGCGGCAGACACGCATGAGCAAAGCGAGAGACAACAAGAAGCTGATCGTCGGGCTCGACATCGGCACCTCCAAGATCGCCGCGATCGTCGCGGAGATCCGGCCCGAGGGCGGCTTCGAGATCATCGGCATGGGCAACCACCCGTCGCGGGGGCTGAAGAAGGGCGTGGTGGTCAATATCGCGACCACCGTCAACGCCATCCAGCGGGCGCTGGAGGAAGCGGAACTGATGGCCGACTGCAAGATCCGCGAGGTCTACACCGGTATCGCCGGCAGCCATATCCGCAGCTTCAACTCGCAGGGCATGGTCGCGGTGAAGGACAAGGAAGTCGCGCAGGCCGACATCGAGAGGGTGATCGACACCGCGCGCGCGGTGCAGATACCGAACGACCAGCAGATCCTGCACGTGCTCAACCAGGAATTCATCATCGACGGGCAGGAGGACGTGCGCGAGCCCCTCGGCATGAGCGGCGTGCGCCTGGAAGTCAAGGTGCACATCGTGGTGGGCGCGGTTTCCAGCGCGCAGAACATCATCAAATGCGTGCGCCGCTGCGGGCTGGAAGTGCGCGACCTCATCCTGCAGCCGCTCGCGTCAGCGCACGCGGTGATTTCCGACGACGAGAAGGACCTGGGCGTTGCGCTGATGGACATCGGCGGCGGCACCACCGATCTCGTCGTCTACACGCACGGCGCGATCCGCCACACCGCGGTGATCCCGATCGCGGGCGACCAGATCACCAATGACATCGCCATGGCGCTGAGGACCCCGACCAAGGACGCCGAGGACATCAAGGAGCGCTTTGGCTGCGCGCTCTCGCAGCTCGCCGACCCGCAGGACATGGTGGAAGTGCCCGGGCTGGGCGAGCGCGAGGCGCGGCAGCTCTCGAGGAAGACGCTGGCGGAGGTGATCGAGCCGCGCGTGGAAGAGCTCTACTCGCTGGTGCAGACGGAACTGCGCAGGAGCGGCTACGAGGAGCTGCTTTCCTCGGGCGTGGTGATCACCGGCGGCTCGAGCGTGATGCGGGGCATGGTGGAGCTGGGCGAGGAAATCTTCCACATGCCGGTGCGGGTGGGTTATCCGAGTTACTCCGGCACGCTGGCGGAGACCGTGCGCCACCCGCGCTACTCGACCGGCGTGGGCCTGCTGCTGGCGGGCCTGCAGCAGCACCGCTCGCGCGAGCTGGCGCGCATGAATGTAAGCCCGGTCCAGCACGCGCTGGAACGGATGAAGTCATGGTTCACGGGAAATTTCTAGTTTTTGAATTGGACGACTCGCTGAAAGGAGACAACCATGTTTGAAATAGTGGATGCACAAGCGCAGGAAGCGGTAATCAAGGTGGTCGGTGTGGGCGGCTGCGGCGGCAATGCGGTCGATCACATGATCGAGAAAGGCGTGCAGGGGGTGGAGTTCATCACCGCCAACACGGACGCGCAGGCGCTGAAGCGGAATCTGTCCAAGATCCAGCTTCAGCTCGGCACCGGCATCACCAAGGGGCTCGGGGCGGGGGCCAACCCCGAAGTCGGGCGCCAGTCGGCGCTGGAAGACCGCGAGCGCGTCGCCGAGGCCATCGCCGGTGCCGACATGCTGTTCCTCACGGCAGGCATGGGCGGCGGTACCGGCACGGGCGCGGCTCCGGTGATAGCCGAACTCGCCAAGGAGCTCGGCATCCTCACGGTCGCCGTGGTCACGAAGCCGTTCGCGTTCGAGGGCAAGCGCCAGCGCATCGCGCAGGAAGGCATCGAGGGTCTCTCGCCCTATGTGGACTCGCTGATCGTGGTGCCCAACGACAAACTGATGGAAGTGCTTGGCAACCAGGTGACGCTGGACGATGCGTTCAGGGCCGCCAACGACGTGCTGCACGGGGCGGTCGCCGGCATCGCGGAGATCATCAGCTGACCGGGGATGATCAACGTGGACTTCGCCGACGTCCGCACGGTGATGGCCGAGATGGGCATGGCGATGATGGGCTCGGCCAAGGCCGCGGGCGTCGATCGCGCGCGGCTCGCAGCGGAACAGGCGGTTGCGTGCCCGCTGCTGGAGGACGTCAACATCGCGGATGCGCGCGGCGTGCTGGTGAACATCTCGGCGAGCCGGGCCACCTTCCAGCTGCAGGAGATGTACGACGTGATGGGGACGATCAAGGCGTTCTCGGCTGACTCCGCTCACCCGATCATCGGGACGGTGTACGACGAGACGCTGGGCGATCAGCTGCGCGTGACGATCATCGCGACCGGACTGGGCCGGCCGGTCGTGCGCCAGCAGAAGCCTTTGACCGTCGTGACGGCCAAGACCGGCACTGACAATCAGCCGATGGAAGTGGATTACGGCGCGCTCGAGATGCCGGCAGTGATGCGCTCCAAGCGCAATCGCGATGCAACCGTCGAGGCGATGCGGCAATCGGGCGTCGAGATGCTCGACATCCCGGCGTTCCTGCGCAAGCAGGCGGATTAAAGACCGCCGCGCCCGCTCGCAGGCTACCGCGCTTCGATGAGGCGCGGGGAGAGCGACGTCCGCGAAAACTGCGGGAGGCGGCATTGACTTTGGTTACGCTTTTATTGCGCAGCAACACGGGCGCGTGTTATACTGGCCGAGTTAAAGGTCTGAATATACAGGGAGTTTTGCGTGATCCGGCAGCGCACGCTGAAGAACATGATCCGCGCCACGGGCGTGGGACTGCACACCGGCACCAAGGTTTACATGACCTTGCGCCCGGCGGTCGCTAATACCGGCATCGTGTTCCGTCGCATCGACTTGACCCCGCCCATGGAAATTAAGGGCGAGCCTTACGCCGTGGGCGACACGCGGCTCTCCTCCAGCCTGGAGAAACGAGGGGTCAAGGTGGCCACCGTCGAGCACTTGATGTCGGCGCTGGCGGGCCTGGGCATCGACAATGCTTATGTAGACCTTACCGCTCCGGAAGTCCCGATCATGGACGGCAGCGCCGGACCGTTCGTATTCCTGCTGCAATCGGCGGGTGTCGAGGAACAGGGCGCGCCGAAGAAGTTCATCCGTATCCTGAAGCCGGTGGAGGTGCGCGAAGGCGACAAGTGGGCGCGCTTCGAGCCGCACCATGGCTACAAGCTCACCATGAGCATCGATTTTGCCCATCCGGTGTTCGACAAATCGCGCCAATCCGTCACCGTGGATTTCTCCACCACTTCCTACATCAAGGAAGTGAGCCGCGCGCGCACCTTCGGCTTCATGCAGGACGTGGAGTCGATGCGCGCCCAGGGGCTCGCGCTGGGCGGCAGCCTCGACAACGCGATCGTCATGGACGAATACCGGGTGCTCAATTCCGACGGCTTGCGCTACGAGGACGAGTTCGTCAAGCACAAGGTGCTCGATGCGATCGGCGACCTGTACCTGCTCGGGCACCCGTTGATCGGCGCCTATTCCGCCTACAAGACGGGCCACGCGTTGAACAACCGGCTGCTGCGGCAGCTGGTCGAGGATAAGCCGTCCTGGGAGCTGGTGAGCTTCGAGCGCCCGGAAGACGCCCCCGCTTTTCTCACCTGGCAGCCCCAGACTGCCTGAACCGTGTGCCTTCGGGTTCAGGGTTCAAAGTTCAAAGTTCCAAGTTCAATGTTCAAAGTTACAGATCTTGACCTTGAACCTGGAAACTGGAAACTGGAACCTGGAACGGGAAACCGGGCATGTTGGTACTCAGGCTGATCGGCGTCCTCGTCCTGATTACCATCGTCGGCTCGCTGGTGATGTACCTGTTCACCCGCAACCGGCGCTACCTCACCTTTGCCTGGCGCGTGTTTCAGTTCGCCTTCGTGTTCCTGCTGGTTTTCATGGCGCTCTACGTGCTCGAGCGCCTGGTGCTGGTGATTTGAGGAAAATGACCGGAATTAGCCGGGTTTTTTCACTTGGCGGCGTGCCACCAGGCGAGCGAGCGCAAACTTGAGCGGCGAGGGCGGGAGCGCATCCGAGAGGCGCCCGAATTTCTGAATAGCATCAGGGGGTAATGGGCGCTTTGTGAATTCGTCCTCAGCCTTGATTTTGTGAGCTTTTACTTGCACTTCCACCTGAATTCCAGTAACCTCTGGCGCCAGTTTTCGAATATGTAACAATAGGCGCGGCGCCAGTTGCCTCAGTTTGGCTGCAATCGCCGCGTTATCAGTTGAAATAACAAGGGTTCCCGACCTCAGGTTCGTGACCCGGCTCGCTGCGGCGAGCGCAGGGGGGGTAGCTTCGAAGAGCAGATGCTGAAGTGCCTCCAGGTGTTGCGCTTGACGCGCTAACGCCTTGAGGTTGCCTGAGGTGGCGATTAGGTCGCCGATCTTCTGGACAGGCACCGGGGGATGTCGGGAGGGAAACGATGAATATTATCCTGGTTTCCGAACGATTAGCGAAGGCGAGGACGATTACCCTCGGCCTGCCGCACGTGGCTTTACTAGGCCTCGCGATGCTGATTTCCGTGGTCGCGGTTGCGGCCGCGATGAATTACCTGATACTGCGGGTGGCGGCTGACTTCAACGTGCCCTATCTGCAGACGATGTTGCTGTCGGCCCAGCAGGAACAGAACGAGAAAAGCCAGTCCTACCTGCAGGAAAACCTGAACGCCATGGCGGTCAAGCTCGGCGAGATGCAGGCCCAGTTGCTGCGGCTCGACACGCTGGGCGAGCGGCTCGCCAAGCTGGCCGGTTTCAAACCACAGGATCTGGCGTTCGGGGAGCTTCCGGGACGCGGCGGTGCGCTATCGTCGCTGCCAGCGCAGGACCTGTCGCTCGGAGATTTCACGCGCCAGCTTGAGTTGCTGACGCGGCAGCTGGACGACCGCGGCGACAAGCTGGGCGTGCTCGAATCGATGTTCACGATCGACAGCGCGAAGAAAAAGCTGATACCGACCATGCTGCCGGTGGAGGGCGGATGGTACTCTTCCAATTACGGCTGGCGCATCGATCCGTTCAACGGGCAGCGGGCGTTTCATGAAGGCATCGATGTCATCGCCGAGCAGGGCACGCCGATCCTCGCGGCCGCCGGCGGCGTCATCGTCTACTCCGACTTCCACCCTCAGTATGGTAATATGATCGAGATTGATCACGGCAACGATCTGGTCACGCGTTATGCGCACGCAGCCAAGCGCATGGTCAAGGTCGGGGACGTGGTATTGCGAGGCGTCAAGATCGCGGAAGTTGGCATGACCGGGCGCGCAACCGGTACGCACCTGCACTTCGAGGTGCGACAGCGCGGAGCGCCGGCAAACCCGGCGCGGTTCCTGAGGTTGCCCGGCTGATTCGAAGAACAGAACTCTGAAGGGGGGTGGGGCGTTTCCCCACCCCTTTTTGTTTAGCTGATGATTCAAACAATACTCAAGAAGATATTCGGCAGCCGCAATGACCGGCTGCTCAAGCAGTACCAGCGGCAGGTGCGTGCGGTGAACGCACTCGAACCGCAAATGGAAAAGCTCTCCGACGACGCGTTGCGGCTGAAGACGGTCGAATTCCGCGCCCGCATCCAGGAACGGCTCACGGGGCTTCCCGCCCCCGCCGAAGGCGATGCCGGGCAAGCCCGCAAGCTCGAGGAGGAACGGGCTGCGGCGCGGCGCGAGGCGCTGGAGGAGCTTCTGCCCGAGGCTTTCGCGGTGGTGCGCGAAGCGGGCAGGCGCGCGCTCAACATGCGCCATTTCGACATGCAGCTGGTCGGGGGCATCGCGCTGCACAACGGCAAGATCTCCGAGATGCGCACCGGCGAGGGCAAGACGCTGGTGGCGACCCTGCCCGCCTATCTCAACTCCCTCACCGGACTGGGCGTGCATATCGTGACCGTCAACGATTACCTGGCGAGCCGCGATGCCGAATGGATGGGCAAGATTTACCGTTTTCTCGGGCTCACGGTCGGCGTCAACCTGTCGCAGATGGAGCACGACCTCAAGCAGCAGGCCTTTGCCGCGGACATCACCTACGGCACCAACAACGAGTTCGGCTTCGATTACCTGCGCGACAACATGGTCTACCAGGTTTCGGAGCGCGTGCAGCGCGGGCTCAACTACGCGATCGTCGACGAGGTGGATTCGATCCTGATCGACGAGGCGCGCACGCCGCTCATCATATCGGGGCAGGCGGAGGGCACCACCGAGCTCTATACCCGGATCAACCAGGTCGCACCCAAGCTCACGCGCCAGAAGGAAGAGAACGGGCCGGGCGACTACTGGGTGGACGAGAAGGCGCACCAGGTGATCCTCTCCGAGCAGGGCCACGAGCACGCCGAGGAGCTGCTAGAGAAGGCCGGCATGCTCGCGACCGACTCGAGCCTCTACGACCCGGCCAATATCATCCTCATGCATCATCTCAACGCGGCGCTGAGAGCCCTCAACTTGTTCCACCGCGACCAGCAGTACGTGGTGCATGGCAATGAAATCATCATCGTCGACGAATTCACCGGGCGGTTGATGCCCGGCCGGCGCTGGTCGGAGGGCCTGCACCAGGCGGTCGAGGCCAAGGAGGGCGTCGAAATCCAGAAGGAAAACCAGACGCTCGCGACAATCACCTTCCAGAATTATTTCCGCATGTACCGCAAGCTCGCCGGCATGACCGGGACGGCGGACACCGAGGCCTACGAGTTCCAGCAGATTTACGGGCTGGAAACGGTGATCATCCCCACCCACAAGGAGATGATCCGCGAGGACCGCATGGACCAGGTCTATCGCACGGCGAGCGAGAAGCACCAGGCGATCATCAACGACATCAAGGATTGCTTTGAGCGCGACCAACCCGCGCTGGTCGGCACTACCTCGATCGAGAACTCGGAACTGCTTTCCGGCATGTTGCAGAAGGAGAAGCTGCCGCACAACGTGCTGAACGCCAAGCAGCACGCGCGCGAAGCGGAGATCGTGATCCAGGCCGGGCGTCCCAAGATGATCACCATTGCTACCAACATGGCGGGGCGCGGCACCGACATCGTGCTCGGCGGCAATCCCGAGCCCGAGATCAACGGGGTGCTGGCGGACGCGGCGCTCGACGATGCGGCGAAGAGCAAGAAAGTCGAGGAAATCCGCTTCAACTGGCAGAAGCTGCACAACCAGGTGGTGGCCGCCGGCGGGCTGCACATCGTCGGCACCGAGCGGCACGAGTCGCGCCGCATCGACAACCAGCTGCGCGGTCGTTCCGGGCGCCAGGGCGACCCGGGGTCGAGCCGGTTCTATCTCGCGCTCGATGACCCGCTCCTGAGGATCTTCGCCTCCGACCGGGTGGCGTCGATCATGGAGCGCCTCAAGATGCCCGAGGGCGAGGCGATCGAGCACCGCTGGGTGACGCGCTCGATCGAGAATGCCCAGGTCAAGGTCGAGGCGCGCAACTTCGACATGCGCAAGCATCTGCTCGAATACGACGACGTGGCGAACGACCAGAGAAGGGTCATTTACCAGCAGCGCAACGAGCTGCTGGAATCGTCCGACATCACGGAGACGCTCAACGCGATGCGCGCCGACGTCATTGGCGGCTACGTGAACCAGCACATTCCGCCGGAGAGCCTGGAGGAGCAATGGGATCCGGCGGGGCTGGAGAAGGCGCTGGATTCCGAGCTGCGCCTGAGCATCGCCGTCGGGCGCTGGCTCAAGGATGACCCGGAACTCGAGCGGGGGGCGCTGATCGAGCGCGCCGTCGAGGCGGCGAGCAAGGGGTATCAGGACAAGACGGCCAGCGTCGAGCCGCAGGCGATGCGCCATTACGAACGCGCGATCATGCTGCAGAGCCTGGACACGCACTGGCGCGAGCACCTGTCAGCGCTTGACCATCTGCGCCAGGGCATCCACCTGCGCGGTTACGCGCAGAAGAATCCCCAGCAGGAGTACAAGCGCGAGGCGTTCGAGCTGTTCTCGATGATGCTGGAATCGGTCAAGAGCGAAGTCACCAAGATCCTGATGATGGTGCAGATCAAGAGCGCGGAAGAACTCGCGGCGGCTGAAGCGCTGGAGGCGCCGAAGAACATCCAGTACCAGCACGCGGAATACGCGGGCGGCAGCGACACCGCGGTCGAGGCGGTGGCGGAAGGAGACATCACAGTGGCCGAGCGGCCGCAGCCGTTCGTGCGCCCCGGCCAGAAGGTGGGGCGCAACGATCCTTGCCCCTGCGGCTCGGGCAAGAAGTACAAGCAGTGCCACGGCAGGCTCACCTGACGGTGGCCCACGGCAGGCTCGCCTTACAGCGACCCTGACATATCGAAGTTCAGAAACCTGGTTTCCAGGTCGCCTGCAACCAATCGCTAGAATTCCGATTGTCCCGATATAATCGTCGCAGGGTGATGTCGATTCGCCGCGCAAACCAATGCCTGTCAACCTGAAGCCGCCGGACCCGAAGCGACTGTTGCCCGTCAAGGGGCTCGCCTTGGGCGTGGCCGAGGCGGGTATCCGCAAGTCCGCGCGCAAGGACCTGCTGGTGATGAAGCTTGTGCCCGGTGCCCGCGTGGCAGGCGTGTTCACGCAAAACCGGTTCTGCGCCGCTCCGGTGGTGGTGGCGCGGCAACATCTCACGATGCTTGACCCGGACACATCGATCCGCGCGCTCGTGGTCAATACCGGCAACGCCAACGCCGGCACCGGCAAGGAAGGAATTGCCGCGGCGCGCCAGACCTGCAGCGAACTGGCCCGGCTCATGAGTTGCTCATCAACGCAGGTGCTGCCGTTTTCGACCGGCGTTATCATGGAACAGCTGCCGATCGAAAAAATCGCCGCCGGGCTGCCCGCGTGCCTGGCCGATGCCCGCGAGGACAACTGGTTTGCGGCGGCGCAGGCGATCATGACCACCGACACGCTGCCGAAAGCGGCTTCGCGCCGCGTCAAGGTCGGGGCCGCGGAGGTCACCATCACCGGCATTGCCAAGGGCGCCGGCATGATTCATCCCAACATGGCCACCCTGCTCGGTTTTGTTGCCACCGACGCCAGGCTGGCGCTGCCGCTCGCGCGAGCGCTAGCCGCGCAGGCGGCGAACCGCTCATTCAATTGCATTACGGTGGACGGGGACACCTCGACCAACGATTCCTTCATGCTGATTGCGACCGGGGCCGCTGACATGTTGGAAGTGAATGACGCCAAGAGTGCCGAATACGCAGCGCTGGCGGAGGGCGTCACGGCGGTGGCGATCGAACTTGCGCAGGCGATCATCCGGGACGGCGAGGGCGCCACCAAGTTCATCACCGTCCGCGTCGAAGGCGGGCGCAAGGAGGAGGAGTGCCGCAGGGTAGCCTACGCCATCGCGCATTCACTGCTGGTCAAGACCGCCTTCTTCGCTTCAGACCCCAACCTCGGACGCATCCTCGCGGCGGTCGGCTATGCCGGCATCGCCGATCTCGCGGTGGACAAGGTGGACCTCTATCTCGACGATGTGCTGGTGGCGAAGAACGGCGGGCGCCATCCCGGTTACCTCGAGGCCGATGGGGCGCGCGTGATGAAGCAGGCGGAGATCACGGTGCGAGTCGTTCTCAACCGGGGGCCTGCTGCGGCGACGGTCTGGACCTGCGACCTGTCGCACGACTACGTCACGATCAATGCGGAATACCGCACCTGACCCTGACGGAGTGCTTAATTTTGAGTGTTGAATGTTGAATTATTATTCGCATGCCGACAACTCAACACTCTAGACTTATCATTCAAAACTCAACATTCAAAACTCAACATTCCACCAATGGCTGACACCGCCAAGTTGATCAAGCAGGCCGAAGGGCTGATTTCCCGCCTGGAGCGGCTGCTGCCGCGGGAGGCGTCCCCCACGGACTGGAAAGCCTCGATCGCCTACCGCTGGCGCAAGAAGAACGGCAGGGGTTATATCGAGCCGGTGCGGCACGTGCACCGCATCGTGCTGCGCGATCTCCAGGGCATCGATGCACAGAAAGCGTTGGTGGAGGGAAACACACGGCAATTCGTCGAGGGCCATCCCGCCAACAACGTGCTGCTCACCGGCGCGCGCGGCACCGGCAAGTCCTCGCTCATCAAGGCGTTGCTCAACAAGTACGCTCCGCGGGGCTTGCGGCTGATCGAGGTGGAAAAGCAGGACCTGGTGGACCTGGCCGATATCGTCGACCGCATCTGCGACCGTCCCGAGCGCTTCATACTTTATTGCGACGATCTTTCGTTCGAAGCTGATGAGCCGGGCTACAAGGCCTTGAAAGTGGTGCTGGACGGCTCGATCGCGGCGGCCACGGACAACTGCGTCATCTACGCCACCTCCAACCGGCGCCATCTCATGCCGGAGTTCATGCAGGAAAACCTCGACTACAAGCACGTCGGCGAGGAAATCCATCCGAGCGAAACCTCGGAGGAGAAGGTATCGCTCTCTGAGCGATTCGGCCTGTGGGCCTCGTTCTACCCCTTCGACCAGGGCGACTATCTCAAGATCGTGGCGGTCTGGCTGGAGCACTTCAAGGCGCCGGGCGCCCGCTCGGAAGCGGCGCAGCGAGCGGCGCTGCAATGGTCCCTGCAGCGCGGCTCGCGCAGCGGGCGCGTCGCTTGGCAGTTCGCCCGCGACTGGGCGGGAAAAGCCAAGCTGAAGACCTAGGGCGAAACCCCTTTAGTGCGTTCCGCGCCTCGTTCCTCGCCCCCCCGTTCCCAAACCTCCGCCCGCGTCGAAGTCGCGGCAGCCGTCATGCTGCGCGACGACGGCCGTTTCTTGCTGGGACAGCGCCCGGCGGGCAAGGTCTACGCCGGCTACTGGGAGTTTCCCGGCGGCAAGGTCGAGCCGGGCGAGACGCCGGTTGATGCGCTCAAGCGCGAGTTGCGCGAAGAGCTCGGTATCGAAGTCGTGCGCGCCTATCCCTGGCTCACCCGCGATTACGATTACGCGCACGCCGCGGTGCGGCTGCGCTTTTTCCGGGTGGTGCGCTGGTCGGGGGAGCTGCA
>CAZFRR010000287.1:0-3775 GCA_964521405.1 uncultured Streptomycetaceae bacterium | reverse complement strand
CCAGGTAGTCGCGGCGCGCCTTGAACTCCCGCACGCGCTTCGCCAGTATCGCGAGCGTTTCCGGGTCGAACGCGGCGAGCGCGGCGTACTGCGACAGCGTCGGCGCCGCCAGGTACAGATTCTGCGCGAGCTTGTCGAGCTCGCGCACGTACGGCTCCGGTGCCACTATCCAGCCCAGCCTCCACCCGGTCATGTTGAAGTACTTGGAGAAACTGTTGATGACGAACACGTCATCGGCCAGTGCCAGGGCCGTCGTGTAGTCCTCGCCGTAAACCAACCCGTGGTAGATCTCGTCCACGATCAGCGTGCCGCCTTTGCCGCGCGCGATCTCCGCCATCTCCGCGAGCTGCTCGGTTGAGATCAGGGTGCCGGTGGGATTGGACGGCGAGGCAACCAGTGCCGCAGCCGTGCGCGGTCCCCAGTTGCTCTCGAGATGCTGCGGCGTCAACTGGTAGCTGCTCGAGGCATCCACCGGCACCGCGCGCGGCACGCCCTCCACCACGCGAACAAAATGCCGGTTAGCGGGATAGCCGGGATCGGCGAGCAGCACTTCGTCACCGGGATTGACCAGGACCGCGCACGCCAGCATCAATGCCGCGGACGAACCGGTGGTGACGAGGATGCGCGAGGCGGGAACCTCGACGCCGTAACGCGAGCGGTAGAAGCCCGAAATCGCTTCCCGCAATTGAGGCAGGCCGGGAGTCGGCGTGTAGAACAACTCGCCTTTTTCCAGCGCCTTCATGCCGGCGCGGATGACCGGCTCCGGCGTGGGGAAATCCGGCTCACCGATTTCCATGTGAATGATGGAGCGGCCCTGCGCTTCCAGCTCGCGCGCCCGGGCGAGCAGCTCCATCACGTGGAACGGCTCGATCTCCGCCATGCGCCGCGCCACGCGCCCTGCTTTGCCATTCACCGTGTAAACCCCGATTCTTGTACTGGCTTCTCTTGGCGCTCTTGGCGGTTCAAATATTGTTCCTGGTCTTGTTGGCGTCCCCGGATCGAGTCCGGGGCAGGCTTGGCGGTTAATCCTGTTTGTCTTCCTTCAGGCTCATCGGCCCGGAACCCATGCCGATGATGAAGACGAGGACGCCGAGGATCGTGAGGTTCTTCAGGAAGTGGTTCAGCTGGCTCGATACTTGCGCCGGGTCCACCGCCCAGAAGTTATGGAAAATCAGCGTCGCCGGCACGAGAAAGATCGCGAGCAGCAGCGCGCCGACGCGGGCGTGCCAGCCGAACAGCACCATCAAGCCCCCCGCGATCTCGAACGCGATTGCGCCGGACAGCAGCAGCTCCGAGAACGGCATGCCCTTCTTCGCCATCATGCCCGCGACTGCCGTGAACTCGAACATCATCCCGTACGCCGACCTCAGGAAGATGAAGGTGATCAGGACGCGGCCGGCGAGCGGCGCGTAGGTCTTCGCCAGATTGCACAGAGCCTGCATGGATCCCCCTTGGTGGTGTCTGCGGGAAATATGCTACGCCAAAAAACATCCGGCGGGCCATGCAGCCCGCCGATGGTTCGGGTGAAGCTTGATGGATATCTCTAGTGATGCCGCCGGGCGGGAACCTTGCGCGGCGATCGCGCCGCGCGAGCGCGCGCGGCGGGCCGGCCGCGCAGGCCCTCCAGGTAAAGATCGATCATCGCCTCGGCTTGCCGCTCCAGATTCAGGTAGCCACGGTTGGCAAGCCAGGAGGAGATCAGCCCGAAGAGCAGTGCATCGAGCCCGATTGCCGCGAGCCGCGGGTTGACGCTGGCCGGCAGCTGGCCGCGCTTGATCGCGTTGCGCAGCCCCTTCTCCGCGCTGTCCACGCAACCCTTCTGGATGCTGCTGATGCGCTCTTGCACGCCCTCCATCTCGCCGAGGTACTCGCATTTGTGAGTGACCACGTCGAACACGCGCTGGCATTGCGGGTCGGTCGCGGTCCGCTTCAGGGCGCCGACAGCGCACGCCTTCAACGAGGCAATCGGGTCCTCGACAGACTCGTCGCTACTGCGCGCCACCATAGCCTCCATCGGCAGCGTGACCCGGTTCACCATGGCGGCGAAAAGGTCGCTCTTGTCCTTGAAGTGCCAGTAGATCGCGCCGCGCGTCACGCCCGCGGCCTGGGCGATGTCCTCGAGCGAGGTGCGCGAAACCCCGCGCTCGCTGAAGAGGTGCTCGGCGGCGTCGAGGATGCTGTTGCGGGTTTCCTGCGCTTCGTCCTTGGTGCGTCGTACCACTAAAGGGATCTCCATTGCCCGGCGCGAAGGCCGCGGCGGTCGTCAACCGGTTGTCATAAGCCAGGTATTTACATACATTCACGATTGTATGTAAACTAGCCACGCCTCGCAAGAGTCACGGGCCGGACCCGCAAGCGATCCGCGCCCCGCCGGATTAGGGGATGAAGATGATGACAAGACACTCCGCCATTTCACGGCACGGACCGCGGCTGCTCGCCGTGCTGCCCGCCGTCTTGACTGCGGCCCTGGCGCTCATGACCGCCGGCTGCCAGCCCGCCGGCGGCCCGCCCGGATTCCCGCCTCCCGTGGTGTCCGTGATGACCGTCGAGCCGAAGGACGTTCCGGTCACCTACGAATACGTCGCGCAAACCGCCGGCTACCGTGAGATCGAGGTGCGCGCGCGCGTGACCGGCATCCTGCTGAAGCGCAATTACAAGGAAGGCGCCGCCGTCAGGCAGGGCGAATCGCTCTTCACCATCGACCCCGCGCCGTTTCAGGTCGCCCTCGCCCGCGCGGAAGCCGACCTGGGGGTCGCGGAAGCGCGGCTCGCGCAGGCCAAGCGCGAAAGCGCGCGCCTGAAGCCCGTGTTCGAGGCCCGCGCGGCGAGCCAGAAGGAACTCGACGACGCCGTCTCCGCCGAGCAGGTGGCCGAGGCCGAAGTCAAAAGCATCCGCGCGCGAATGAACGAAGCGAAACTCAACCTGGATTACACGCGGGTGGAATCGCCGATCTCCGGCATCGCCAGCCGCGCGGTGGTCTCCGAGGGCACGCTGGTGTCGGGGCCCAACGTGCTGCTCACCACCGTCACGCAGACCGACCCGATGCACGTGATTTTCGGCGTGCCCGACCGCGACTTCCTCGCGATGCGTCGCGACCTCGAGTCCGGCCGGCTGAAGCTGCCCGCCGACGGGCGCCTCAAGGCGACTTTCAAGCTCTCGGACGGCAGCGCGTACCCGCGCGAAGGCGTGCTCAACTTCCGCGATGCGCGGGTCAACTCGCAGACCGGCACCAGCGAAGCCCGCGCCGAGTTCCCGAATCCCGGCGGGGCGCTGCGCGCCGGCGAATTCTCCCGCGTCATGCTGCACGGAGCGGTGCGCCCGGGCGCGATCGTCGTGCCGCAGCGCGCCGTGATGGAAAGCCCCAAGGGCAAGTACGTCTTCCTCGTCGACGCCGAAGGGAAGTCGCAGATCCGCCTGGTCGAGGCGGGCGACTGGGCCGGCGACGGCTGGATTATCAACGGCGGCCTCCAGCCCGGCGACCGCGTGGTGGTGGAAGGCGTGATGAAGCTCTCGCTGATGCCCCCGGGCGTGCCGGTGCAGATCTCGGATAATGCGGCCGCTGCCGAGGCCGGCAAGACCAAGTCCCCCCCTTCATCCGACGCGGCGAAGAAGAAGTAAAGGCGGCCGCATATGTTGTCACGCTTTTTCATCGACCGGCCGATTTTCGCGGCCGTGCTCTCGACCTTCATCGTCATCGCGGGTCTGGCCGCGATGCGCGTGCTGCCGATCGCGCAATACCCCGAGATCGCTCCGCCGGTGGTCACCGTGCGCGCCA